>NZ_LOYP01000048.1:0-176857 GCF_001526365.1 Burkholderia sp. MSMB1835
GCAGCGCCGACCATTCGGTGATCGCGTTCATCTTGATCGTCTTCGCCTGCTCGTCGGTGAGCAGCGAAGCGTCGAACCTGTCCCACGGAATGTCCTTCTCCATGTCCCAGCGGACAGCTTCGAGCGACCTGAAAAGTTCCGGATAGAGCATCGTCGTCATCGTCGTCGCAACGCGTTCGGCGCCGGCAATCACGCCGATTGCGTGGACGCGGGCGCGACCGCTTCGGCATCGGGCTCGCGGTCGTCCCGGTCGTCGTCCACCGAGCGCGGCGACAGCCGGCCGCGCAGCAATGCGTAGTAGAACTGTCGATAGGTGCGGTGGTAATAGCGGATGCGCGGCGCGATCGCGCCATGCAGGTCGTGCAGCCGCTCGATCGGCAGGCTCGGCATCATGTGATGCTCGACGTGATAGTTGTTGCCGTTCGTGAACCACGTCATGAACGCGTTGCTCTCGATCGTCCGCGTGTTGCGAAACGGGTCGGTGCTCGTCAGGTCGCAGCGGTAGTGCTCGGGCATCTCGACCAGTGCATGCACGGGCGCCGCGACGCATACGAGCGGCACGACCCACACCCAGACGGCGAACCACGTGTGCAGCGCGAACGACAGCGCGGCGAGCAGCGCGATCGCCGCGGCCATCAGCAGGTAGTCGCGGCGGATCGCACGCGACACGAGCGCGTTGTCGCCGAAGCGCGCGCCCGGCACGACGAGCTTCGCGACGTTCTTCGCGAACTGGATATAGTGCGCGGCCATCGACAGCCGCCACGCCCACAGCCCGACATTGACGACGGGGCTCGCGCCGTACTGGTCGCCGTAGTCGAAGAACTCCTTGTTCTCCGGCGTGCCGAGCAGCCGGTGATGGCGCAGGTGGCTGTCCTGGTACGCGTGGAACGACACGAGCATCGGCATGCCGAGCAGCACGCCGAACACCATGTTCAGGCGCTTGCTGCGGAACCCCTGGTAATGCAGCGCCTGGTGCTGCAGCTCGACGCCGTGCGCATACATCGCGCCGATCAGCAGGATGCCGACGATCTTCACGATCACGAGCGCCGACAGCGCGAACATCATCCCGTGCGCGACGAGCGCGACGTACACCGCCAGTTTCAGCGAGAAGACCACGCCGCTCGGGCGGCTCTTCATGTCGGCAACCGGTTTCGAGCGGGCAACAGGCGATGAGGTGACGGACAAGACGCTCTCCTTGAGCCGGACCCTGCCCGGCACGATGACGCGGCGACGCTGGCGCGCTGCCGGGATGCAATTCTTCTGTGAGTCGATGCTTCGGACAAACGAATTTTCCGAACGCATTGCATGACGCCTGCGCATGAGCGAACCACATCGTGAACTAGACGACCGGTCGAATGAGACCGACCAGTCACCTCGCGTCCGGGCACGCTGACAAGGAACCTGCGCCGGCCTTCGTGGATGCGCTGCGCTCATGCATAGCCTGCATAGATTCCGTTTGTCGCAGCGGATCGATCCGGCAAGAATCCTCCTCACTCGACGAACGGCGCCGCCGGCACCGTGGCGCGAGCGGCCGTGTTCCTCAAGGGGAGAACCCTCGTGACGAAGTACGCATCCACCATTCATCGCCTGATCGAATCGCTCGAGGACGTCGCGGGCGCCATGCATCGCATGACGTTCGTCGACGACGCAGGCCGCGAAGCGAACATCACGTACCGGCGCTTCGCGGAAGAGGTGTTTCGCCAGGCCGGTGCGCTGCGCGAGCTCGGCGTGCGCGAGAACGATCTGGTGATGCTCGCGCTACCCGCATCGGTCGAGCATGCGGTCGCGATGATGGCGTGCGTGATGACGGGTGCGCTGCCCTGCACCGTGCCCGTTCCAGCGCGGCGTGCAACGGCCGGACGGCAGGTGGCGGACGTCGCGTGCGAGTTGTACCGGCCGCGCATCGTCGTTGCCGCGGATGCGCAGGCCGCGGCCTGGCACGATGCGGCGTTTCCCGCGGCGTCCACGCGCGTCGTCGATCTCGCGATGCTGTCGAGCGCCGCGGAGGCCGGCACGCGAGCGCTGATCAGCGCGAAGAGCGGCCGCGATCCGCATCATGTCCAGCTCACGTCGGGTTCGACGTCGCATCCGAAGGCCGCGGTGCTCAGCCACGAGAACGTGATCGCGAACGTGCTCGGCATCGGCGGGTCGGTGCGCTTCGACGTCGCGGCCGGCGACGGCACCGCGTCGTGGCTGCCGCTCTATCACGACATGGGGCTGCTCACGCTGCTGTCGAACCTCCACTACCGCGCCCCGCTGCTGATGATGCAGCCGAACAGCTTCATCCGGAATCCGCTCGGCTGGCTCAAGCGCATCGCATCGGCGCGCGCGACGACGACGTCGGTGCCGACCTTCGCGCTGCGCTACTGCGTGCGCCGCTTCAACGCCGCCGCGATGGACGGCGTCGATCTGTCCGCGTGCCGCAACATCTTCATCGGCGGCGAACGCGTCGACGATGCGACGCTGCGCGATTTCGCCGCGACGTTCGCGCCGTACGGCCTGGCGGCGTCGGCGCTGCAACCGTGCTACGGGATGGCCGAATCGACGCTCGCGGTATCGATGCACCGTGCATGGCACGAAGGCGCGGTCGACGGCGCACCGTACGTGATCGCCGATACGCTCGACCGGCGCGCGCTGATCGAGCGCCGCGACGCGCAGCCGGCCGCCGCGAACGACGGCCACGAGACGGACACCGAAGCGGAGACCGAAACGGTGCTCGCGATGGGCACGCCGATCGAAGGGATGGCGTTCCGCATCCTCGACGACGGCGACCACGCGCTGCCGAACCGCGCGGTCGGCGAAGTCGCGATCCGCGGCACGTCGGTGATGCTCGGCTACCTGAACCCCGACGACGGCACGATCGCCGCGCCGCTGACGGCCGACGGCTGGTTCCGCACCGGCGACATCGGCTACGTCGCGGACGGCCAGTTGCATATCCTCGGCCGCAAGAAGGAAGTGATCATCATTCGCGGCAGCAACTATTTCCCGCACGAGATCGAGGAGGCGCTGGCGTCTCACGGCGCGCTGCGCAAGAGCACGTGCATCGCGTTCGGTCTGCCCGATCCGGAAACCGGCACCGAGCGGCTGGTCGTCGCGATCGAGGCGCGGCCCGTCGACGCCACGCCGCAAACACGGTCCGAATGCCAGCAATTGCTCGCGTCGCGCATCGGGTTCGCCGCGCAGGATCTGTGTTTCGTCGAGCCCGGCTCGCTGCCGCGCACGACGAGCGGCAAGCTGCAGCGCCTGAAGTGTCGCGATCTCTATGCGAACGGCGCGCTGCCCGTGATCCCCGCGTCGGCCGCCGTCGAAGCAGGCCAGGGAGCGTTCGCATGACGGCCGCGTCGCTGGGCCCCGTGCTCGAACTGCGCGACGTCACCCGCGTGTACGAGGGCGCGGGACGTGTCGTCGCGGTGCGCGACGCGACGATCTCGATCGGCCGGCGCGACGTCGTCGCGCTCGTCGGCCCGTCGGGTAGCGGCAAAAGCACGCTGCTCAATCTCGCCGGCTTTCTCGACGTGCCGAGCAGCGGCGAACGCTGGCTCGAAGGCCGCCGGATCGACGACGCGCCGGACACGCTCGAACGGATTCGCCGCGAGCGCATCGGCTTCGTGTTCCAGCAATTCAACCTGATTCCGGTGATGTCGGCGCTCGAGAACGTCGAACTCGGCTGCTTCGCGTGGGGCACGCCGCGCACGCGGCGCGAGCGCGCTCGCGCGATGCTCGACGCGGTGGGGCTTGCCGCGCGCGAACGACACCGCCCCGGCGAACTGTCGGGCGGCGAGCAGCAGCGTGTCGCGCTGGCCCGCGCGCTCGCCAAGGAGCCGGCGATCGTGATCGCGGACGAGCCGACCGCGAGCCTCGACAGCGCCAACGCGCGGGCGGTCGCCGAGCTGATCCTCGACACCAACCGCACGCTGGGCACCGCCTTTCTGATTGCGTCGCACGACGATCGTCTGTGCGCGCACCTGCCGCGCCGCATCGAGATGCGCGACGGCGTACCGGGAGTGAATCGTGAACTGGTCGACGTTTGCGTGGCGTAACCTCTGGCGCAACCGGCGCCGCACCGTGCTGACGATGGCGATGATCGGCGTCGCCGCGTTCGCGTCGAGCCTCGCGCTCGGCTACGTGATCGCGACGTTCGACGCGGTGCGCGAAGGGTCGATCGACAGCGGCGTCGGCCATGTGCAGGTGTTGCATCGCGGCTATCTCGACCTGATCGGCGAACGGCCGCTGCAATACGGGCTGACCGCCGACGAGCAGGCTGCCGCGACGCGCGCGATCGCCGCGCTGCCCGGCGTCGCGACGACCGCGCGCGGCATCGACTTCGACGGGCTCGTGTCGAACGGCGATCTGAGCTACGGCTTCGTCGGCGAAGGGATCGAGCCGAACCGCGAGCCGCCCGGCTTCTTCGACTATCACACGGTGCTGTCGGGCCGCTATCTGTCGCCGACCCATGCGGGCACCGAAGTCGTCGTCGGCGCCGAACTCGCGCGCAAGCTCGGCGTGCACGTCGGCTCGGTCGTGCAACTGATGGCGTCGACCGCGCACGGCGGCATCAACGCGACCGACGCGCAGATCGTCGGCGTGATGAGCACCGGCAACAAGGACGTCGACGAACGGATCGTCGACGTGACGTTCACGGCCGCGCAGGCGCTGCTGCGCACCGACCGTGCGTCGCGCATCGCGGTGTTCCTGTCGAATACCGCGCGCACGCCGGCCGCCGCCGCGACGCTGCGCGCCGCGCTGCCGACGCTCGACGTGCGGACCTGGGACCAGCTCGTGTCGCTCTATCATCAGGTCGTCGCGCTGTACAAGAACCAGTTCTCGGTATTCGGCGCGATCCTCTGCGTGACGATCCTGCTGTCGATGAGCAACTGGATCCTGATGAGCATCGTCGAGCGGCGCCGCGAGATCTCGACGCTGCGCGCGCTCGGCGTACCGGCCGCCACGGTGCGCGGCGTGCTGATCCAGGAAACCGCGCTGCTCGGCCTGCTCGGCGCGGCCGCCGGCATCGCGCTCGCGCTGCTGACGATGGTCGCGCTCAATCATGCGCAGATCCACCTGCCCGCGCCGCCCGGCCGCGTGAAACCGATCCTGCTCGAATTCACCGTGTCGCCCGCGGCCGTGGCCGCCGTCGAAGCCGCGTTCGTCGTGCTCGGCGTGGCCGCGGCGCTGCTCGCGACGCTCGGGCTCGCGAAACGCAACATCCTCGAAGGACTCGCCCCATGAATCGCATTCGCGTTACGTTCGCCGCGCTCGTCGCGTGCGCGCCGCTCGCCGCCCGCGCAGCCGACGTGCCGACGGCCCAGACCATGCTCGCCCGTGCCGACGCCTACCGCAGCACGGCCGCCGATACGCAGACGAACATCCGGATCACCAACGAAGTCGGCGGACAATCCGGCGACGCGACCCGCTATCTCGTCTACACGCGCGGCAACGGCGACACGCTCGCGCTCACGCGCAGCGGCGAGAACGACGGCCAGAAATACCTCGCGACCACGCGCGGGCACTGGTTCTACGTGCCGAACACGCGCAGCGCGGTGCGCATCAACGGGATGCAGCGACTGCAAGGCGAAGTCGTGATCAGCGACATCACGCGCACGCACTGGGCGGACAGCTATCGCGCGACGGCGGCCCCGGGCACGACGCCGATCGACGGCAAGCCGGCCACCGAGCTCGACCTGACCGCGACCGACCCCGACAACGTCTACCCGACGATCAAGCTGTGGGTCACGCCCGATACCGACGTGCCGGTGCGCGCGCAGTTCTTCCTCGCGAGCGGCCTGCTGTTTCGCAGTGCGGATTTTTCCGCGCCGGTCGACGCGAACGGCCGCAAGGTGATCCGCAAGATCACGTATCGCAACGAGGTCGAGAAGCAGCGCGCGAGCGTCGTCGACATCCTCGACGGCCAGCCGCGCAAGATTCCGTCGGGCTGGTTCAACCCCGACACGCTCGCCGATGGCCAGTGAGTACGACGCCGATGCCGACGCTCGTCGTGACCGCCTCCGCTCATCGTCCGGCCGGGCCAACCGCTGCTGGCCGGGGATCGCGCTCGCCGTCCCGCTCGCGCTCGGCTGCACGCTCGCGCATGGAGAATCGCTGATGGACCAGCTCGGCACGCTCAACGGTATCGGCTACGCGCGCTCCGTCGACAGCATGGACGGCCGCGCGCTGCTCGGCCGCCTGATCGGCGACTCGCCGCGCAATCTGCAGGAAGCCGGCCTGCTCGCACGCATCGACGGCGAGAACCTGTTCGCGAACGCGCGCGTCGTCGCCGGCAATCATTCGCTCGGCGCGCAAGCGAGCCGCTTCAACGAAGCCGGCGTGCGCTACGCGTTCGACAACGGCATCACGCTCACGGCCGGCAAGCGGATCGACGCGCTCGACACGTCGCAGGCGTTCTTCCCGCTCGGCTTCTTTCAGAAGCGGGCCGCGACGGCCGACATCTACGACCGCTACGGCGACGTCGAAGGCACGCCGCTCGTCGAAGCGAAATGGGCCGGCGAGCAGATCACGCTGCAGTTCATCGCCGGCGAGAACCGCACGCTGCGCGACGACGTCGACAACCGCGACGTCCAAGGCGCGACGCAGCTCGTGCGCGGCGCATACAACTGGTCGGGCGGCTCGGCCGCCCTGCTCGCCGGCCGTCACGCGGGCCGCGGCGGCGCCGGCGCGACGCTGTCGTTCGACGTCGCGCGCTCGAACACCGTCTATGCGGGCGCCTGGCTCGAGCGCGGCACGACGCGGCCGCTGCCGGCGTTCATCGCGAACGGCACGCCGCTCGATTCGGCGGCCGCGTACGACGCCGTCGATCGCCGCAACGATCGTCAATACATGTGGCGCAGCGCGGTCGGCATGCAGAGCGCGCTGCCCGGCAACCTGTCGCTGATCGTCGAGTGGTCGCACGACGAAGCGCGTTACGACGCGAGCCAGTGGCGCCGGATGGTCGGCGCGGCGCAGGCGAACAACGCGCTGCTGCCCGTCGCGTCCGGCGCCGCGCTGGCCGGCCTCGGCGGCACGGCCAACTTCGTGAGCGTCGACGGCAGCCTGCGCGACTACCTGTTCGCGCGGCTCGGCAAGAAAATCGGCCGCGTCGAGTATTCGCTGCGCGGCGTCTATTCGCCGCAGGACAAGGGCCTCCTCGCGATCGCGCAGGTCGTCGCCGACGTGAACAAGCGCGTGAGCGTCGACGTCGCCGTCACGCGCGCATTCTCCGACAGCCAGTCCGAGTACCGGATGGTCGGTCTCGGCACCCGTATCGACGCCGCCGTGCGCGTGCGTTTCTGACAGGAACCCTGCCATGTCCACGCTTTCCGTTCCCGCTTCGACCGCCACGCCGCCCTCGCCGCCGCTGCTGCGCGTGGCCGACCAGGCCGCGTATCCGGTGCTGCGCCACCTCGACAACCTCGACACGCTCGGCACCCCGCCGCGTGCCGCGGCCCGGCTGGTCGAAGCCGCCGCCGTGCGGCTGCTCGACAGCGAGATGGTGATCGCGCTGCGCGCGTCCACGCCGGACGTGCTGCCCGATGCGTCCGCGTCGACGCCGCTTCGGCACGACGAGGCGCCGCTTACCGAAGCGCTGCTCGAACAGATCGACCGCGAAGGGTTTCATCACCTGTTCAAGCCGTTCATGCGCGCGTTCATCCGCATCATGTTCGGGCTGTTCTTCTCGGACGACCAGAACCGCCGCGCATGCGAGTGCATCGACGCCGGCCACAACTTCGCGTTCCTGATGAGCGACGGCGGCGGCCCGACGCTCGCCGCCTGGCGCACCGTCGTGCGCAGCGACGACAACGGGCTCGCGCTCACGGTCGACAAGGTATGGGGCATCGAGGCGCACCGCGATTGCATGGCCGTCGTCGCGGCGCGCTTGCCGGGCGTGATGTTCCCGGCCGCGTACCTCGTGTGGCCCGACGAGTACCGCAAGCTGACGCGCGCGACCTGCGGCGCGCCGTTCCTCGCGGGCAACCTGCAGCTCGCGAACGTCGCCGGCCAGGTGCGCGTCGCCGCCGAGGACCGCCTGCGGATCGGCGGCCCGACCGTGTTCAACAAATACCTGACCGTCGTGCGGCCGTACTTCGTCCGCGCGCTGATGGCGCACGTCGGCTGGCTCGAACGGACCGGCCGCGTCGAGCTCGACGCCGACGCACGCGCGGTGCACCGCTTCATCGCGGACGCCGCGCGCAACCAGACCGACGACGCGCACTACAGCTTCGGCAAGGTGCAGCGCGTGCTCGCGATCAAGCTGCTGTCGAACGAGTTCCTGAGCGCGCTCGTCCGCGACGGCAAGGTGCCGCTGTTCGACGACCAGCGCGACCTGCTGGCGTTTTCGAAGATGGAAGGCAGTTCGTACCGTTGTTATCACGAGCTTCGCAAGAGCCTGCGCTGCGAAGCCGGCAGTTGACCCACGCGACAGGCCGATCGATCCCGATCAATCCCACTCAACTCCAGGAGCTCCCCTCATGACGACCCAGAACGTTCCGGCCGACGCGCTCGACATCCTGTCCCGCGAAGTCGCGAAGATCCTCAACGTCGAAACCGTCGATACGGACGCCGGCATCGGCGAACTCGGCATCGATTCGCTGAACATCGTCGAGCTGATCGTGTTCTGCGAACAGCTTTACGGTTCGATCGATCCGGAAGCGCTGAACATCACGCAATACACGACGCTGCAGCAGCTCGACGCGCAGTTGCGCCGCCAGCAGCACGCGGCCTGATACGACGATGCTCGCGCCCCTTGCCCCCGTGGCGGCCGCCGTCGTCCAGCCGGCCCCGGCGACCGCGCTGACCGTGCAGGCGCTCGCGTACCGGCGCGTCGCGCCGTCGCGCGACGGCGCGGCCGTGCCGCTCGACGACGCGGCCCGCGCGATCGGCGCACTGGCGTGTGCCGAACGCGAGCGGCTGTGCGGCGCGATCGGCGCGGACGACTACGTGGTCAGCTCGACGATCCTGTCGATGCTGCTGATGAACGATTCGCCGCAGCATCGCGTGTTCGCGCAGGCACTCGCCGGTACGAACGACTACACGCCCGACTGGATGACGTGCTCGTACGAGTGCGCGGGCTGGGGCTACGTGCTGCGCCGCACGCTCGCGACCGCCGCCGAGACCGGGCCGCGCACGCTGCTGCTGCAGATCGTCGACATCGACGTGCACGGCTATACGTACTGGCACGGCAATCCCGCTTGGGGCCGCTCGGGCTTCGGCGTCTGCACGCTGCTCGTCGACGTCGGCCGCGAACCGGCGCAGTCGGTCGTCGCGGACGCCGCGCCGCCGGCCAGCGCGGTCGTGCGGCTCGGTCGCGACATCCGCACGTTCTGCGCGGCGCGCCCCGGGCTGCACGCGGCGCTGCCGTTCTTTCCGGCCACGTCGCGCCGCGCGCTGCTCGCGTCGGTCGGCAAGACGCCGCTGCTGCCGGACGGCCACGGCCTGTTCGGTCATGCGTTCGGCAGCGACCCGTGGCTGTCGGTGCTGCTCGCGCACCGCGACGGCGACACGCCGCGCCGCGCGGCCGTCTGCTCGCTCGCGCTGAACGGCTATTACGCGATCGCCGACGTCGCGTTCGCGCCGGACGCGACGTTCTCTCTCGACGGCGAGGCGTGACATGGTGCGACCCGTTCACTTCACGTACCGGATCGCGCGCGATGTGCGCCAGCCGGTTGCGGTCGCGGCCAGCGCATACCGGATGCCGCTCGACACGCCGGCCGACTATGCGCGCGCCGCGCTCGCGGAAGCGGCCGGCGACGCGTATGACGCCGGCAATACGTACGACGTGGCCGGCGGCGAACGCCGCGTGCTGCTCGACCACGTGCAGTATTTCGCATTCCTCGCTGAAATCGCGGCGCGGATTCGCGGCGCCGTGCATCCGGACGCGCGCCTGTTCATCGAAGTCTGTGCGCCGTATTTCGGCGCGCTGCCGGCCGAACTGCTGGCGCCGCACGTGCTGCTCGGCGTGCACCTGTACGACGAAGCGTTGCGCGACGCCGCGCGCGGCGCGCCGGTCGTCTGGATCGGCGACCGCATCCTGCGCGATGCGGAATTCGCCGGCGACAACCGCGTGTGCTGCGCGATCTGGCCCGCGCGGCTCGCCGACGCGTTCGACGCGCAACTGCGCGGCGCGTGGCCGGCCTATGCGATCCGGCTCGACCCGCACCCGGGCGCGTCGCGCGCCGCCGCTCCGTTCATCGATTCCGCCCATCATTCCGGCGCCGCCGCGCGGCCGGGGAGACCCTGACATGAATGACACGCTTACCGTGATGCAGGACACGGCCGATATCCGCTGGTCGATGCCCGTCGACGCGCTGATGTCGAACGACTACGCGCTGCGCGAAGAGGCGCTGAACCGGCTGTACGAGAAGGCGAAGGCCGCGCAGTGGGATGTCGCGACCGACGTCGACTGGCGCCACGACCTCGACCCGGCGAATCCGCTCGGCATGCCCGACCCGACGCTGCTGATCTACGGCACCGAGCTGTGGGGCAAGCTCGCCGACGCCGACAAGCGCGAGGTGCGCCATCACGCGCAGGGCTGGCTGCTGTCGCAGATCCTGCACGGCGAGCAGGCCGCGCTGATCTGCGCGTCGAAGCTCGCGTCGGCCGAGAGCGGCCTGAGCGCGCGGCTGTGCGCGGCCGCGCAGATGATGGACGAAGCGCGCCACGTCGAGGCGTACGCGAAGCTCGTCAACGAGAAGCTCGACGTCAGCTACCCGATGAGCCGCTCGCTGAAGGGGCTGCTGCACGACACGATCACGAGCAGCGCGCTCGACATGACGAACCTCGGGATGCAGGTGCTGGTCGAGGGCATCGCGCTGTCGATCTTCCAGAGCGTCGTCGCGTACAGCACCGATCCGTTCGTCAAGGACCTGTTCTTGCGGATCCAGCGCGACGAGGCGCGTCACTTCGCGGTCGGCAGGATCACGCTGTGCCGCGTGTACGCGGAAATGAGCGCGCACGAGCTGCGCGAGCGCGAGGAATTCGTCTGCGAAGGCGCGGCCGTGCTGTACGAGCACCTGTGCGCGGACGACATCTGGGAGCCGATGGGGCTGTCGAAGCGCGAATGCAGCGCGATGGTGCGCGAATCGCCGGTGTCGAGCTCGATCCGCCGCTCGATCTTCCGGCGCCTCGTGCCGACGATCCGCGAGATGGGCCTGCTCACGCCGACCGTGCAGGCGACCTTCGAAAAGCTCGACGTCCTCGACTACGCGGCGATGCCGCTCAACTGACATGACGATGCCCTCCTCCCACGCATCCCGCGACGCCGGCTTCTGGATCGGCATCGACGCGGTGGCCTACGAGCTGCCGGGCCCGCCCGTCGATATCGAGGCCTGGGCCGCCGAACGCGACTATCCCGCGCAGCGGGCGGCCGCGATCGCGCAGTCGGGCAGCCGCTATTTCCATATGGCGCTCGACACGAGCGAGACCGATCTCGCGATCGCGGCCGTCGGCCGGCTGCTCGACACCGCGCGCGTGCATCCGTCCGACGTCGGCGCGATCGTGCACGTGCACACGCAGCAGTTCAGCGTGCCGCCGGCGCCGCGCAGCCTGCCGCATGAAGTGGCCGCGCAGTTCGGCATCGAGCCGCTGTGGCTGGGCTCCGTCGCGCAACTGAACTGCGTGTCGGTCGCGGCCGGCATCGAGACCGTGCGCGCGCTGATGCGCCGCCATCCGCAGCTCGATGCGGCGCTCGTCGTGTCGTCCGATCGCGTGTACGGCGAGGATTACCGGATGCGGCAGATGACGGGCGTGCAGTGCGACGGCGCGGCCGCGATGCTGATCGCGCGCAACAGCACGAAGAACCGGCTCGGCGGGATCGCGATCGAGACGCACGCGAAATGGCATCGCGGTTCGGACACCGTCGCCGCGAACGAGGCCGACCTGATCATGATGGAGTGGCCGTACACGCGCCGCGCGATCGACGCGGCCGTCGCGCTCGAGCCGCATGCGCTCGACGCATACGATCTCGTGCTGCCGCACAACGCCGACCTGCCCGGCTGGAATGCGCTGTGCCGCGCGATGCGCGTGCCGGCCGAGCGGCTGTATGCGGACAACATCCATGCGCGCGGCCACGCGTGCTGTTCGGATTTTCCGATCAACCTGGCCGACGTGGGGCTCGATGCACTCGCGCGCGGCCGGCGCGTGCTCGGCGTGATGCAGTCGAACTGCGGCGCGTATGCGGCCGCCACGCTTCATCCGGTGGGTCGCCATGACGCCTGAGCGCCCGCTTCCGCCCGCCGGCGATCACGCGTGGATCGCCGACCTGCGCACGCCGTGCTACGTGTACGAGCCGGACGTCGCGATCGCCCGCTACCGGTCGCTGAAGGCGCGGCTCGGCACGCGGCTGATCGTGTCGCTGAAGGCGAACCCGAACCAGGACATGCTCGCGCGCTGCGCGCATGCGTACGAGGACGGCGTCGAACTCGCGAGCCGCGGCGAGCTCGACGCGGTGATCGGCCGGATCAAGACGCCGCGTTACCTGAACAATCCGTCGATGGACGAAATGTTCATGCGCGCGGGGCTCGCGTCGCGCTGCCATTTCGTGCTCGACAACCCGGACGCGGTCGCGCGTTTCGTGCCGCTCGCGCGCGAAGCGGCGGCGGGCGGCAGCACGCCCGGCGCGGTGCTGCTGCGCGTGAATGCCGGCGCGCTGGCGGGCGTCCACGCGCGCGCGCTGTGGCACGACCACTTCGGGATGACGCCGAACGAGGCGCACGACGCGGTGCGCACGCTCGCGGCCGCCGGCCTGCCCGTGGCCGGGCTGCACGTGTTCTCCGGCCCGCATTCGTTCATCCGCCAGGACGCGACGCAGCCCGACACGCTCGTGCTGCCCGAACTGCTCGCGGCGCTGGCCCGCGATCTCGCGCCGGCCAACGGTGCGCCGCTCGGCGCGCTGAGCCTCGGCGGCGGCTTTGCCGACGATCACCCGGGCGACGCCGCGTTCGAACGCTATGCCGCCGCGCTCGCGCCGCTGGCCGGCCGGTATTCGCTCGCCCACGAATCCGGCCGCGCGATCTTCGCCGATGCGGGCGTGTTCGCGACGCGCGTCGTCGCGGTGAAGGCGTGGCAGGACCGCACGATCGCCGTCTGCGACGGCGGCCTGTCGCATGCGTTCCTGCTCGCGCAGACCGAATCGGTGATGCGCCGCCTGGCCACGCCGTCGCTCGTGCGCCGCGCACCCGCGCCGGCCCCTCGCGGCGTGCCGACGCTCTACGTCGGCAGCACCTGCAGCCGCGCGGACGTGATCGGCCGCGACGACACGGGCGCGCCGCCCCAGGTCGGCGACATCGCCGTGTTCGCACGCTGCGGCGCGTATCACCGCACGTACTCGATGGCGCATTTCCTGTCCCACGAAGCCGCGCACGTGTACGTGCGGCCGGCCTAGACCTTCCAGAGGAAGCCGATCATGAACGCATTGATCAGCGTCGCCGACCTGCTCGAACACGGCGCGCAGCGCTGGCCGCAGCGTCCGGCTTATGCCGACGGCGGCGGCACACTGACTTACGACCAGTTCGCCCGCGCGGTCCGGCGCGCCGCCGCCGCGCTGGCGGCGCGCGGCGTGCAGCCCGGCGAACGCATCGCGATCTACGCGCCGAAGCGCATCGAAACCGTGGTCGCGATGCTCGCGGCCAACGCACTCGGCGCGATCTTCGTGCCGGTCAATCCGCAATTGAAGGAAGCGCAGATCGAACACATCGTCGCCGACAGCGGCGCCGCGCTGTTCGTGACCGGCGCGCAGCGGCTCAAGCGCCTGCCGGCGCTCGCCGCGCTCGTCGGCGAACGCGTGATGCTGATGGAGGCACTGGCCGATGCGATCGACTCGCCCGGCACCGACACGCCGGCGGCGGCAGCGGCAACGCCCCCCGCCGGCCGCCCGGTCGACGACGATCCGGCCGCGCTGCTCTACACGTCCGGCTCGACCGGCAAGCCGAAAGGCGTCGTCGTGTCGCACCGCAACCTGGTGTCGGGCGCGTTCAGCGTCGCCGCGTACCAGGGGCTCGCCGAAGACGACGTCGTGCTCGGCGTGCTGCCGCTCAGCTTCGATGCGGGCCTGAGCCAGCTCACGACCGCGCTGGCGTCCGGCGCATGCTATACGCCGCTCGACTTCCTGCAGCCGGCCGAAGTGCCGCGCCATTGCGACGCGTTCGGCGTCACGTCGATCACCGGCGTGCCGCCGCTGTGGATGCAGCTCGCGTCCGCCGGCTGGAGCGACGCCGCGCGCACGCGGATCCGCCGCTTCGCGAATACCGGCGGCCATCTCGCGACGCCGCTGCTGCACCGCCTGCAGGCGCTGTTCACGCACGCGTCGCCCTACCTGATGTACGGGCTCACCGAGGCATTCCGCTCGACGTACCTCGCACCGGCCGACGCGGCGCTGCGCCCGACCTCGATCGGCAAGGCCGTGCCGAACGCGGAAATCCTCGTGCTGCGCGCGGACGGCAGCGAATGCGCGGCCGACGAACCCGGCGAACTCGTGCATCGCGGCGCGTTCGTCACGCTCGGCTACTGGAACCGGCCCGAGCTGACCGCGCAGCGCTTTCGCCCGCTGCCGCGCCGGCACGGCGAGATCCCGCGCCCGGACGTCGCCGTGTGGTCGGGCGACATCGTACGGCGCGACGCGGACGGCTACCTGTATTTCGTCGCGCGCGGCGACGACATGATCAAGACGTCCGGCTATCGCGTGAGCCCGACCGAGGTCGAGGACGTGCTGTTCGCGTTGCCGCACATCCGCGAGGCCGCCGTGTTCGGCGTGCCGCACCCGGCGCTCGGCGAGGCGATCGCCGCGTGCGTCGTGTCGACGCTCGACGCCGCCGCCTGCCGCGCCGACATCGCGCGGGCGTGCCGCGACGCGTTGCCCACCTACATGAACCCGCTCGTCGTCGAGCCGCTGCCGGCGTTGCCGCGCAACCCGAACGGCAAGATCGACCGACCGGCGCTGAAAGCGCAGTATCGCGACGCATTCGCGCGCCCGAACCTCGAGGAGACCGCCGCATGACCCTGTCGACGCTCGATGAAACCTGTATCGGCGAGCCGCGCGTCGCCGCGCCCGGCACGCTCGCGTTGTCCGGCGGCGTCGTGGTGCTGCCGCCCGCCGTCGTGTTCAGCGCGATCCAGGCGCAGGAGCGCCATCCCGGCTACCGGCACCTGCTGCTGCCGCAGGCGCGCTTTGCGCGGCCGCGCGGCACGGGCGCGCTGACGCCCGACGAAGGCACGCGCCTCGCGCCGGGCGGCCGGCCCGCGCTGCGCGTCGCGCCGCCCGGGCGCAGCCTCGCCGACCTGGCCGCCGACGCGGCGCTCGACCTGCGCGATCAGCTCGGCTCCGGCGCGCTTGCGCGCACGACGCACGTGATCGTCGCGAGCTGCGCACTCAACGAAGGCATCGGCGACTCGGTCGTCGGCCGCATGCAGTACGAACTCGGGCTGCAGCGCGTGACGCCGTTCGCGCTCGGCCAGAACGGCACGCTCGGCTGGTATTCGGCGCTGATGCTGCTCGACGGGCTGCTCGACGAAGGCGACCAGGCACTCGTGATCCTCAGCGACAAGTGGCTCTACCCGTTCTTCCGCCAGTTCGGCGACCTGGTCGGCTACGGCGACGCGGCCGCCGCACTGCTCGTGTCGCGCGCGGGCCCGGCGCCGGAGCCCGCCGCGTGGGGCGGCGTGCGGGCGGTCGCGCTCGAATTCGGGCCGTCGATCGCCGATCCGTGGGCCGATGCGCCGGTCGCGCTGCGCGACACGCTCGCGCCGGTCGCCGCCCGCGCGATCCGCCGCGCGCTCGAGCAGGCCAACCTGCGCGCGAGCCAGATCGACTGGTGCGTGCCGCCCGGCTTCGATCCCGGCTTCGCGGCGCGCGTGGCCGACGCCGCGTCGATTCCGGTCGCCGCGCGCATCCAGCACGACGGATCGGGCCATCTGTCGTCCGCCGAATCGGCCGCCGCGCTGATCCGGCTCGCGGGCGCGCTGGACGAAGGCGAGCGCCGCACGGTGCTCGTGTGGGATGCGGCGCTGCACGGCGCGGCGGCCGCGGCCGTCGTCGATCTGGCCGGCGGTCTCGACGCCGCGCTCGATATCGAAGGAGACGCATGATGAGCGCATACAAGGTCAGCCTGCGCGAACTGCGCTTCTTTCTGTGGGAACTGTTCGAGGCCGACCGGCACTTTCTCGAACATGGGCCGTACAGCGCGCACGATCGCGCGTCGGTCGATGCGCTGCTCGAACGCGCACGCGATTTCGCGCTCGATCTCGGCCGCAGCTACCAGCAGGCCGACGTCGAGGGCTGCACGCTGCTCGACGACGGCCAGGTACGGATTCCTTCGCATTTCCACGCGCTGTGGGCGCGCTTTCGCGACGAGTGGTCGAACACGCTGTTCGGCACCGCGCACGGGCTGCCGCCGATCGTCACGCAGATGATCTACGAGATGTTCATGGGCGCGAATCCGTCGTTCATGACCTACGGCGGCTTCACGCGCCCCGCGATCAAGCTGCTGCAGATGCACGGCACGCCGCACCAGAAAGCGCTCGTCGCGCCGCTCGAAGCGTACCGCTGGGATGCGTGCTTCTGCGCGACCGAGCCGCAGGCCGGCACCGACCTCACCGCGGTCGCGCTGCGCGCGACGCCGCTCGAACGCGACGTCTACGCGATCGACGGCGAGAAGGTCTATATCTCGGCCGGCATGCACGAACTGACGGAAAACACGCTGTACTTCGTGCTCGGCCGCATCGATACGGCGTCGCCGGATTCGTTCTCGCTGTCGTGCCTCGTCGTGCCGCGCTTCTGGCCCGACGAGGCAACCGGCGAGCTGCAACCGAACCACGTCGACTGCATCGGCCTGCCGCGCAAGATGGGGCTGAAGGGTTGCGCGAACACGCACCTCGTGTTCGGCGCGAACGGCACGACCAAGGGCTGGCTGCTCGGCGGCCGGCGCAACGTCGGGTTGCTGCAACTGATGCCGCTGATGAACCAGGCGCGGATGAGCACCGGGATGTTCGGCGTCGGCGTCGCGTCGAGCGCGTACCTGCACGCGGTCGAGTATGCGGGCCGCCGGTTGCAGGGCCGGCCGATCGAGCGCGCATCGAACACGAACGCCGCGCGCGTCGCGATCGTCGAGCACGCGGACGTGCAGCGCATGCTGGTCGACATGAAAAGCCGCGTGGACGGCTGCCGCGGGCTGCTCGGCAAGCTCGCGGCGACCGCGACGCGCGCGGCGATGCTCGAAGCGACGCCCGACGCCGACCCGGCCGAGATCGAACGCCATCGCAAGCTGCAACTGCTGCTGACGCCGATCTGCAAGGCGTTCATCTCCGACCAGGCGTGGCGCATCTGCGAGACGGCGATCCAGGTGCACGGCGGGCTCGGCTACACCGACGCGAGCCCCGTCGAGCAGAACGCGCGCGACGTGAAGATCCTGTCGATCTGGGAAGGCACGAACTACATCCAGGCGCAGGACCTCGTGCGCGACAAGCTCGGCTTCGGCCGTCACTCGCGGCTGATCCAGTACTACCGCGACGAACTCGACGCATTCCTCGCCCATCAGCATCAGCCCGGCACGCATGCGGAGCTGCGGCCGCTGTTCGATGCGCTGCGCGCGGGCGCCGACCGGATCGCCGCCGCGCTCGACGACATCGCCCGCGACGTGCAGGACGGTCACACGCATCGCAGCAGCCAGTTCTACACGCGCTTCCTCGAGATGTTCGGCGTGGTCACGTCGGCGTGGGTGCTGCTCGAATCGGCGACGATCGCCGCGCGCCGGCTCGACGCGCCCGAAACGGCCGACGCGCCGGCCGAGCTCGCGTTCTATCGCGGCAAGCTGAAAAGCGCGCGCTACTACTTCGCGAACGTGCTGCCCGTCGTCGACCAGCACGCGGCCGTGATCGCCGCGATGGCGCACGCGGCGATCAGCGTCAGCAGCGACGAACTCGCCGCGGCGGAATGACATGGACACGACACTCGATTCCCGCACCTCCATCCCCGCGGCCGGCGAAGCGCCGCGCAACCTGCTGGGCCGCCCGGCGACGCGCCATCGCGGCACCGACATCGACGGCGCGACGCTCGACCCCGAAGCGCTGCGCGTGCGCGACCTCGACCTGAACGCGCTGATCGGCACGACGACGTTCGAAGGCGCGCTCGCGCATCTGTGGTTCGACGTGGCGCCCGGCAGCGCCGCGCATCGCGCGCACGAGGCGACGCTCGGTGCGCGGCTCGCGGCGTTCGCCGACGCGCTGGCGCCGGGCTCGGTCGCCCAGTCGGTCGCCGCCGACCTCGGCTCGGCAGGCGTCGCGCCGGTGTTCGCGGCCGCGTCCGGCCTGCTGCGCGGCCTCGACGACGTGACCGCGCGCGTGCGCGGCCCGGCGCCCGACGATGCCGATCTCGACACGATGCTGCTGTGCGCGGCCGCCGCGCCGTTCCTGCTGCACGCGGCGATCGAGGGCCGGCCGTTCGCCGCCGGCACGGCCGGCCGCGCGTCGCTCGACGCGGCCGCGACGCACGCGCAACGCATGCTCGTGTTGACCGGCGCGACGCGCGGCGATGCGCCGGCGCAAGCGGCCATGGACATGCTGCTCGTCGCCTGGCACGCCGGCTTCGGCTACATCACGCCGACCGTGCTCGCGCCGCGCGTCGCGATCGGCACCGGCGTCACGCTCGCGCAGGCGATCGCGTCCGGCTTCCTCGCCAGCGGGCCGTCGCACGTCGGCGCGGCGCTCGAAGCGATGCAGTGGCTCGCGGCGCTCGCACGCTCGGTGCCGGGCGGCGCCGGCGCGCCGCCGGCCGCGCTCGACGCGGCCGGGCGCGCGGCGATCGATGCGGCGCTCGACGCGAAACGCACGCTGTACGGTTTCGGCCATCCGCTGTTCGTCGCCGATCCGCGTCCGCCGCACCTGCGCGGCCGGTTCGCCGCATGCGGCTTCGACGGCGGCTACGTGACGCTGTTCGACGCGTGCTGCGCGCAGGCCGACGCGCGCCGCGCGCTGCGGCCGAACATCGATTTCCTGACCGCCGCGACGCTGCTCGAACTTGGCGTCGCCGCGTCGTCGTGGGGCGTCGGCGTCGGGCTCGGCGCGCGCATCGCGGCGATGGCCGCGCATGCGGTCGAACGGCGCCGCCGCCCCGCGTTCGGCGTCAACAGCGCGACCGCGCGACGGCTCTTGGCCGCCGTGCCGGTCGGCTGGCTGTGAACCCTCACCCTTTCGCACAAGGAACGTCATGCTGCTCAAGAACCTGCGCCCGGCGAACGACTACGATCGCTTCGCCACCGAAACGCTCGAACCCTGGGACCTGCTGTTCATCAGTCGCATCCGCCAGCTGGCGCGCGGGATGACGCCCGGCACGATCGCCGACATCGGCACGGCCACCGGCGTCGTGCCGGTGCGCCTGGCGACCGATCCGGCGATGCGCGGCTGGCGTTACGTCGGCATCGACCTCGATCCGGCGATGCTCGACGAAGGCCGCCCGCGCATCCGCGAACTCGGGCTCGACGACACGATCGAGATGCGCGTCGGCGACGCGCTCGCGCTGCCGTTCGACGACGGCACGCTGACGATGGCGGTCGGCCGCGCGACGCTGCATCACCTGCCCGACAAGGCGCTCAGCCTGACCGAGATGTATCGCGTGCTGGAGCCGGGCGGCATCGCGCTCGTGCACGACATGCGCCGCGACGCGCCGCAGCACCTGCTCGACCGCTTCACCGAGATGCGCGCGGCCGCCGACTATCCGCCGACCCACGTCGAGGAAAAAATCACGCTCGACGAAGCGCATGCGCTCGTCGCCGCGGCCGGCCTCGCGGCGGTCGCGTCGATCTACAGCCCGAGCGCGGGGCTCGGCGCGCTCGGCTTCGAAATCCTGCTGAAGAAACCGGCGCTGGCCTGAGCGATGACCGATCTCGCCTTCCTCGCCGCCCATGCCGCCGCGCGGCTCGGCGCCGACGACGTGCACTGCGCGGCGGTCGCGTCCGGCGCGACGCTGCCGCTGTGCGTGACGCCGCGCAGCGCCGAACTCGCGACGTCGCCGGAGATGTTCGTCGCGTGGTACCGCTCGCGGCTCGACACGATCGACACGCTGCTCGACGCGTGCGGCGCGCTGCTGTGGCGCGGCTTCGCGGTGCCCGACACCGCCGCGTTCGGCCGCCTCGGCGCGCTCTATCCGGCGCACGCGAACGGCTATACGGCCGGCGCCGCCCCGCGCCGGCAGATCGACGGCCAGGTCTACGAGTCGACCCGCATGCCGCCGCCGTTCAGGATCGGGCTGCATCAGGAGATGGCCTACATGCCCGCATTCCCGCGCCTCGTCGCGTTCTACTGCCGGCAACCGGCCGACGCGGGCGGCGAGACGCCGATCTGCGACATGCGCCGCGTGACCGCGCGCGTGCCGCCCGCGCTGCGCGCGCGGTTCGCCGAACGCGGCGTGATGTACCTGCGCAATTTCGCGGCGCCGGGCGACCGCGCCGACGGCCTCGCCGCGAACCCGAACCTGCCGTTCGCCGCCTACCACCGGCCGTGGGACGACGCATTCGGCACGACGGATCGCGCCGAGGTCGAGCGGCTGTGTGCGGAGCGCGGCGTCGGCTGCCGCTGGCTCGACGACGGCAGCGTGACCGTGTCGCACGTCGGCAGCGCGCTGCGCATGCATCCGCGCACCGGCGAGACGGTGTGGTTCAACCAGGCGAGCGCGCAGCACCCGAATCCGCGTTCGATGGGCGAGCTCAGCTATCGCTACCTGCAGCGCATGTACGGCGCGCGCGCCGCGTTCCCGTACGAGATCCGCTACGGCGACGGCACGCCGATGCCGTTCGACGATCTGGTGGCGATCTACGACGCGCTCGACGACGAGGAGCGGGCGTTCCCGTGGCAGGCCGGCGACGTGCTCGTCGTCGACAACATGCTGGTCGCGCACGGCCGCAACCCGTACCGCGGTGCGCGCGACACGCAGGTCATGCTGTTCGACTGAGGATGCCCACGATGAGCGTTTCGTTTCTTGCGTCCGTGCGCGCGATGTTCGGCGCGCCCGCCGCGTTCGACCGGCCGCAGCGCGCGGGCCTGCCGCCGCTGCCCGATGCGCATGCGCCGGGCGCGGCGCTCGGCGCGCGCGCGATCGACGTCGCGGCCGGCGATTTCCGCTTCTGTGCGCGCCACGTGCGGTTCCGGCTCGGCGCGATCACCGCGATCGTCGGGCCGAACGGCTCGGGCAAGACCACGCTGCTCGAAACGCTGCTCGGCTTCCGGCGCGGCGGCCGCGACGTGCGCGTGCTCGACGTGCCGGCCGAGCGCTTCATGCGCGATTCGCGGTCGCTGCAGCGGATCGGCGCGCAATTGCAGAAGGTCGAGTATCCGGATCATCTGCGCGTCTCGGAGATCGTCGCGCTGCACCGCGCGATGTACGCGCACACCGATGCGGCGATCGCCGACGCGCTCGGCATCGCCGAACTGCTCGACAAGCCGTGCCGCGCGCTGTCGAAGGGGCAGCGCCAGCGCGTGGACCTGTACGTCGCGCTCGCGCACCGGCCCGAGCTGGCCGTGCTCGACGAGCCGTTCACGGGCCTCGACCGCCGCTATGCGGGCGTCGTGATCGACCTGCTGCGCGATCGCGCGCGGGGCGCGAGCGTCGCGATGATCTGCCATTCCGAGGAAGAGCTGAGCGTGGTCGACGATCTCGTCTGGGTGCGCGACGGCGGCGTGCGCTACCAGGGCGACCGGGACACGCTGCGCGCCGAGCTCGTCGGCGACGCGCGCGCGGTCCTGCATTGCCGCGACGAAGCCGACGCGCGCGCGCTGCACGAGCGGCTCGCGGCGCTGCCCGGCGTGACCGGCGTGCGCGTGTCGGCCGCGCACGTGGTCGAGGCGTTCGGCGATGCAACGCTGCATCCGAACGTGCACCGGATCGTCGGCGAACGCGGCATCCAGCATCTCGCGCTCGCACCGAGTACGCCGGGCGACCTGCTGCGCCTGTGCACCGAGGGCCCGACCCATGACTAAGGTGTTCCTGATCCTCGTGCGCAACGAGCTGCTCGGCTATCTGCGCAGCCGCTCGTCGCTGTTCTGGACGCTCGTGTTCCCGGTGTTCCTGCTGAGCGTGATGCTGTTCGCGTTCGGCGGCTCGGGCTCGCTCGGCACGGCCGACATCGCGTTCGACGTGCCCGGCGGCGCGACGCCGTACAGCCGCGCATGCGAAGCGCAGATCGTCGACAGCCTGTCGCACAGCGACACGGTGAAGGCGACCTTCGGCGGCCGCGGCGCGCCGGCCGATCGCGTGACCGTCGTGCTCGGCGCCGACGAACGCACGCCGGCGACGATCCGCTACGACTTCAACGGCCCGCTCGCGGTCAAGGCCGCGTCGCGCGTCGTCGAGATCGCGCTCGCGCGCTGCGCCGCGCAGCGGCTCGGGCTGCCGGCCGCGCAAGCGCGCTTCGAGAACGCCGCGCCGACGCGCCGGCCGTTCGACTACGGCGCGTTCTTCGCGACCGGCATCCTGGTGATGGCGTTCATGGCGATCGGCCTGAACTCGACGACCACCGCGATCGCCGCGCTGCGCGAGCGCAATACGTTCAAGCTGTACGTGTGCTTCCCGGTCTCCCGCGGCGTGTTCCTCGCCGCGCTGATCGTCGCGCGCATGGCGATGATGGCGCTGTCGGCGCTCGTGCTGCTGACGGTCGCACGCGTCGCGTTCGGGATCGCGCTGCCGATCGCGACGCCGGACGGGCTGCGCGCGTTGCCGATCGTGCTGCTCGGCGCGGCGATGGTGCTGAGCATCGGCGTGCTGCTGGCCAGCCGCACCCGGTCGCTCGCGGCGGCCGAACTCGCGTGCAACGTCACCTATTACCCGCTGCTGTTCTTCAGCGACCTGACGATCCCGATGCACGACGCGCCCGCGTGGCTGAAGGCCGGGCTCGCGTTCCTGCCGACCAACCAGTTCGCCGTCGCGCTGCGCGGCGCGCTGGTCGACGGCGCGCCGTACGCGCAGCTCGCGCCGCAACTGCTCGGCATGACCGCGTGCACCGCGCTGTTCCTGTTCGCCGCCGCGCGACTGTTCCGCTGGCACGACGCCTGACGCGTCGCCACGCCGTTTCGAAAGGAGAGACACCGATGAAATCGAACCATCCCATAACCGACTACCTGCTGCATGCGAGCAACTTCCTGCCGGCGATCGTGTTCCTGTTCTACGGCCGGCTCGGCCCGGAACAGCCGGGCCTGCGCTGGACCCACGCGTTCCTGATCGGCGGCGTGCTCGCGCTCGTGCACGGCGCGTGGCTGATCCGCCGCGCGGAGCGCAACAGCATCGCGATCGGCGTCGACCTGTTCCTCGTGATCGGCGCGGTGCTCGCGCTCGTCTCGCCGACAGGTAGTCGTCTGTGGGGCGAGGAACTCGGGCCGGCCGCGATGCTCGTCTGCGTGCTGGTGGTCGGCATCGTGCATACCGCCTGGTCGGACGGCGGCTTCGTCGACGGCGCGTTCGTCGACCACGCGCGTGCGCGTTCGCTGTCGCTCGTGCTGCTCGCCGTCACCGTCGTCGCGCTCGCGGTGTCGATCGCGATGCGCCACAGCCCGCTGTGGGGCGGCGTCGTGCCGCTGATCGCGCTGGTCGTCGTGCGCGGCCGGCTGCGCAAGCAGCTCGCGCGGGCAGGCTGACGATGAACGCGCTGCCCGCCCATGCGGCACACGCCGCGCAGCGGCACGCGCTCGCCGCGGCGCTCGGCGACGGCTGGCTCGACGGCGCGGCGTGCGAGCCGTACGCGACGGACGTCGCGCGCTACGGCGGCGTGCCGCTCGGCGTCGCGCGGCCGGCCTCGACCGCCGACGTGCGCGCGCTCGTGCGCGTCGCCGTCGCGCACCGGATCGCGCTCGTCGCCCAGGGCGCGCGCACCGGGCTCGTCGGCGCCGCCGTGCCCGATCGCAGCGGCACGCAATGCGTGGTGTCGTTCGAGCGGATGCGCGCCGTTCGCGCGTTCGATCCGGCCAATCGCAGCATCACGGTCGAGGCCGGCGTGCGGCTGTCCGATCTCAATCGGGTGGCGGGCGAAGCCGGGCTCTGCGTGCCGATCGATCTCGGCAGCGATCCGGCGGCCGGCGGCCTCGTCGGCGCGAACGCGGGCGGCAGCCGCCTGATCAAGTACGGCGACGTGCGCCGTCACGTGCTCGGCGTCGAAGTCGTGCTCCCGGACGAAGCCGGCACCGTGATCGACGCGCTCGCGCCGCTGCGCAAGCGCAACGCCGGCTTCGACGTCGCGCAGTGCTTCATCGGCGCGAATGGCGCGAACGGGCTCGTGACGGCCGTGTCGTTCGCGCTCGCGCCGCTCGAGCGGTCGTCGTGCGCGGCGTTCGTCGCGTTCGCGTCGTACGACGCGGCGCTCGCCGGCCTGCTCGCGTTCGAGCGCGCATTCGGCGAGATGCTGTCGGCGTTCGAATTCATGTCGGCGGCGGCGATCGGTCGCGTCGCCGCCGTGTTTCCGGCGTTGCGGGTGCCGTTCGAGGCCGACGCCGCCGCATGCTACGCACTCGTCGAGATCGCGACCGGCATGCCCGGGCTCGATGCGTTGCTCGAGGAGCGCGCGATCGCGACGCTCGACGCGCTCGCGCAAGAACGCGAGGTGCTCGACGCGGCGTGCGCGCCGGCCGAACGGTTCTGGCGGATTCGCGATGCGCTGCCGGCCGCGGTCGCGCAGGACGGCATGCCGCTGTCGTTCGACGTGTCGTTCCCGCGCGGCGCGCTGGCCGGATTCGTCGCCGATGCCGAGCAATGGCTCGCGGCCGCGCATCCGTCGCTGCGCTGCCATGCGTTCGGCCATTTCGGCGACGGCGGCTGCCATCTCGTCGTGTCGATTCCGCATGCCGACGCGCAACGCTACGGGCCGCTGCAGCAGATGGCGCTGCGCGGCGCGCTGTACGACCGCGTCGCGCGCGCGGGCGGCTGCTTCAGCGCCGAGCACGGCGTCGGGCCCGTCAATATCGCGTACTACCGCAAGCACGTGCCGGCCGCGCAACGGCAGGTCGCCGCCGCGGTCCAGCACGCCGTCGACCCGCTGGGCCTGATCGGGCGGGTTCGCTACTGACGCGTCGCTGCGCGGCGCCACGGAGATTTCGCATGATGTTTCGACACTCGCCCGGCCCGCACACCATGGCCGAACCGGACACCGACGAGCGTCCGTCCTCCGGCATCCCGGGAACGTTGCCCGACTCGGGCGTCGTGGTGAACGTGCGCGGCGTCGCTTACGTGATCCGGTTGCCGCCGCGCGACCATGCGCGCCCGGCGCTGTGGCGCGCGCTGGCCGACTGGCGCGACGAGCGGTCGGCCAACGGCGACGTCGAGCCGGCGCCGCGCCGGGACTGATCGTCTGCGGGGCGGCCGGCCGTCAGTTCGTCCCGTCGTACGTGACGATCTCGACCCAGTTCGCACCCTTGCCGACCGGATACTTGCCGATCGCGTCCAGGCGCCCGGTGCGGCCGTCGATCCGGTACACGGCCAGCGTCGGCGACAATTGCCCGGCCGCGAGCAGATACCGGCCCGACGGATCGATCGCGAAGCCGCGCGGCTGCTGCTCGGTCGCGAACGTGCCGATTCGCGCGAGCGTGCCCGACTGCGCGTCGACGCGATACGCGGCGAGCGTGCTCGACGTGCGCTCCGATGCATACAGGAAGCGACCGTCGGGCGTCAGATGCAGGTCGGCGCCCCACGGCTTGTCGCCGTGAAAATCGGGCGGCAGGATCGATACGGCCTGGATCGGCCGCGCATCGGCACCGCCGTGCGACAGCGCGATCGCGTGCAGCTTGCCGTCGAGCTCATCGATCAGGTACGCGAACCGCCCGTTCGGCGAAAACACGAAATGGCGCGGGCCCGACTTCTCCGGCAGCCGATACGCGGGCTCGCCCGTGTCGGTCAGCCTGCCGGTCGACGCATCGAACGGCAGGCGCAGCCACGCATCGGCGCCGAGCACCGACGCGAACGCATGGCGGCCGTCCGGCGACTGGCGGATCGCATGCGCCATCGGGCCGGTCTTCACCGTCTGCAACACGTCGCCCGCGACGCCGTCCGCGCCGATCCGGTTCACCGCGAGCAGATTGCCGCCGTACGACGCCGAGAACAGGTAGCGGCCCGACGCATCGGTCGACACGTACGCCATGCTGTCCGCGAGCGGTGCACGGCCCAGCTCGAACAGCCGCCCGTCGAGCGGATTGATCGCGAAGCTGACGACGCGATACGGCGTCGAGCGCAACGCCGCGTAGAGGCGACGATGATCGGGCGACAGCGCCATCGGCATCACCGCGCCGCCGACCGGCACGGTTTCGATCGCGGTCAGCGCACCGTTCGACGTGTCGACGCCGAACACCGAGATGTCGCGGCTGTCGCTGTTCGACACGTACGCATACGTCGCCGCGTGCGCGAGCGAGGCCGCCATCGTCAACGCGGCCGCCGCGACGGCGCGCCGCACGAGAGTCGTTTGCATGGAAGTGACGGGAAGTGAAGAAAGGGAGCCGCGCATGCGAGCGCGGCGCCGGACCACCTCGGTCGTCCGGCGCCGCGACGGGCGAAGCACGCCGTCAGAACACCGCGTGCCCACTGATCAGGCTCGGCAGCCACGTCGAGAAGAACGGCAGGTACGTGACGATGTTGATCGCGCTGAAGATCGCCAGATAGTACGGCCACGCCATCTTCGTGGTCTCGCCGATCGACACGTTGCCTATCGCGCAGCCGACGAACTGCACCGACCCGATCGGCGGGTGCACGAGACCGAGCGAGCAGTTCAGCAGCAGCATGATCCCGAACTGCACCGGCCCGACGCCGCACGCCATCGCGATCGGCAGGAACAGCGGCGTCGTGATCAGGATGTGCGCGGCCATGTCGACGAACGTGCCGAGAAACACCTGGATGATGTTGATGTACAGCAGCATCAGCCACGGCGCCGCGGTCGACTGCTTCAGCAACCCTTCGATCGCATCCGGAATCTCCAGGTACGACATCTGGAAGCGCAGCATGTTGGACACCGCGATCAGCAGCAGCACGACGCCCGTCGTGCGCGCCGCATGCGACAGCGCGCGGCGCAGCTTCTCGGCGGTGAGCGTCCGGTAGACCACCGCGGTCAGCACGAGCGAGTAGACCACGGCGATCGCGGCCGCTTCGGTCGCGGTGGCGATGCCCTTCGCGACGCACACGAGGATGATCGCGATCACCATCAGCCCGGGCACCGCGCCGACGAAGCTGCGCAGCACCGCATACCAGCCGGGAAACCGCGGCAGCGCGGACGAGCCGTCATCGCGGCGCGGATAACCGTGACGCACGGCCTGCCAGTACGCGGCGGCGAGCACGAAGCCCATCACCCACAACACCGGCAGGAGTCCCGAGAACAGCAGGTCGCCGATCGACACGCCGCTCACCGGCTGGCCGTGCAGCATCCCGGTGATGCCCTGCGCGGCGAACGCGTAGATGATCATGTTGGTCGACGTCGGCATCAGCGCGCCGGCGAGCGACGCATGCGTGGTCACGTTGACCGCGTACGCGGCGCTGTAGCCTTCGCGCTTCATCAGCGGAATCACCACGCCGCCCATCGCCGACGTATCGGCGGTCGGCGAACCCGACACGCCGCCGAACAGCGTGCACGCGACGACGTTCGCCATCCCGAGGCCGCCGCGGAAGTGGCCGACGCTCGCCTGCGCGAAGCGCAGGATCCGGTCCGCGATGCCGCCATGCAGCATCAGTTCGCCGGAGAAGATGAAGAACGGCACCGCGAGAAACGAGAACGCGTTCATCCCCGAGATCATCGCCTGCATCGCGGTCGCGATCGGCAGGCCTTCGACCATGTAGGTCAGCACGCACGCAATGCCGAGCGCGAACGACACGGGCACGCCGAGGACGAGAAATATCAGAAAACTGACGGACAGGATCGCGAGTTCCATGGCGTTATTGTCCCGACGAAGAACGACGAAGCGCGAGCAGGTGCTCGAGCGAGAAGAGGACGATCGCAACCGCCGCGGGCATCGAGATCAGGTAGCGCACGCCTTCGGGCAGCCCGATGATCGGAATGCGGTCGCCCATCGTCTCGGCGGCCATGCTGCCGCAGCCGATCATGATCATGATCGCGAACGCGATCAGGCTCAGGTGCTGGATCGCGACGACGACCGTGCGCGCCTTCGGCGACAGCCGGCGCACCAGCGAATCGAGGCCGATATGGCCGCCGTCGCGCACCTTCATCGCCGCGCCGAACATCGCGATCACGATCACGAGCAACAACGCGATCGGCTCGACGAAATCCGGCGCGTTGTCGAACGCGTAGCGCATCACGACCGCATAGAACACCAGCACCGTGAGCACCGCGAGGCACGCCGACGCGATCACGGCCAGCACGCGAAACAGCACGTCGTTCACGCAGCGCAACAGCGGCGCGGCGTGCGGCCGCGCCGCCGTTGCGTCGTCCGGGGCGGCGCCCGGCGCGGCCGCGGCCGCCGCGCCGTTCAGGGAAGTGCGACGCGTCACTTGGTGGCCTCGATCTCGTCGACGATCTGCTTCATCTGCGGGGTCTTTTCATACTTGGTCCACAGCGGCTGCATCGCCTTCACGAACGCCGCGCGGTCGATCTGCGCGGCCGGCAGGATCTTCGCGCCGCCCTTCGTCACCATCTGCTGCGCGGAGGCTTCGCGTGCGGTCCACAGCTTCTGGTAGTACGGCACCGAATCGGCCGCCGCCTTCCTGATCGCCGCCTGCTCCTGCGGCGACAGCGTGTCCCAGATCTTCTTCGAGAACACCAGCACTTCCGGCGTCATCGCGTGCTGCGTCTCCGAGTAATCGGGCGCGACTTCGTAATGCTTGGTTTCCTCGTACGACGGCAGGTTGTTTTCCGCCGCGTCGACGAGGCCCGTCTTCAAGCCCGTGTACACCTCGGCGAACGGCATCGGCGTCGGCGTGCCGCCCATCGCCTTGATCTCGTCGACCATCAGGTCGGACGGTTGCACGCGCACCTTCAGCCCCTTCATGTCCGCCGGCGAGCGCACCGGGCGCTTCGCGTAGATCGAGCGCGCGCCGCTCTCGTAGAACGTCAGCGCGATCATCCCCTTCGCGGTGAACGCATCGAGGATCTTCTGGCCGGCCGGGCCGTACATCGCCTTGCGGAAATGGTCGACGTCGCGGAACAGGAACGGGAACGACGGGATCAGCGATTCCGGCACGATCTCGTTGAACGATGCGCCGTTCACGCGCGCCATGTCGATCGCGCCGATCCGCACCTGGTCGACCGTGTCCTTTTCCGAGCCGAGCGCGCTGTTGCCGAACACCTTGATCGAATCCTTGCCGCCCGTCTGCTTCGACAGCTCGTCGCCCATGAACTTCACGGCCATGTTGGTCGGGAAGTTGTCGCCGTGCACGTCCGCCGAGCGGAACACGCGCGCCTGCGCGGACATCGCGAAGCCGGCCAGCAGTGCGACGGCCAGCGCGGTACGGGAGCCGGTGAATCGGTGCTTCATGGTGAGTCTCCTTGATGGTCGATCGTTGTTGTGCGGCGATCCGTCGGCCCGCGCGTGCGTCGCCGATGCGCTTCCTCGAACCGCAGAGTCATACGTCGTATGACGTGTTGAGCGAATGTACGTCGGTTAACCGTTTAACTCACTTGGTGCATACCCCTATAACCGCTGCCGTCAAAGGCTTTTGGCAGGAAACGGGGAATCGCATTCTCTGATTTCGCGCTTTTCCGCGAAACGTTTTCCGGAAACGGGCCGACAGGCGAATCGGACGCCGACGACGTGCTTTCCCGACATCCGACGGTCTTCTTTCGCTTCGCTTGCCATCGTTATAGGATGACTGATCACAACACAGTCACGCCGTCGCGATGCCACGAGCATGCGCCGGCCGCATTGCACGCGACACATTCCGCACGACGCGATTCGCGCCCGTGGCACCCGACCGACGACCCGCGCCGGCGGCCGCGGCCGCCCGTTTCGATCTTGCCGGCAACGCGTCTATCGCCCGCCCGCTTGCGCCGCGGGACACGCGCCGCCGAACGCCCCGATACCAACCCGACATCGCGCAGCCGATGCCTCTTCAGGAGATCTCCGTCATGACCTTTCCCGTTTCTCGGCCGCATGCCCGGCCGAACCGCCGCCCGCGCGCGCTCGGCCTGCTCGCCGCGCTGCTCGCCACCGCCGCGGCACTCACTGCCTGCGGCGGCGACGACACGCGTCCCGGCGGCGGCGCCGCGCCCACCGCGCCGCCCGCGACCAGCGTGTTCCAGGTCGGCACGACGACCGTCGACCCGAACCTGCCGCCCGAGCCGGCGCTGCCCGCCGATACGCAGGTATGCAGCACGCTCGAAGCCGCCAATACGCTCGTGAGCCGCCCCGACGGCTCGCTGCCGCCGGAGGCCGACCCGTCGACGGCCGGCGTCGGCAAGGCCGTGTCGACCGCGACGGCCAACCCCGACCAGGCGCGCATCCAGGCCGCGCTCGACGCCTGCGGCGCGGCCGTCGACGCCGAAGTCGGCGCGACGATCGCGGCGGCGGACGCCGCGGCCACCGCCGCGCAGAAGACGGCTGCCGCGCCGAACGTGAACATCGCCGGCGCGGCCGGCGAGGAACTCGCGAAGCCGAAGTACCGCGCGAGCAAGTTCGCGGTGCGGCTCGTCGTCAATCGCACGGGGCCCGGCAACGGCTTCATCAGCGGGCCGCTGACGCTGCCGTCCGGCGTCACCCTGTGGATCGACAAGGGCGTCACGCTGTATGCGTCGCGCGACGTGAAGGCGTATTCGCCGAACGCCGCCGGCCCGTACTGCGGCAACACGGCCGTCAGCGCGACGAAAGCCGGCAGCTCGTCGAACTGCGCCGCGCTGATCACGGGCACCAACCTCGTCAACGCGGCGGTGGTCGGCGACGGCCGGATCGACGGCCGCGGCTACGCGGAGCTCGTGACGTCCGACGCGAAATACCCGCTGATGAAGGTCGACCTGACCTGCTCGAACACTTACGCGGCCTACAAGAGCGGCACCGTGGCGCCCGACGGCACCGCGTGCGACGACGGCGGCACCGTCGTCGATTCGAAATCGACGGTGCGCAACATGACGTGGTGGGATCTCGCGTATCTCGGCAACATGGTGCAGAACGGCACGACCGGCTTCGGCTCGCAGTCGAATTTCCGGCTGATGGTGTTCAACTACGCGAAGAACCTCACGCTGTACCGCATCACGCTGAACAACAGCCCGAATTTCCACGTGGTGCCGAGCGGCGTCGACGGGCTGACGATCTGGAACGTGAAGGTGCAGACGCCCACGCTCGCCGCGTTCGCGAACCCGGCCGGCAACGGCAACCCGCTGTACAACGGGCAGACGTTCAATGCGGACAACGTGAAGAACACCGACGCGTTCGACCCGGGCTCCGCGGCGAAGCCGACGTCGGTGGCGCTGTCGACCGGCAGCACGACGACGTCCGCCGCCACGATCGCGTTCGACGGCTACCTGAAGAACTTCGTGTTCGCATACAACTACGTGAGCACCGGCGACGACGACATCGCGCTCAAGGGCAGCAACAACCCGGCGCCGGCCGGCTCGGGGCTGTTCGGCATCGACGGCAATCGCGACGTGCGCGCCGACCGCAAATGGGGCGTCGCGATCGCGCACAACCACATCTACTGGGGGCACGGCATCTCGATCGGCAGCGAAACCAACGGCGGCGTGGCCAACGTTCAGGTGTACGACAATTCGTTTCGCGATTCGGAGGAAGGGCTGCGCATCAAGTCCGACTATGCGCGCGGCGGCGAAGTGAGCAACATCCACTACGCGAACATCTGCATCCGCGACGCGAAGAATGCGCTGCTGTTCACGCCGTACTACAGCACGAAGGCCGTGCCCGCGAGCGGCCCGCTGTATCCGAACTTCCACGACATCTCGCTTGCGAACGTCGTGATCGAGGGCGCGGCCGGCGTGAAGCTGCAGGGGTTCGAGGCGAACACCGGGGGCTATGGCGAACCGGCGTTTCCGCTCGCGATGTCGCTGACCGACGTGGTGGCCGATACGCCCGACGGCATCGCGACGATCGCGTCCGACGCGAACCTCACGCTGCGCAACGTGAACCTGCCGGTGTTCCCGTCGGCTGCGAACCGGGTGGTCGTCGACGGCGCCGCGGTCCATGCGATCGATCCGGCCAGCGTGCTCGACTGCAGCAAGGCGTTCGTCGACTTCCCGGGCATCGACCAGTCGAACCCGTTCGGGTCGACGTGGGCGCCGGCGCTGTAACCCGCGGTCGTTCCGTCGCCGTCGCGCGTGCCGCCCGGCGGGCACGCGCGATGCTCGCCGCGACATCGTGCAACGAAAAAGGAGCCTGCGATGTCGACCACGAAGCCATCGGCGCCCCACGATCCGCCTGCCTCGCCGAATGCCGGCGACGAAGGCCCGGCCGACGCGCCGGGCATCGGCGAGGACACCTGCCGCGTCTGCCGCGGCACCGGCCGCGTGGAGGGCCAGCCATGCACCGTCTGCGGCGGGACCGGCAAGATACTGCAGGGAATCGGCGGCGGCTAGGTAAAAACGCAGTCCCGGCGGCGCGCGTTGGCCGCTCAGGTCTGCATGACCAGCGACGTGAGTTGGGCCGCGCGCGCCACGTCCGTTTTCGTGTAGATCGACTTGATCTGCGCGCGCACCGTGCCGATCGACACGCCGCGCAGCGCCGCGCATTCTTGCGGCGAGCGCCCGTCGCAGCACAGCAGCACCGCGAGTTCGGCTTCCGCCGACGACAGCCCGTAGAACACGCGCAGGCGCTGCGCGCGCGCCGACGGCGAACGCAGGTCGGCGGCCGTCATCAGCACCGCGACGCCGGGCCGTTCGCGCGCGAGGCGCGACTGTTCGGGAACGGGAATCAGCGCAAGCGGCAGCGGCTCGCCCGTCGCACGACGCAGCAACAGCCCGCCGCGGGCGAATGCATGCCGCCATTGCGCGTCGTCGACGCAGCCTTCCGGCACGAAACGGCCGCTCACGATCCGCAGCGCCGGTTCGGCGGCGATCAGTCGATCGGCCGCGCGGTTCGTATAGCGCAGTTCGCGCTGCGCGCCGAGCAGGAACACCGGCACCGGCACCACGTCGAGCGCCGATTCCGCGGCGGCCACGCGCGCTTCGAGCTCGCCGATGCGCGCGTGGATGCGCAGCGCGCGGCTGATGTGCGCGCCCATGATTTCGATGGCGCGACGCTGCTCATCGGCCAGCCCTTGCGATTCGGGGCCGCTCTGCACGCTGAGGAAAGCGCCCGCACCGTCGCCGCGATGGATGTACAGGCCCGAGATGCCGCCGAGCCCGAACGGCTGCATGAATTCCCGATAGAACACGCCATGTGTGCGCTGCCGCACCGACAGATGCTTGACGTCCTCGAACCAGCGCCCTGCCGGCCAGTCGGCAGCCACCGGCACGACCGGGTCGTACAGGTAGAACTCGGTGTTGTAGCGGTGGTGGCACGCGGCGACCCATGACGGATCGTCGCCGGCCGCCTGCTCGATCGCCGGCAGCCTTGCCGCGTCGTCGAACGACAGCAGTGTGGCCATGCGTACGCCGACCGACCGACGCAGCCCGTCCAGCACCGTTTCCCATCGTTGGTCGCCCAGTGCCGCAGCGTAGACGTCATCGATCCATGCCGACGAAACCAACCCGTTCATCTGCATCTGGCCACCCCGCGCCGTGCGTTTTTGTCGAACGCCGTTTGGGCATCTTAGTCAATCGGCCTCATTGTTCAAATCGCCGATGCGGGTTTGGTCGAAATACCACATTCGTTACCGTTTCTGGTCAGACGTAATGGCCGTTTCCGATAGCGCAACGCAACCCGCGTCGACGCACACGGCGGCCTGCGCGGCGTCGATCGACGCGAGCATCCGGCTCGAAGGACGCAGCGGGCGGCGCGACGAAACGCGTGGCGCGGCCCGACTCGACGATGCACTTACTTCATCGTCGCGAACCGCACTTCCATCTCGTCGATCTTCGCGAGCACCGCTTCGCTCAGCTTTCTGACGTGACGCGGCACGTCGGGCGTCGACATCAGTTCCTCGATACGCCCGCGCCAGTATCGCGGATGCCTGACGCGCCCCGCCCCCGACATCGACACGTCGTCGATGTCCGTCTCGCTGTCCAGCAGCGCCACCATGCGCTGGATGTGCGAGAGCTCTCGTTCCACATAGTCTCGTGCGAGCATAGTGATTGAGATTCCCCGAAATACGACATCAGGCCTTCCGTCATCGACGCGCCGTCGTTCGCGGTGCCAACGACGCACCGCATACGTTGCGCATCAGCGTATGCGACGACTGTGTCAATCGACTGTGCGGACGTTCACGGCGACCGACACGGAACGACAGGCCTGCTCGATTGTTCTGGTGATATCCGGTCCCCGGTGCCTCGTTGCTCATCGTAGGCGTACCGCCCGGCGCCGGCATCCCCAAAAATGGGGATGCCGGCCGATATGGGTCGGGTGATGACTTCCGGAAACGCCGGGGAGCCGTAACGGCCGGCGGGGGCGGCCGGCCGGCTCCGCAAGGCGACGGCGCCGCGCGCTACCGACGATACGACGGCGGCGCGAGTTCGAGCGGATCGGGGTTCAGGCGCACCCACGCCACCGCGAGCCGGCACAGTTGCGCCGGGTCGCCGGATTGACGCTTGACGTCCTGCACGACGGCCTCCATGTCCGCCAGATCGGCCGCCGGCAGCGACGTGCCGGTGCGCACGATCGCCGCGAACGCATCGGCCATCTTCCTGAAATCGGCGTCCCAGTTGCAGCCGCCGTTGTGTTCGAGTTCATGCGCGATGCGGCCCGAGATCCGGATGAGTTCGCCCTGCACCGTCGCCGCGTGCCCCGTTCCCGGCACCAGTTGCGTCCACAATGCCTGATGCTGTTGCTGCCAGGTTCCGGCCGCGACGACGATCGGCGAGCGGCCGTCGTGCAGCCGGCGACGCGGCGCCGGGGGCACGTCGAACAGCGTGTAGAGGCGGTCCAGCGCAGCGCTCGCCGCGTCGACCTCCTGCGGGTTGTAGCGCTCGCGCATGAACTCGAAACGCTCGCCGATTTCGGCGACGCTGGCCTGCATCTGCGGCGTCTTTGCCGCACCGGCGCCGAGCAGCACGTCGGCGAGCGCCGCCATGTGCTCGAGATCCGCGTTGCCGCAGGTGCGCAAGGCGCGCTCGAGCGGCGTCTGGCCGTCCCGGTTCAATGCATCGACGCGCGCGCCGTGCTCGAGCAGCAGGCGCGCGGACAACGCATGACGCGAGTCGGCCGCCGCATGCAGCGGCGTGCCGATCGACGCGCCGTCGTCGTGAACGTCCGCGCCGAGTTCGAGCAGCACGTCGAAGCGGCTGCGCCGGCTGCGCACACGCACGTGCAATGCCGTGTTGCCGTACGCATCGGCTGCGCCGATATCCGCGCCGTGCGCGACGAGCCAGCGCGCGAGATCGTCGGGACACCGGTCGAACGACAGCGCGGTCCGCTTGCTCGGGCCGCCGCGCGCATTCACGTCGCAGGTGTCGAACACCGCCTGAAGCTTCGCCATGTCGCCTTCGTCCAGCAGCGCGTCGAAGTCCTTCGGCAGCAGCTTCTTTTTTGCTTTCGGCATGGCGGCTCTCCTGCCTTCGATCGAGTCCGTATCGTCGGCCGTTCGTCAAAGTGTTAATGCGGTGTTGCATCCGTCGCCGGTGCGCGCGCAACCGGCCGCATCCGTCAGTCCAGCGGCTCCAGCGCCTCCAGCCCGTCCGGGAGCCCGGATGCGCCGCCGAGCTTCGTGATGTTCCAGCGTGCGGCGTCGTTCCAGTCGTAATCCATTCGATAGGAAAACCGGGCATTGGCGCGAAACAGCGCGGCGCGGAACGTCCTGCCGTCGTTCGCGAGCGCGTCGCGCAGTTGCGGCCCGATGCGCATGATCCCGCCGACGAAATCGCGGTGCTCCATGGTCGACACCAGCTCGACGCCGGCCGCCGTCGCATATGACGCACGCACGCCGTACTGCCCGTCGCCCGGCGCGCTGAAGCAAACGTAAACTTCGCGCCAGCCGGGAAAAGCGGATTGCATGTAGCCGATTACGTGCCTGGCGAATTCGATCACCTTTTCTGTCGCGTCGTCGCTCATCGAGCGTCCCCGAAATGAGATCGGAGACGAGCGTAATCGGACCCGACGCGGCGCGTCAATGGCCGCCGGCAAACCGGCGCGCGGCCCGTTCGTCGGCCCCGGAACCGTCAGCGGTCCCGAGCATCGCCGCGGGCCACCGGTATCGTGCCGCCCGTCGCGCCTTGCATGTCGATCGACGCGCCTGGCGCGTGAAGCGACGCGCAAAAGGCGGCATCATGGCGCATCTCCCCTGCAACGGAATCCCGCCCATGGACATCGATACCGACCACCCCGTCATGGTGACGGGCGCAACCGGATACGTCGCCGGCTGGCTCGTGCAGCGTCTGCTCGAGGCCGGCCTGACGGTCCATGCGGCCGTCCGCGACCCCGACAGCCCGGACAAGCTGAAGCATCTCCAGCGCATCGCGGCCGGCAGGCCCGGCACGATCCGCTATTTCCGCGCCGACCTGCTCGAACCCGGGTCGTACGAGGACGCGATGGCGGGTTGCGCGATCGTGTTCCATACCGCGTCGCCATTCACGGTCACCGTTCGCGATCCGCAAAAGGAACTGGTCGATCCGGCGTTGCTCGGCACGCGCAACGTACTCGAGACGGCCAACCGCACGCCATCGGTGCGGCGCGTCGTGCTGACCAGCAGTTGCGCGGCGATCTACGGCGACAACGCCGATCTCGCAGCGACGCCCGACGGTATGTTCACCGAAGCAGTCTGGAACACCAGTTCGTCGCTCACCCATCAACCCTATTCGTATTCGAAGACGGTCGCCGAGCGCGAAGCGTGGCAGATCGCCCGCCGGCAGCAACGCTGGGATCTCGTCACCATCAATCCGTCGCTCGTGATCGGGCCCGGCATCAACCCGTACGCGACGTCGGAGAGCTTCGAGATCGTGCGGCAGATGGGCGACGGCACGATGAAGGCCGGCGTGCCCGATCTCGGCATGGGCGCGGTGGATGTCCGCGACGTGGCCGACGCGCATCTGCGTGCGGCGTTTTTGCCGAGCGCCAATGGGCGCTACATCGTCTCGGCGCACGACACGAACCTGCCGGCGATGGCCGCCACGCTGCTGGAACGGTATGGCGCCGACTATCCGATTCCGCGACGCATCCTGCCGAAGTGGCTGGTGTGGCTGGTCGGCCCGCTCGTGAACAAGAGCGTGACGCGCCGCGTGATCGCGCGCAACGTCGGGCTGCCCTGGCGCGCGGACAACAGCCGCAGCCGCAACGAACTGGGCGTCCGCTATCGCCCGCTCGCCGAGTCGATGAACGACTTCTTTCAGCAGCTCGTCGAAACCGGGCAATTGCGGCGATGAACCGCTTCGCGCAGCGTCCGCTCGGCGACGATGGCGCGAACTTCAAAACCCTGCCGGCGGTAGTTCGCGCGAAGCTCGCGCGGCATGGCCTCGATCGCTCGAACCTGCTCTCCGGTCAGATCGCCTTCCTGCCCGGCTAGCGGGATCCGGATTCGTTCTTCCGCGCATTCGATGAATGGACCGGGACGACGCCCGAAGCCGCCCGCTCGCACACGGCGCGCCGATCGACGCAAGGCGGCGGCCCGTCCGGTCGGCGCGGCCATTCCCGGTCAACCGGCGGCGCCGCTGCGATTCAGTCCGAAAATGAAATCGGCTTCGACCGACGCGCCCTTCGGCAATTGCAGCACGCCGACAGACGAGCGCGTATGGACGCCGGCGTCGCCGAGCACGGCATACAACACGTCCGACGCGCCGTCGGCCACCTCGCTTTGCATCGCGAAGCCGGGCGCGCTGCGCACGTACACGGTCATGCGCGGCACCGTCGCGATCGCATCGAGCGTGCCGCACTGCTTGCGGATCAGCGCCAGCGCGCGCAGTGCGGAAATGCCGGCCGCGCGGCGGCCGTCGTCCAGCGAAACGGATTCGCCCACGATGCCGACGAAATGCACGACTTCCCCGATTCGCGGAATCTGGCCGGCGACGTAAGCCGTCGTTCCGTCGACCAGGACGGGCGTGTACTTTCCGCCGATCCTGATCGTTTCGTCCGGATCGAATCCGAATTCGGCTGCGACATGTTTCAGTTTGTCATCCCTGTTCATCAGTGAATTCCCCAATCCTTCTGAAAAAAGATAAAGAATAATTGAGTCTCCGAAGCTTGTCCCGCATGAGAAGATCGGACGCAAACGATCCAATCAAACGACTTCTCAGGTGTTCGAAGCAGTCGTGCATTGCCATATCCGCAATGCAATTCGTAGTCGACGCAATTTTCTTCGTCATTTCCGGTTGAAACCGCTATCATGTATGGACACAACCTGAAGAGTGATATATGGCAACTTACAAGGAACTGAAAGCTCAAATGGACGCTTTGGCCGAGAAAGCCGAAGCAGCGCGCGCCGCTGAATTCCAGGCGGTCGTCGACGACATCCGCACCAAAGTCGCGGAATACGGCATCACCGAAAAAGACATTTTCGGTACGCGTCGCGGTCGGCCGGCCAGACAGGCGGGCGCTCCCGTGCAGGCCAAGTATCGCGATCCGAAGACCGGGGCGACTTGGTCGGGCCGCGGTCGCGCGCCCGCATGGATCAAGGATGCGAAGAATCGCAATCGATTCCTGATCCAGGAATAAGATTGCCCGCCTGGGCCGGCGCGTGATTCAACACGCTGTCCGGCAATTTGGGCATGGATTGGCGCATCGATACCGGCGGTATTCCAAAGCCGCTCCGGTAGACGAGGTTTTGCCCGCTCGGCGTGTCGCGCACAGGTCCATTCATCGATCGTGCCGCACGCCCATCCTTTCTTCAGCGTTCGTAATAGATCGCAAGCCAGACGGTTTGCACTTCGTCATGCGTCCATGCGACACGATGACGGCAATGCGGCTCGATCAGCACGTAATCTCCCGCGCGCATATCGAGCCGCGTCGCATCCGCTTCGAATTCGAGCACGGCCGCGCCGGACAGCAGCACGACCCATTCGGCCCGCGGGTCGTCATACCAGAACCCGTCCGGGCTCGCATGCCCCATCGATACGATCCGCTCGACGTTCACGCGCGAGCCCGTGGCGAGCCTGTCGATTCGCTCGTCGCCGCCGCGCCGCCCGTCGACGGCGAATAAATTACCGGTTTGAAGTTGCATGGCTTCGCCTCGTCGTCGATCTTCGGGTAAAGGATGCGGATTTAAAGGCAACGGGAAATATGCGCTGCAGCCTGACGCGCCCTGGCTTGCCCCGCGTCGTTAAAAGCCATGTCAAAAAGATGAAGAATGACGACGATTTCATCGGCGCTCATTCGTTGCAACGATAAAGCGCGCATCGGCTTTCTTTTAGCGACGCGCGCACCATCACGCGTCATTTCCGGTAAAAGCCGGCCGACATCCTGCCGGCCCCGGCAGCATCGGGCCAGGGCAATCAGGCGCAAACGTTCGCCCGGCAATTCGACAATCCCGCTTGCAGTGCGCTGTCCCGATCGATGCATTTTCCGTTCGCTGGCCGGCATGAGCAAGCATCGGGAAGTCCATTCACGCTTTATTTCGATTCGAGGCGGCGTTTGCCCGACGAGCGGCGATATTGCCCGGGGCACCGATATCGATGCGAGCGCCGACGAAGTACCGGCCTTCGCGGCGCGCGGGTTCGCATGGTGCGTCGCGCATCCGCGCACACGCTTCGCCGGTCATTCGAAAGCGCGCCCAACAGCCGTCGTCAGACCATCGCCCTCAACCATCCCAGCAACGCCGCGTGCGCGCTCCCGTCCATCGCCGGCGTCGGCGTCAACAGGTAGTAATCCGATCCATCCTCGACGAACCCCATCGGCGCAACCAGCACACCGCTTTCGATGTCGTCGCGCACCAGGTGCCACGGTCCGATCGCGACTCCCAGCCCCGCGACGGCCGCCTGCAGACTGAAGTAGAAATGATCGAACCGCTGCCCGCGCCCGTTCGCGGCCGGTTGATTCGCCGCCGCCGCCCAGGCATGCCATGCGTCCGGCCGGGTGCGCGTATGCAGTCGCACAGCGTCGGGCTTCAACGCGCGGGCGCCGCGACGCGACGCAAACCACGCACCGACCTTGTCCGGCCGGCAAACCGGCCCCACGCGTTCGGCGAACAGATGCTCGGCGTGATACGCCGCCGGCCACGCGAAATCGTTGCGACGAATCGCCATGTCGATGCCGCCGTCGAACGAGAACGGCCCGCCGGCCGCGGCCAGATGGATATCGACGCCCGCATGCCGCGCCTGGAAATCCGGCCAGCGCGGCATCAGCCAGCGCATCAGGAGTGTCGGCTCGCACGACAGCACCGAACGCCGCGCACGGGCGGCTTCGGTACGCAAGGCGTGAGCGGCGTGACGCATCAGGCCCAGGCCGTCATGAACGGCCTGCGCGAGGGTGCGGCCCGCCTCGGTCAGGAACACGCGACGGCTGCGCCGCTCGAACAGCGCCACGCCCAGATCGTCCTCGAGCAGACGCACCGCGCGACTGACCGCGCCATGGGTCAGGCACAGCTCGTCTGCCGCGCGGCTGAAATGCTCGTGACGCGCCGCCGCCTCGAAACAACGCAGCGCCATCAGCGACGGCAGGCCGGCACGGACCGATTGTGATTCAAACTCACCATTCTGGTCAGAAATCATCGTTTTTCCTGATGAAGCACGATCGATAGGATTGTGCCATCAAGATACCCACCGCAGGAGCGACACGATGACCGAATTGATAGTCGTAGTCACCATCACGCTGCTGGCCGTCATCAGCCCGGGGCCGGACTTCGCGATGGTCACGCGCAACAGCCTGATGCTGTCGCGTCGTTCCGGCGTACTCACCGCATGCGGGATCGGGCTCGGCGTCATCGTCCACGTGAGCTACACGCTGCTGGGCGTCGGGCTCCTGATTCGTCAGTCGGCGTGGCTCTTCGATACCGTCAAGCTGATCGGCGCGATCTACCTGGTCTACCTCGGCGCAAGGATGCTCATGACGAAAGCCGGCGGCGTGCAAGCCGACACCACCGTGGCGCCGCTGTCCGATCTCGCCGCGCTGCGCACGGGCTTTCTGACCAATGCGCTGAATCCCAAAACCACGGTGTTCATCGTCAGCCTGTTCATGCAGGCAGTCCGGCCCGACACGTCGTTGATCGTGCAGATCGGCTACGGCGCGTTCATCGCGGCCGCCCATGCCGGCTGGTTCAGCCTCGTGGCCTGCTGTTTCTCGGCCACGGCTGTCCGCGATCGCCTGCTGTCGCTGCGGCACTGGATCGATCGTACGTTCGGATGCCTGCTGGTGGGCTTCGGCGTCGCACTCGCCATCGCCCGGGGCGGGCGCTGACGCCACCCGCGCGGATGCGCGGCGCCGACACGTCAGAACGTCCGCGCGATCGCCCGTGCGTCGTCGATCGCCCGGCGCGGATCGACCTTTCCGTCCGCACCGAACAACGTGCGCTCGACGACGATTCCGGTAACGTCCGTCACGCCCACGAACTTGAGCCACGTTTCCATGTAAGGGCGCTGCAGATCGAACTCGGCGGCCGGCGTAAACGACCCCGGCGACTGGTAGGCGAGCCCGCGTGCATAGACCACCGCCGCCTTTTTGCCGGCCAGCTTGCCGGCAAACCCCGCTGCGTCGAACGTGAACAACACGTCCTTCTGCGAGATCACGTCGATCAGGTGCTTGAGCTTGTACGGAATACTGAAATTCCACAGCGGCACGCCGAACAGGAATTTGTCCGCTTCGTGAAACGGCGCCGCGAGCCGTTCGATCTGCTGCCACGCCGCCGCCTGCTCCGGCGTCAACGCGGTGCCGCTCAGCCCCGCATATTTCGCGGCCAGCGCGGCGCCGTCGAATTCGGGCATCGGCAGATCCCAGATATCGAGCTTCCGAATCTCGTGCGTGGGATGGGCATGCCGGTACGCGTCGAGAAACGCGTCGCACACCTCGATGGACGCCGAATGAGCCTTGTTGGGTGAGCCTTCGATATAGAGCACGCGTGTCATGGCGCCGGTCCTTGCCAAGGGTGACGACGGCGCGCCCGATGCTCGCTCGCCCACCGCGCTTCACAGCCTATCCGGCCGGCCTATAATCCGGAAACGATATTAATTGATCGATTTAACCCAGATTGGTGATGAATGAACCCTCCTCTCGATACGGCGCTGCTTCATACCTTCGTTGCGGTTGCCGACGTGCGCAGCTTCACTCGCGCCGGGCGGCGGCTGAACCTCAGCCAGTCCGCGGTCAGCGCGCAGATCGTTCGCCTCGAGGACCAGGTCGGGCAGGCGCTGCTCGTGCGCAATACGCGCAGCGTGACGCTGACCGCGCACGGCGAGACGCTGCTCGGCTACGCGCGGGCGATGCTCAATCTGAGCGAGGAAGCACGGGCCAGGCTGGGAACGGGTGACGCCGTCGACGTCAAGCTGCGGATCGGCGTGTCGGAGGACTTCGCAGGCGGCTGGCTTGCGGATTTGATGCGCCGCCACGGCGCCGCGCGGCGCGGCCTGCGGCTGGATCTGGTCGTCGACATCGGCGACAGCCTGTTTCGACGGCACGCCAACGGCGAATTCGATCTCGTGATCGGCAGCCGGTGTTCGCACTCGGGCCACGGCGCGACGTTGTGGCGAGAGCCGCTCGCCTGGGCGTTCGCGCGCCACGAGCCGCTTCCGGAAGGCGACGTGCCGCTCGCGTGCTTCCCCGATCCGTGCCCGTACCGCGGCGCCGCCATCAAGGCGCTCGCGCTGGCCGGCATGCACTACCGGATCGCGTGCGAAAGTCCGAGCGTGACCGGCATCCGGAGCTTCGCACGGGCCGGCATCGCGATTGCGCCCGTGCCGCGCAGTGCGATCGACGACACGCTCCGCGAATTGGGCGTGCCCGAAGGTTTGCCGGCGCTGCCGGAGATGGAATTCGTGATGATGCACGACGCGCGGATGCCGGCAGCGGCCGAATTCGCCGCGACGATTCTGGACGAGACGGCTGCCCGCACGGGCGCGGGCAAGGATAGCCGCGCGCGTCGCCGCCGGGCGTCCACGACGACGAAGCCCGGCTCGAATCGCTAACGCGAACTACGGTCGAATCACCTCGAAACGCAACCCGGCATGGCGAACCAGACGCTCGATATAGCGCTCGTCGAACATCGTCGCCGGCGTCCAGAAACCGCCGCCGCGTCCGGTCTTCACGCCGTCGCGGCTGCAATCGAGCGCGAGACCGATCGCGGCCTGACCGAGCATCTTGCCGGTGGAGCCGTAGCCGGGATCGCGATCGCCGGTGACTTTCACGCGCAAGGTACGCCCGTCGTCGGCGCGGCCGAAGAAGCGCAAATCGTAGCGGCCGGCCTGTTGAGCGTCGATGCTCGGCCCCTCGCCCGGCTTCGGCAGCAGGAAGCGCGCCATCAGGCCGCGCACCGGCCCGACGAGGACGCCGACCATGAATGCGCCGAGGGCCGCCACCATCGTCAGCGCGATCATGCGCCCCTTCAGTCCCGTGCCCGTCATCACGGCTTCGTCATAGGTGAAGCGGCTGCCGTACGCATCGTCCGCCAGCGCATTGGAGCGGTGAACGACGCGCTCGTTGATCGCCGCCATCACGAACGGCGCGATCCACGCATCGCAGTCGCGATCGAATTCGGCGGACCGGACCGCGTGCTGCCGCACCGTGAAACCATGCCGTTGCGGACACAACGAATAAGGATCGAGCAGCTCCCGACGCAATGCCGGATCGGCCGCCGCTTCGCGCACGACGTTGATCACGCTGGCCACGGTGCCGCCCGACGCACCGCCCTTCAACGTCTTGACGCGCATCTTCACGTGAGTGGCCGGCGCGCCCCACTGTCGCCGCGCCTGTTGCTGCAGGAAGAAGACGCCCATGTCCGACGGCACCGAATCGAAGCCGCAGCAATGCACGATCCGCGCGCCCGATTGCCGGGCCGCGGGCTCGTACCTGTCGATCATCCGCCGGATCCACTGCGTCTCGCCGGTGAGGTCGCAGTAGTCGGTGCCGGTTTGCGCGCAGACCCGGACCAGCGGCTCTCCGTACAGCGCGTAAGGGCCGACGGTGGACACGACCACCCGCGTTTGCGCGCACAGCGCCCGCAGCTGCGTTTCGTCGGCCGCGTCGGCGACGATGATCGGCACGGATTGCCCGGCCGCGCCGAGCGTATCCCGGACCTGCCTGAGCTTCGCGTCGGACCGGCCCGCGATCGCCCAGCGCAGCGTGTCGCCGGCACCGGCGGCCGCGCCGGACAGATAATCGGACAGGTAACGGGTCAGGATCTGCCCGACGAAACTGGTGGCGCCGAATACGACGAGATCGTAGGTCGGTTGGGGCATGGACGACTCCTTCCGTGCGCGCACGTCGCACGTATCCGTATCGTTAGCGTGGCTTGCCGGGCTCATCGAAGGCCGTCAAGGGTGTCGGCAGGTTCAGGACCAATTGTGCATCCTCGACCACGTCGAGACGCATGATCGTGGATGCGCCGAGCCCGTCGAGCAACTGGCTGAGCGGCCCACCGTGCCGCGCCAGCTCGACGTTGCGCGGCAACAGGCGCTGCGCGAACGACAGCAGGTTGGTCTGGACCGACGACTCGTGCCATTCGCCGTCGATGCGATTGACCATCGTCGTCGTCGCCATGTGCGATTGCGACGGGACACGGGTCAGCGCCGGCAGCGGCACGCTGAGGCTCAGATCGGGCCGGCCGTCCGGTCCGGCGATACGCGCGCGGGCCGTCGCATCGACGTTCACGTCGATCTCGGCGAGCCACTTGGGCAACTGATAGCCGTGCACGCCGCGCACCCGCGCAATTTCCGTCGTGACCGGCAGCGCCAGCACGTGCGCGAAGAAACTCCGGCGCCGCATCGAATCGATCAGCTCGAGCGCGTGCGAGCCCTTCGCGCCGGGCCGGCGGATCACCGCCGCGACGGATACTTCGTCATACGGATCGTTGTCGCACACCGCGTACGAAAAGAACGTCAGCGCGACGATCCCGTATCCGGGGAACGCCCGCAGCGGTTCGAGCGGGATCGGCAGCGTCGTCCGCAGGCGTTCGAGCGGCGCGAGGAACAGCAGTTGAATGCTGCTGGAACGGTAGTAGAAGTTCGGCGCCCAGGTCGGGCCAACCCGCGAAGCGACTCGACGCTTCGGAATCCGTCGGAAAAAATCGATGTTCCCCGCTGCGGGGTCGCGCGCCACCGCATCCAGGTCCGGATTCATCCGGAACCGGTCGTAGTACCCGCCCTCGGGCACGTCGACCGTGTGCGGCCCGAATTCGACCTGTGTAAAACGCCTGTCCATGTCCATTGCCTCTCGTCGATGATCGACCGTGGCACGCGAGATCCGAAGCCTGCCGCTGCCGCCAGCAAGCACTCTAAGCTTCAAGTCGGCTTCAAGGTCAAGGTGACGAGTAGAGGAATATGTCGGACGGCGATGGCGCGCCCCGATGGCCGCCGCGGTTTCATCGCTGGATCATGCGGCCGGCGGGCGCGGTCAATCGGGCTCGCGAAGGACGGCGACTGACGCACCGCGATCGGCCCACCGTCGACGGCGTTCGCTTATAGTGTCGACTGCCCATTCGACGAGGAAAACAGTCATGAAACTGCAGGCCAGCGGTCCGTTCGAAGTGAAGCTGAATCCGGAACCCTTGAGTCACGTCGCGCAGAACAGCGGACTCGGCCGCATGTCGCTGGACAAGCATTTTCACGGCGATCTGGAAGCCGTCAGCCACGGAGAAATGCTCGCGTTTCGCAGCGGCGTTCAGGGCTCGGCCGGCTACGTGGCGATGGAAACCGTCGAAGGCGTGCTCGGCGGACGCAAGGGCAGCTTCGTCCTGCAGCACAGCTCCACCATGACGCGCGGGCAGCCGACGCAGTCGATCACCGTCGTGCCCGATTCCGGAACGGACGAACTGCTCGGCCTGTCCGGCGCGATGCGCATCGACATCGACGACGGCCGGCATGCGTACCGCTTCGACTACGCGTTGCCGGACACGCCGCAATAAGCGCGCGTCACGCGAGCGTCGCGTCGCGCAGACGGAACTGCGCAACCGCCGCGCTCAACCGCGCGCCCTGTTCGTCGAGCGACAGCGCCGCGGCCGCCGCTTCCTCGACCAGCGCGGCATTGCGCTGCATCGTCTGCTCCATCTGGATCACCGCGGCGTTCACCTGCTCGATGCCCGACGACTGCTCGTCGAATGCCTGGCTGGTTTCGCCCATGATCGCGTTCACCCGCTCGACCGCCGCGACGAGCTCGGCCATCGCCGAGCCGGCCCGCGCGACGAGGCCGCTGCCGTCTTCGACGCGTCGCGCGGATTGGCCGATCAGGTCGCGAATTTCCTTCGCCGCCGCGGCACAGCGCTGTGCGAGCCCGCGCACCTCGGTGGCGACGACCGCGAACCCGCGCCCCTGCTCGCCCGCACGCGCAGCTTCGACGGCGGCGTTCAACGCGAGGATGTTCGTTTGAAACGCGATGCTCTCGATCACGCCGACGATGCCGGAGATGCGCGTGGAGCTGTGCGAAATCTCCGACATCGTCTCGACGACGCGCTGCATCGCTTCGCCGCCGCGCGACGCGATGCCGGCCGCGCCCTCGACGTACGTGCGCGCGTCGCGCGCGTTGTCCGCGTTCTGGCGCACGGCCGCCGTCAGTTGCTCGACGCTCGCGGCCGCCTGCTGCAGCGACACGGCCTGCTGCTCGGTACGCGTGGACAGGTCGACGTTGCCGCTCGCGATCGTGCGCACGTCGCCGACGATCGTCTCGGTGCTCGCGCGCACCTGGCTCACCGTATCGACGAGGCCGTCCTGCATCCGCTTCAGCGCATTCAGCAGATACGCCATTTCATTCTCGCCCGGGACGACGACCGCGCCGGTCAGGTCGCCTTTCGAGATTTTTTCGAACTGCTCGACCGCGACGTTGATCGGCTCGATGATCGCCTTCGCGAGCACGCGCTGCGCCACGAACCCGACGACGAGCGCCAGCACCGCGACCGCCCCCATCCCCCACACGATCCGGTGGAAATGCAGGCCGGCCGCATCGTAGCGGGCCTTCTGACGCGTGACCTGGAACGACTCGAGCGCGTCGATCGCCGTCTGGTAGGCCGCGAACAACGCCGGCGGCGCGGTGCGCTGCGTGTCGAGGAAGTTGAATGCGTCGTCGCCGTCGAGCTGCGACAGCGCCTTCAGGAACACCCGGTCGAGCAGCGTGCGCCGGCGATCCTGCAGCGTGTCGAACAGCGCCTGCTCGCCGGCGTCGCGCGCATGCAGACGTGTGTACGCATCCAGTTCGTCGTTGCTCTGCTTGAGCAACGTATGAAGTTGCGCGACTTCCTCCTTCGCGGGCTGGCCGGCGCTGATGATCTGCGCGACGTCGCTCATGCGTTCGCGCAGCACCAGCATCCGCTCGGAGCTGGTCTTCAGGTGCAGCAGCGACGCGGTGTCGTCGCGGTACATCGCCTCGAGCGAGCCGTTGCCGATGTAAAGGGCCGCGATGCAGGCGCCGATCACCAGCACGAGCAGCACGGTATAACCGGCGATGGTCGCGACGAGTCCACCACGGATAGTGAGTTGTTTTCGCATGACGTTCCCTTGAGCCGGCCGGGCACGGCCAGCGGCGGAGGTGAATTCCGGAACACGAACAACGCGCGCCGCGGCGCAATACCGGGCGCGGGGCTGCGAACGGGTTAACGACGCGGGGAACGGGCGGCTTTTATCCGCATGCGACGCGAATCTTGACGATTACGACAGAGGAGGAACCGAGGCAGCGCGACTAGCCGCCGTCGCCGAGCCTCGCGCGAATCGCGTCGGCCGACAGGTCGCGCTGGTGCGTCGCGATCTGCCAAACGTTTCCCCACGCGTCCTTCACCATCGCCCGCCGGTCGCCGTACGGCATGTCGGCGGGCGCTTCGAGCGGGATCGCTTGCGCCGCGAGCGCCCGTCGATAGGTGGAGTCCGTGTTCGGAACATACACGTACAGAAACGCCGGCATCGGATCGCGCAGGCCGCCTCCGTCGCTGACCATCACGACGGAGTCGCCGATCCGGATCTCGGCAGGCAAGCCGGCACGGCATTCGCCTTCTGCGTCGAACACCGTGCGGATGAAGGCGATCAGGTTGCGCGGATCCGGCACGACGATCCGCGGCGTGACGGTATGCCATCCATCGGGTTGGAACGGAGCCATGATGTGCGACCTCCGACGAGATTTCAGGCTGGATTGTCCTCCTCGAACGGCAGCCTGCAAAGCGGGCGCGCGGTATCGATCGCGAACGTTTCCGTGCATCGCTTCACGCGTCGGTCTCGTAAATGAGGCGGTATTCGTCGTTGGTTCGCCCGATTCGCGCGAACCCGGGTTCCCCCAGATGCATGCCGGCGATCAGCAGCCCTTCCGAGCTGGCCCGGTCGAGCAGCCGTGCACGCGTCGTCGCCGCCTGCGACGCATCCTGGTCGAACGCAATCGAGACGTCCGGCCGCTTGATCTGGATGTGCGGGAAATGCACGATGTCGCCCCACACGAGCACGCCCCGATCGCCGGATTCGAGCACATAGCCGGTATGTCCGTCGGTATGCCCCGGGAGCGGGATGGCAGCGATTCCGGGCAGCACCTCGCCTGCGTCGAAGGTCCGAAGCGCATCGCCGTAAGCGTCGAATGCCTGACGCGCGATCCGGAAATTGCCGCGGGCGCGCTCGCTGGCGCGGCTCAGATTGCCGTCGTCGCGCCAGAACGCGACCTCGCGTCGATGCGCGAGCAGCTCCGCATTCGGAAACGCAACGTGTCCGGCGGCATTCGTCAGCCCGCCTACATGATCGGGATGGGCGTGCGTGAGCAGGACGGTGTCGATCGCGCCGGGATCGATTCCGGCCAACCGTAAGTTGTCCTGCAGACGGCCGCCCCATTGCCTGATGCCGCCGGCCCCTGCATCGACGAGAATCGTGCGGCCCGCGCCGCGCACGACGTAGCAGTTGATATGCACGGCGGACGGCGCCTGCTGCCCGGCCGCGTGCTGCATGCCGGCAGCGTCGGCCACGTCGATATTCGACAGGAAATCGAGGCTGGCCGTGAGGTAGCCGTCGCTGATCGCGGTAATCGTGAAATCCCCGACACGCTGACAGGGAAACGTAACGTTGGACATCATGCTGCTCCGGAGCGGCTAGTTTCGCGCGTGAAGGTTCGGCACGGCATGACCGAAACAGCGGATGCGCGCCGTCAACCCCGTGCGGCGAACGACGGCGCGATCCAGTGCTTCCATGAACGTGTCCATGACCGCGGGCGGACGGAACGATTCCACGCGATACCGGATTTCCGCGAAAACGGGATGCCCGCATCCGTGCCGAACCGCCACGTAAATGACGTGGACGTTCCTGACTTCTGCCTGAAGGACACGCGTACAGAGTTCGATGCAGTCGCCGGAAAGTTCGGCGAGGCGCGCGTCGGGCGGCATGCGTTCCGCATCGATATGGAAAGTCACGTTAGGCATCGGTGCTCTTCTTCGTCAGTTGCGCCGTCATCGGTGCGTACAGGTCGAGGCCGGCCGGTACGTCGTCGACGAGCGGGGCGGCGCTCCGGGGGAGGACCGCAAGCCAGCGGTGCGCCGGAAACCGCTCCAGCGCAACGGCCGCCATGGTCAGCGGCTTCAGGCCCAGTTCGATCAGCGGGCCGGGGCCGCTGGCGCTCAGCGCGAGCAGCTCGTCGGCTTCGACCGACGGCGCGCGACCGATATCGCCGTAGAGATTGCGGTGCCAGTCGGTGATGTGCTGCTGCCACCGCGCGAAATTGCCGCCGCCTTTGCGTCGATATTCATCGCCGGTCAGCACGTCGAGACCGTCGATCGTGTGAACGGCCAGATAAACGGGGCAGCCGCCGCTGATCGCCCTGAAGCGCTGCGACGTGTGAAAGCCGGCGACCGAGATGAGGGCCGGCAGCTTGTCGTCGCTGTAGAAATCGTTCCATTCGGCTTCGCTGGCAGCGTCGGCGAAGCTGCATTCGACGGTATAGATCATCGGTTCGTCCTTCGTGACGAGTGAGCATCCTGCATCTCGAATACCGGATATTCAGTGCAGTGACGTAATGCTAATCTGCTGTTTTCCCCACAGATATCGACTTAAAGTCAGCCTTCAGTGACATTTGATCAAGCTGACCGTCGAACACACTCCGACCGACGAGCCCACGATGCGACGCAAGATCCCCAGCAATTCCGCGCTCCTGGCCTTCGACGCGGCGGCCCGACACGGCAGCTTCGCCCGCGCCGCCGACGAGCTGGCGCGCACCGAAGGCGCCGTCAGCCGTCAGATCGGCCGGCTGGAGGCGTTCCTCGGCGTGACGCTGTTCGAGCGCATCGGCAACCGCGTGCGGCTGGCGCCCAACGGCGCGCGATACGCGGTGCAGGTGCGCGAGATTCTGGACCGGCTGGAACGGGACAGCCTGTATCTGATGGGGCAGCCCGTCGAAGGCGCGAGCATCGACATCGCCGCGATCCCGACCTTCGCGACCCGCTGGCTGATCCCGCGGTTGAAGCGCTTTCAGGCGCGCCATCCGAACGTCACCGTGCACATCGCCGAACGGATGGAACCGTTCCTGCTGGCCGGCAGCGGATTCGACGCCGCCATTCATTTCGAACATCCCGCGTGGGCCGGCATGCATCTGCATCCGCTGCTGGAAGAGGTGCTGGTGCCCGTGTGCAGTCCGGCGCTCATCGAAGGTGTTGGCGCGAGGCCGTCGCTGGATGCGCTGCCTCGCCTGCACCGGCGGCAGAATCCGGACGCGTGGCAGCGCTATGCGCAGGAAACCGGCATCGAGCTGACCAATCCGGCGGTCGGCCCGCGATACGATCTTCATTCGATGCTGATCGAGGCCGCGCTGGCCGGTCTCGGCGTCGCACTGGTGCCGCGCCTTTACATCGGGACGGAGCTCGAACAAGGGCGGCTGGTCGCGCCCTGGCCGGACGGCAAGGCGATTACGAAAAACTTTTGCCTCGTGCTGCCCGAGCCGATCGAATTGAGCGCGGCGCCGGTGCGGGCGTTTGCGCAGTGGCTGCTGGACGACGCGCGGGACGCGGCGCGCTGATGCTGCGGTCGTGGATTCCGGCAAGTATGCGTCACGCAAAGGGACCGCAACGTAGGAACCGCATGCGCCGGCACGTCGAACCGTTCCACTAATCGAGGTACGGCTTCAATACGCCCCCGATCCAGTCCATGAAAGCCCGCACGCGCGGCGACAGATTGCGCCGATGCGCGACGACGAGCGACGCGGCAAGCGGCTCGGGACGCAGGTCCGGCAACACCTCCACGAGCGCGCCGCTTTCGAGGTGATGCGCGAGCGCCGAATAGCCGGCCTGGATCAGCCCGATGCCCGCCAGCCCCGCCGCATGATAGGTCTGCACGCTGTTCACCTGCATCGCGCTCGGCAACGGCAACCACGCATAGCCGTCGCCATCCGGGTATTCCCATCCGGGATGCCGCGCGCCGAGCGTCAGCGTGTAGTGGATCATCCTGTGCCCCTGGCTGTGCAGATCGGCGAGCGTATGCGGCACGCCATGCCGCGCGAGATAGGCGGGGCTCGCCGCATTCGTCATGCGCAGCCTGCCGAGCGGCCGCGCAATCAGCGTCTCGTCGGCGATCGGGCCCAGCCGGATCACGCAATCGAACCCTTCCCGAACGAGATCGACACGCCGGTCGGTGCTGGACAGCTCCAGCTCCAGATCCGGATGCGCGGCCATCAGTTGCGGCAGCGCCGGCACCACGACGCTGCGCGCGAGTTCCGTGGGCATGTCCACGCGCAACCTGCCGCGCAGCGACGCGCCGCGCCCCGAGAACATCGACTGCAATTCCTGCACTTCGGCGAGCAGGTCGGTCGCACGCGCATAGAACGCGCGGCCGTCCTCGGTGAGCTGCACGCGCCTCGTGGTCCGATGCAGGAGTGCGACACCCATGTCCCGTTCGAGCGCACGGATGACCGTGGATACCCGCCCTTTCTGAATGCCGAGGCTTTCGGCGGCACGCGTGAAGCTCGCCATTTCGGCGACACGGGCAAAAATCAAAAGCGCGTCAAGGTTCTGCATTGTTCATCCGGAAAGTAACGGAGCGTTCAATCTGTCGTCGTTTATAACCCGATTGCGGCTCGGTAGAGTGGCTTCCCACGTCGTCTGAACGACAACCCGAACGAAAGGAAACCATCATGGATCAACTCGCCCCGCCGACAAAAACGGTCGTCGTCTACCACTCCGGCTACGGCCATACGCAACGGATGGCCGCCGCCGTCGCGGACGGCGCCGGCGCCGCGCTCGTCGCGATCGACGCCGACGGCAACCTCGCCGACGACGCGTGGACCACACTGGCCGACGCCGACGCGATCCTGTTCGGCTCGCCGACCTACATGGGCGGCCCGAGCTGGCAGTTCAAGAAGTTCGCGGATGCGTCGTCGAAGGTCTGGTTCGAAAGCGGATGGCGGAACAAGATCTTCGGCGGCTTCACCAATAGCGCAAGCCTCAACGGCGACAAGCTCAATACGCTCGAATACTTCTTCCTGCTGGCCGGACAGCACGGCGGCATCTGGGTCAGCATGGACATCAAGCCGGCCAATCTCAAAGCGTCGACGCGCGACGACCTGAACCGCATGGGCGCCTACATCGCGCCGATGGCGCAGACACCGGCCGATGCGTCGCCGGAAGAGATGTCGCCGGGCGACCTCGAAACGGCGCGCCGCTATGGCGCACGCGTCGCGGCGATTGCCGGGCAGTTGCGGGCCGGCACATCACGCTCCAACTGACATTCCGACGTTCGTACGGGGCGCCACCGGCCGACGCCTCGTATTGTGTCCGGCCGATTCCGAAGGGCGCAACAATGAAATACAAGCAATTGGGCCGCACCGGCCTGTACGTCTCCGAGCTGTGCCTCGGCACGATGACGATGGGCGGCAACGCGGATGCCGGCATGTGGGCGGCGATCGGCGCGGTCGGCCAGGACGACGCGAACCGTCTGATCGCCCGTGCGCTCGACGCCGGCATCAACTTCATCGACACCGCCGATATTTACTCGTTCGGGCAGTCCGAACGCGTGGTCGGGCAAGCGCTGCGCGAGCTCGGCGTCCCGCGCCACGAGATCGTGCTGGCGACGAAGACGGCCGGCGTGATGGGCGCGGGCCCCAACGACCAGGGCGCGTCGCGCGGTCACATCATGGATTCGGTGCAAAGAAGCCTGGAACGGCTCCAGGTCGACCATATCGACCTGTACCAGATTCACGCGAGCGACCCCGTCACGCCGATCGAGGAGACGCTGCGCTCGCTCGACGATCTCACGCGGCAGGGGCTGATCCGTTACGTCGGCGTGTCGAACTGGCGCGCGGGCAAGATCGGCAAGGCGCTCGGCCTGAGTGCCGCGCTTCACGCCACGCGCTTCGAGACGCTCCAGGCCTACTACTCGATCGCCGGGCGCGACGTGGAGCGCGAACTGGTTCCGCTCGCCGTCGACGAGCGAATGGGGCTGCTCGTCTGGTCGCCGCTCGCCGGCGGATTGCTGTCGGGCAAGTTCGGTCCCGGCGCGTCGACCGAAGCCGGTTCACGGCGCGGTCATTTCGATTTTCCGCCGGTCGATCCGGAGCGGGCCTGGCCGTGCGTGGCGGAGATGCGCGCGATCGCCGGCGCACACGGCGTCTCGGTCGCGCGGATCGCGCTCGCGTGGTTGCTTGCCAGGCCGGCCGTCACCAGCGTCATCATCGGCGCCAAGCGGATCGACCAGCTCGACGACAATCTTGGCGCGGTCGACGTCGTCCTGACCGACGAGGAACTGGCGCGCCTCGATGCCGTGAGCGCGTTGCCGCCCTGCTATCCCGGCTGGATGATCGCGCGTCAGGAAGCGGGCAGGATTCCCGGGCCGTTCACGCGCACCACGGCGCAATAGGACCGGCGGCACTTCATCGGCGGTTCGGCACGGGCGGTGGCGAAACCGCCCGTGTCAAGCGCGCCGTGCCTGCGATGCACGCTCACATCCGGTAGCCCGGTTTCTTGTACAGCGTTGCGGAACGCGCCTCAACGTCCGGACGATAGACTGACATCGATGTTGTCGGTCATGATGTTCCTCTCTTCAGGTTGCGCGCGCGTCACGCCTCGCGCCGCGAAAATACGTCCTTGAACACGGGCATCGCCGAAAAGACGTTCGGCCATCCCGCGTAGAACGCCAGTTGAGTCAACGTCTCGGATGCTTCGGCCTGCGTGAGCCCGTTGTCCATCGCACGGTTCAGGTGATACGGGATCTGCGCCACCTGGCCGTTGGCGACGAGCGCACTCACCGTCACCAGGCTGCGGTCGCGCGGCGCGAGCCCCGGGCGAAGCCACAAGTCGCGAAACAGCGCGTCGGTCGTGTACTCGACCACGCCCGGCGCGACGGCGCCGAAGTTTTCCGCGACCGTCCGTGCGCGCTGCGCTTCGGCCGCCTCGTTCAGCGGCAGCGGCGTGACGTCCGCCGGTGCGAGCTGATCGGGGCCGATGCCGCGTTCGTCATAGACGTGCTTGACGACGATCGACGCGGCGCTCGCGTTGGCCCATCCCGCGTAAAAGGCCAGGTGCGCGATCGTTTCCGATATTTCCGCGGGCTTCACGCCGTGATCCAGCGCGAGGCGGACATGCAGCGGCATCTCGACGGTCTGGTCGCGGGCGATCAGCACCGACAGCGTCACGATGCTGCGATCGCGCGGCGACAGGTGCGGCCGCTTCCACAAGCCGTCGAACACGGTGTGCGTCGTGTATCGCTCGAAGGCCGGGGCGACCGCTTTCAAATCGGGGGAAGACAAGGGTTCCTGCATGGTGTCGGTCCTTTGCATGGGAGTGCACGCGGCGGCGAGCAGGGCCAGTCCAGTCGCGGCGACGAGCCGCAACGGGCGACGCGTGCGATCGTCACCGTGCGCCGTACCGCGCATCGGTGACGTGTTCGAGGATCGCGTGCCGCTGTGCGCAACCGCGATGCCCGCGCGGGCCGTGTCGTCGGCCGACGCGGCGAACGACACGCAGGTCGGCATCAAGGTCAACGCAGCGGCAGCGGGCGCGTTCATTGCGGTTCGCCGCTGCCGAGGTATTGCTCGTCCGTCACCTTGTCCAGCCAGTTGACGTTCTTGCCATCGAGCGCTTCCTGAATCGCGATATGCGTCATCGCGGTGGTCGACGTCGCGCCGTGCCAGTGCTTGTGGCCGGGCGGACACCAGATCACGTCGCCCGCCCGGATCTCGACGCGCGGCTCGCCGTCGCATTGCGTCCAGCCGCAGCCGGCGGTCACCAGCAGCGTCTGGCCGAGCGGATGGGTGTGCCACGCGGTGCGTGCGCCCGGCTCGAACGTCACGCTGGCGCACGATACGCGCGCCGGCGGCGGCGGTGCGTTCAGCGGGTCGATGCGGACCGTGCCGGTGAACCATTCGTCGGGGCCTTTGATCGAGGGCTGCGAGCCCGCGCGCTTCAGTTCCATGATGTCTTCCTCTATCGAAAAGGGTGCCGCATGGATCGCTCCAGCAGTCGGCCATCCCACTTTAATGACTCGCGATTCATGCGACTAGATGGCAAAATCGGCATGAACCTATGCCGTGGCGCATGAATCAATGGAAGACTTCAACGATCTGGTGGCGTTCATGGCCGTCGCGCGCGAGCGCAATTTCACCCGTGCGGCCGCGCAGCTCGGCGTGTCTCAATCGGCGTTGAGCCGAACGGTGCGCGCGCTGGAAGCGCGCATGGGCATTCCGTTGCTGACGCGCACGACGCGCAGCGTGTCGCCGACCGAGGCCGGCGAGCGGTTGCTGGCATCGATCGCCCCGCGCTTTCAGGAAATCGAGGCGGAACTGGAATCGCTGCGCGCGATGACGGACCAGCCGGCCGGCAACGTCCGGATCACCGCGACCGACTATGCGGCGAACGAGTACGTGTGGCCGCGGCTGCAACCGCTGCTGCGTCGATATCCGGCGCTCAAGGTCGAGCTGGTGAACGACTATGGCCTAACCGACCTCGTCGCCGGCCGCTACGACATCGGCGTGCGGCTCGGCGACCAGATTGCCAAGGACATGATCGCGCAGCGTATCGGGCCGGACATGACAATGTCGATCATCGGTTCTCCCGATTACCTTGCGTCCCGCCCCACGGCGAAGACGCCCCAGGACCTGACCCGGCACAACTGCATCAATCTTCGGCTGCCGACCAGAAACGCGCTGCTGTCGTGGGAGTTGAGCAAGGGGCGCCGCGACTTGCAGGTCCGCGTCGAAGGGCAGTTGACGTTCAACAACGTCTATCAGATGGTCGACGCGGCGCTTGCCGGCTTCGGGCTCGCCTATGTGCCGAAGGACCTGGTCGCGCATCACGTCGAAGCCGGACGGCTCGGCTGGGTGCTGGAGGACTGGTTTCCAACGTTCGTCGGGCACCACGTCTATTATCCGAGCCGGCACAAATCGTCGCGAGCCGTGGAACTCGTGGTCGACGCGCTCAGGGCCGGGTATCGACGCACCATACGATCGGCATGAGCCGTGACGCCGGTGTATCGACAGCGTCCCGCCCGTGACGACATCGCTCCCGCGTCGCGCATCACTTCGGAAACACGCCCCGGCTCATCGCATCGAGTTGCCGAACGATCTCGGCGCGCAATTCGGCCGATACGTCGACGCTGTCGAGCAATTCCGAAATCCACAACCCGTCGGCCGCGAGCCGGCAGATCATCAGCGTCGCGGCCTGCTCGAGCGGCACCGGGTCGGGCCGCGTCCATTCGCGCATCGGCACCGACCATCGCGCGCGCGTGTCCGTCTCGGTGATCATCGACGCGACCAGCACGCGCAGCACGTCGGTACTCGCGGCCGGATGGGCCGCATCGAGCACCGCATGCAGATACGCGCGCGCCGCCGCGCCGTCGCCGTCGGAATCCGCCGCCAGCCGCGCGGCCAGTTGCGCGCCGAACCGCTCGGTCGCCTGCCCGAACAGCGCGTCCAGCAGCCCCTGCTTGTTCGCGAAGTGATATTGCAGCGCGCCTTTCGTCACGCCGGCACGCTCGGCCACTGCATCGAGCGTCAACGCAGCCACGCCGTGATGCGTCGCGATCTCCGACGCGGCCGCCAGCAATTGCGCGCGCACCTGATCCGGCGCTTTTTTTCGCCGCACGCCGGTCACGGCCGCGGCTGCCGCCGGCGCCGATGATCCTTCAAGCGCCGGCGCAGCGGGCGTTTCAGCCGGTTCGACGGGCGCGGACACGTCGCGCGGCGCGGGTTCGAAGCGTTTTTTCATGGTGCGGATGGTAGCACCGCGCGTCTCGGTATAAACATTCCGGCTGGATGGTATGATCCGCCGCATGAACAAATCGGCCCCCTCCCCCTGGTCCGCGCTCGACACTGCCATCGCCCGTGGACGCGACGCACTCGTGCGCCTTCAGCAGCCCGACGGCAGCTGGTGTTTCGAACTCGAATCCGACGCGACGATCACCGCGGAATACATCCTGATGATGCATTTCATGGACCGGATCGACGACGTGCGCCAGGAGAAGATGGCGCGCTACCTGCGCGCGAACCAGCGGCTCGACACGCACGGCGCATGGGCGCTGTACGTCGACGGCGCGCCGGACGTGTCGTGCAGCGTAAAGGCGTATTTCGCGCTGAAGGCGGCCGGCGACAGCGAACACGCGCCGCACATGATCCGCGCGCGCGACGCGATCCTGAAGCTCGGCGGCGCGGCACGCTCGAACGTGTTCACGCGCATCCTGCTCGCGACGTTCGGGCAAGTGCCGTGGCGCGCGGCGCCGTTCATGCCGGTCGAATTCGTGCTGTTCCCGAAGTGGGTGCCGATCTCGATGTACAAGGTCGCGTACTGGGCGCGCACGACGATGGTGCCGCTGCTGGTGCTGTGCTCGCTGAAGGCGCGGGCGCGCAATCCGCGCAACGTCTCGATTCGCGAACTGTTCGTCACGCCGCCGGACGAAGAGCGCCGGTACTTCCCGCCCGCGCGCGGCATGCGCCGGCTGTTCCTCGCACTCGACCGCACGGTCCGCCATATCGAGCCGCTGATACCGAAGCGCCTGCGGCAGCGCGCGATCCGGCATGCGCAAGCGTGGTGTGCGGAACGGATGAACGGCGAGGACGGCCTCGGCGGCATTTTCCCGCCGATCGTGTACAGCTATCAGATGATGCAGGTGCTCGGCTACCCGGACGACCATCCGCTGCGGCGCGACTGCGAAAACGCGCTGGAGAAGCTGCTGGTCACGCGGCCGGACGGCAGCGTGTATTGCCAACCGTGCCTGTCGCCGGTGTGGGATACCGCGTGGAGTACGATGGCGCTCGAGCAGGCGCGCGGTGTCGCGGCGCCGGAAACCGGCGAGTCGGCCGGCGCGCTGCGCGAACTCGATGCACGCATCGCCCGCGCGTACGACTGGCTGGCCGAGCGGCAGGTGAACGACCTGCGCGGCGACTGGGTCGAGAACGTCCCGGCCGACGTCGAGCCGGGCGGATGGGCGTTCCAGTACGCGAACCCGTATTACCCGGACATCGACGACAGCGCGGTCGTCACCGCGATGCTCGATCGGCGCGGCCGTACGCACCGCCATGCGGACGGCACGCACCCGTATGCGTCGCGCGTCGCACGCGCACTCGACTGGATGCGCGGGCTGCAATCGCGCAACGGCGGCTTCGCGGCGTTCGATGCGGACTGCGACCGCATGTACCTGAACGCGATCCCGTTCGCCGATCACGGCGCGCTGCTCGATCCGCCGACCGAGGACGTATCGGGCCGCGTGCTGCTGTGCTTCGGCGTGACGAAGCGCGCGGAAGACCGCGCGTCGCTCGCGCGCTGCATCGACTACGTGAAGCGCACGCAGCAGCCCGACGGCAGCTGGTGGGGCCGCTGGGGCACGAACTACCTGTACGGCACGTGGAGCGTGCTGGCCGGCCTCGCGCTCGCCGGCGAGGACAAGTCGCAACCCTATATCGCACGCGCGCTCGACTGGCTGCGCGCGCGGCAGCATGCGGACGGCGGCTGGGGCGAGACGAACGACAGCTACATCGACCCGAAGCTGGCCGGCACGAACGGCGGCGAGAGCACGTCGAACTGCACCGCGTGGGCACTGCTCGCGCAAATGGCGTTCGGCGACTGCGAATCCGATTCGGTGAAACGCGGCATCGCGTATCTGCAATCGGTGCAGCAGGAAGACGGCTTCTGGTGGCACCGTTCGCACAATGCGCCGGGCTTTCCGCGCATCTTCTACCTGAAGTATCACGGCTATACCGCGTACTTCCCGCTGTGGGCGCTCGCGCGTTACCGGCGGCTGGCGGGCGCCGCCGCGGCGGCGGCGCCGGCGGCCGTCGAAGCGGACGGCACGGCTATCGCTTGATCGACCACGCGCTCGATCGCGCTGCGCGCGTCGAAACCCGGCGGAAACGAGACGAACGATGCGTCGCGCAGGTCGGCCGGCCGCGCGACGCACTTGTGTGCGCGCCGCTGCCCGCGCGGCACGATGCAGCACATCGCGCTTTGCGCGAGCCGCGCGACGCGCGCGGCAGGATGCGCGACGGGCTCGGCGACTTCGACGTGGTGCGGTCTTGCGCCCGGCGAGACGATCGGCCGGATCAGACGAAGCCTTCTTCGACCAGCGTGCAGCCGTGGGCCGTGATCTCGTGCCGCTGGCCCGAGCCGCCGACCACGCGGCTCCAGCTCTCGGACACGAGCACCGCGGCATCGCCGTCCGTACGCAGCGCGTAACGGAATCCGCCATACATGCCGGGCACCGCGAACCACATGCGCCCGGCTTGCGCGTCGAATTCGAGCAGCGGTTCGAGTTCGGGAAAACGCAGTGCGTCGACCCGCAGGTGCGCGATGCGGCCACCGATCATGTCGTGGAAATGACGCTGGATGGCGCACAACGTGCCGTCGGGCACGACGCGCCGCGGCTGCGGCGTCAGCAGCGCGACCAGATGCCGATGCCCGCGCGACGCGGCAATGTCGACCGCGCGCTCGCCTCGCGCATCGCGCAGCATGCGCCACGCGCCGAGCCGCAGCAATTCCGCGACGACTTCCCGCGGCGCGCCGCCATACGCGGCCTGATGCAGCGGCGCGTATAGCGACGTGCCGCCCGGCCGCGTCGCGTTGACGAGCGCGGGCTGTTGCGCGACACGCTCGATCAGTGTCGCCCATGCGCCGTCGCGCGCCGCATCGGCCAATGCGTGCCTGCTCGCCAGTTGCGCGTCGTCGAGCACGTCGGCGCCCGTGATTCCGTCCCATGCGATGGTCAATCGGTTCTCCTCCGTCGCCCGGTGCGTCGCTCGCCGCGCACCGGATTGCCCGCCATCATAAGCATTTCCCGACGGGCGCGCGCGGCGACGTTACCGCCCGTCGCCGAGCGATCCGAGGATCCGGTACGCGACCTTCACGCGGTCCTCGATCGGCACGTTGCCGTTCGCGAGGATCACGATCGCGATCCGCTTCGCGGGAACGAACGCGACATACGTGCTGAAGCCGCCGGTCGAACCCGTCTTGTTGATCCAGGTCGCGGGGTTCGGCGCGAGCGGCGGCTGGATCGCGCTGGCCGGCACCGCATCGAACAGCATCTTCGGCGCATTGCCCGCGAGCAGCGTGGGCAGCGCGACCGGGTACGGATACTGTTCCCAGATCAAATCCTGCGTCAGCGGGCCCGCGCGGAAATAGCCGGTGTGCGTGCGTTCGATCGCGCGCTGCAGGCGCGGCGCCGTCTGGATCATCCCCATGTTCGCCTGCACGAAGCGCAGCAGGTCGGCCGCCGTGGTCCGCACGCCGTACGCCTGCTGCCACAGCATGCCTTGCGTCATCCGGGTCGGCTTGCCGTCCTTCGTGTAGCCCTGCGCATAGTCGGCCATGCGTGCGTCGGGCACGTCGATGTAGGTGTGCGTCATCCCGAGCGCGGGAAAGAGCCGCTGCTCCATCAGCGTCGCGAAATCCCGGTGCATCGCCTTCGCGGTGAGCCAGCCGAGCATGCCGATCGCGACGTTCGAATACTTGCGGTGCGTGCCGGGCGCATAGTCGGGCCGCCACGCGCCGAGATAGCGGATCAGGCCCGCGTCGTCGCGGATGCCGTCCGGTACCTGCAGCGGCGTCCCGCCGGGCGTGTGCGTGCCGAGCTGAAGCAGCGTCACGACGCCGAACGGCTTGCCCTGCAGCTCGGGCAGATATTTGGCCGCGGGGTCCGCGAGCGACAGTTCGCCGCCCTCCTGCGCGTCGGCGGCGAGCGTCGCGGTCAACGTCTTGCTGACCGAGCCGATTTCGAACAGCGTGTCGCCGGTCACCGGCTTGCCGGTTTGCTTCGACATCACGCCGTAGTCGAACACGTAGGGCTTGCCGTCGGCGACGATGCCGACCGCCATGCCGGGGATCGCATACTGCTTCATCAGCGGCGCGATATGACGGGTGACGGTGTCGTGGAGGTCGTCCTGCGTGACGGCGGCCGCACGACCGGCCGCGGCGGTCGCGCAGGCGGCGACGAACAGGGTCGCGGCGAAGCGTGTCGCATTGAATCGCATGAGTGCGGTTCCTTTCGATTCCAGATGGTTGCATGGACAACAGATCTGGCCGCGCCGCGCGGAGCGGGCGGCGGCCGGCCTGTCGAAGCAGGACTATCCGCTACCGCCCGGCCGCCAACAATCGACGATATGTTGCGCGAGCCGAAAGAAAAACTTATGAAGTGCGCGACATGCCGGACGGGGCCGCGACTCCGTCGGCGCCGCATGCCTGTTTTTTTCAGGAAAACCGGCCGGGTTTGACGGCATCGATTCCGGGCACATGCGGCCGATCGTCCGCGAACGCGTGCTCGCCGAATTCCTGCGCTCGCGCGCCGGCACGCGGCTCGCCCGACAACTGCAACGCGTCACCAGCGCGATGGCGCTCGACATGCGAGAACGCGGCCGACGCACGCCTGCGCGTCGGCGGCCCGTGCGCACATCACCCCGGCAGCCGGTCGAGAAACGCCAGCATCGCCGCGTTGAATCGCGCGGGCCGCTGCAGCGGCGCGAAATGGCTCACGCCGGGCAGGATCGTCAGCGTCGCGCCGGGGATCGTTCGCGCGAGGTACGCCGCATGCTCGGGCCGGATGAATTCGTCGTGCTCGCCCTGCACGATCGCAACCGGCACGGCGATCGCCGCGAGATCCTGCGCGCTGTAATTCGGTTGCGTGCGCATCATTTCGCTGACGGCGGCCACGAACGCGTCGAACTGGTCCGGCGTCGCGGACAGTTGCGCATAGTCCTTGCGATGTCGCGCGAAACAACGGTCGATCAGCGGGCTCGGCACCATGTCCTTCGTGCCGCCCGGATCCATGTTGCACGCGAAGAAGAACACGCCGGCCGCGCGTTCCGGCGCGCGGGCGGCCAGCACGAGCGCGATGCATGCGCCGTCGCTCCAGCCGACGAAGCGTGCACGGTCGACCTGCAGCGCGTCGAGCACGGCCAGCACGTCCGATGCCATGCGTTCGTACGAATAGGGTCGGTCGTCGCGCGTGCTGCGGCCGTGGCCGCGGCTGTCGATCACGATCGCGCGGTAGCCGGCCGCGAGCAGCGCCGGTACCTGGTTGCCCCAGTTGCCGCCATGGCCGAGGCCGCCGTGCAGCAGCACGACCGCCGGCCCCTGGCCGAACGACGCGTGCCAAATGCGCGCACCGTCGTGGTCGAGCCATCCTTCGGCATCGGCCGCCGGCAGCGGCGTGCCGCCGTGCGCGTCGAAGCGAAGGAGTTCGTCGTCGTCGAATTCCGCATTCATCGTTCAGTCGTCCTCGAGAGGGAGACGCGCTTGCGATTGTAATGCGTGCGGCCGACGCCGCCGTCGCCGCTCAGGCCTGCGTCGACACCAGCCCGCCCGACGGCGAGCCGCCGGATTTTTCGAGCGCCGCGGCAAGTTGCGAGATCGCCGTCGCCAGCGCGGCTGAAATCGCGCTGGCTTCCGCACTCAGCGACTGCTGTTCGACGGCCGCGGCCGGGTCGTCCTTGGCGCGCTGGGCCGCGGCGGCCATCTGCCGCTCCAATGTCGCGAGCTGCTTCTGCAGCCGCTCGATCAGCGCCTTCAACTGGGCGACCGCCGGGTCTTCCGACGATGCGCCCGCCGCGCCGGGCGTGGCGCCGGCGGCGCCCGTCGAATCCTTCGCGCCGGTGGGGCCGGTGGTGCCGGTCGAACCCGTGGCGTTCGCGGTATCCGTTGCGCCGCCGGTGGACGACGTCGCGGCGGGCGGGTTCGCGGTCACGCCGCTGTCCGCGAGCGGGGATTGCGGGGTCGTGGAGAAATCGATCTGCATCGTGTCGATCCGTGTGTCGTGTCGGTAAACGAAAATGACAGGGGCGAGAATCGCCTTTCAATTGTTTACGGCATTCGTCACACGAAACTTGAATATCGGGGGTCGGGTGGATTGCCGGACGATGACCGCCATTGATCGCGAAAGGGCCAGATTGGCGGCACGATGGCGCTGGTAAAATCGCCGCTTCGCCGGCCGGGATGCGCATGTCGGAGCTCTCTTCCAGGCCCGATCGCCGATGCCGCCGGCTGCGACTCCGGGCCGGCATGCAACGCGTGCCGACACCGGCATCGCGGCTTCCCGGGTCGCCTTTTCCGTTCGGCTGCATGCGTGCCCCGCTCACTGCTCGAGCGGCGAACGCCGTGCGGCACACATTCACTTCATCCCGCATTCGAGGAACACACGATGGCCCGCATCGGCGCCTTCTGCATCACGACGTGGCTCGCCGCCGCGATTCTCTACTTCGGCCAGCACTCCGTCGCGATGATCGTGCTCAGCGGTGTCGTGGTATTCGGCGGGTTCGATCTGCTGCGTCCGTAACCGCGCGGCCTTGCAACCCAGTACGGCCGTACCGGGCGCTTCTTTCCACAGCATCTCGTACGCGGGCGCCGGCTTGCGCGATCGACAACGCTTCGCCGAGCCGCTCGATGATGTTTTCCGCCATCTCATGGCTGATCGACAAGCCCCGAACGGAGCCCGCCACGCGCGTCAGCGCGGCAACGTCCTCAACGAAGACGGCCCGCCCGTCAGCGCGATCCGCTTGCCCGTATCGCGCAGCTTGCCGCCCTCGACTGCATACAGCGCAAGCTGCCGTTCGACGTTGAACTGCACGATCACGTGCCGGCTGTCGGCGGTAAACACGATGCCCTGCGCGGCTTCGCCGCCCGGCGCTTCGCTCACCTTCACCGCCTGCCCGTCGCGGATTTCGAACAGCAGCACCTTGCCGAGCTTGTGGCGACCCGGGTTGTCGGCCGTGAGATTCGAGCCGTCCATCGCCTGCACGGCGATCCACTTGCCGTTCGGCGAAATCGCGACGCCTTCCGGCAGCGACGGCACCGTCAAATACTGGACCGTGCGAAACGGCACGCGCGATACGTCGATCAACGCGACCGAATCGGCGTCGCCCGCGAGCGTGCCGGCGTAACCCGGCAGCCCGGCGAGCCCGACGTTGCTGACGACGGCCCAGCGGTTGTCGCTCGACACGTCGATCGTGTACGGCGCAACGCCCGTGCTCAGGCGCGTGCCGCTGTCGGTTACCTTGCCGTCGTCGACGTTCAGCACCGCGATGCCCTGCTCGTCGCGCAGCGACACGAGCGCATGTTTGCCGTCGTGCGTGAAGCTGATCCCGGCCAACCGCTTCTTGCCGATTTTCAGGGTGCCGTCGAGCGTCACGTGCGTGCCGTCGATGCGCAGGATCGACACGCTGCCATCGACGTTGGCGACGAGCGCGAGCCGGCCCGAGCGGTCGATCGCGATCCCTTGCGGATGCGTGCCGAGCTCGACGCGCGTAATCGCGGGCGGCGCGGTGTCGAGATTCACGACCTGCAGGAACGTGTCGAACACGAGCTGCTTCGCGGCCGTGTCATAGCGCGTCGGCGCCCCGACGAGCGCGAGCTTCGCGTCGGGCGTGATCGCGACGGCCTGCGGCGGCCCCTGGATGCCGTTCTCGACGTCGACCTGCAGCGCGACCTTCGGCGGGAAGGTGCTCGCGTCGAGCAGCGTCAGCGTATCCGCGGGCGGGGACGGCAGATAGGTGTCGCGCCCCTCGACGCGCTGGTACTTGCCGTCGTTGCCGGACACGATCCAGTCGGCGGCGTGTACGGCAACGGCCGTCGTGGCGAGGGCCAGCGCGGCGAGCAGGCGCGCGCTGCGCGGGCGGAAGGGATTCGAATGCATGGCGGTCGGTTCTCCGGATCGGTTGCGGACGCAATGGATTGCCCGACCCTGCTGCCCGACGGGCCGGCGCCATCGCATGATGCCCGAAAGCGCGCGCGCCAGGCGTCTTGCGCCCGGTTTCCGTCAGCCCGTCGATCGTGCGTCCGGCTCCCACCGCTCGATGTCGTCGAGCGGATACACCGGTCGCGCGAGCCGCTCGTAGCGGAACAGTCCGAAGTCCGAGCCCGTCACGCCGCGACTGTCGCATTCGACCAGCGCGGACGAAATCGGCACGAACACCGGCCGGCAATACATCCGCGACTTCAGTAGCAGGAAGCGCGCCCGGCGCGGATCGACGCCGACGCTCTCGAACACGCCGAGATCCCACGGCTCCTGCGTGCGCTCGGTGACGACGAGCGTGGCCGTGCCGATGTCGAGCACCGCCGCGCGGCCCATGTACGCACGCTGCCCGGTATACGTCGGCCCCGTGATCACGTATTCGCCGTCGGTGATCGCGCGCACGATGCCCGTCGCGCGGAACGGTTCGCGCCGCACGCCGCCGTGCGACGGCAGCCGGTTGCCGACCGGCACCGTGACGGTGGCGCCGACGCCCGCGTCGATCAGCGCCGCGACGGCTTCGGGATCGCACAACGGCCCGCTGACGATCCCGTCGAGCCCGTGCGCGAGCGCGGCTTCGAGCAGGTCCATCGTGTCGCACGGCCCCCCCGACATGCAGTTGTCGCCGTGATCGAGCATCAGCACCGGGCGATCCGCGCCGCAGGCGAGCGCGGCGGCCTGCGCGACCGATTCGGCGAGCGGCGCGCTGCGATAGACGAATTCGTCGCGCGCGTCCCAGATCTGCCGCGCAATGCGTTCGGCCGCGGCGTCGGCGGCAGCGCGGTCGCCGTCGGCCACCACGACCACGCTGATGCACGGCGCGGGAATATCCGCGAGCGAGAAGCCGGGCAGGATCGATACCGCCAGCATTCCGTCCGCCTCGGCCGCGCACGCGGCCTCCACCGCGCGCCGCATCGCGCCTTCGGCGCTCGCGCTGCGCAGCGTCGACGTCATCAGCGGCGGCTGCCGCCACGCGAGCACGGGCCGCGCGCGGCCGTGAAGCCGGTCGAGCAGCAGCCGCGCCGCATGCTCGCCGGTCTCGTACATGTCGACGTGCGGATACGTCTTGAAACTGACGATCACGTCCGCGTGATCGATCATCTTCTGCGTGACGTTCGCGTGCAGATCGAGCGCGACTGCGATCGGCGCACCGGGCAGCGCCGCGCGCACGCGCGCGAGCAGGTCGCCCTCGCCGTCCACGCTCTGCTCGGCGACCATCGCGCCGTGCAGGTCGAGCATCACCGCATCGCAGCCGGGCGCGGCGGCGACGATCGCATCGCAGATCGCCGCATACGCATCGGCCGCGACCGGCCCGCTCGGGTTCGCGGCCGCCGACACGGGCGTCACGATATCGGCGCCTTCGCGCTCGGCCGCGTCGATGAACGCGGCCATCGCGGTGCGCATCCCGCGATTCGCGCGATACGCGTCGTCGCCCCAGTCGGGGCCGTTGCGGCCGAACGCGGCAAGCGGCGTCGGCACCGGCGAGAACGTGTTGGTCTCGTGGTTCATCCGGGCGATCAGGATCTTCATCGCGCATGGCCCTCCGCGATCCCGGCCGCGCCCAGCATCGCATGCAGCAGCACGTTGCAGCCGGCTTCCAGATGCACCGGATCGGCGTCTTCGATCTCGTTGTGGCTGATGCCGTCCTTGCACGGCACGAAGATCATCGCGGTCGGCGCCACGCGCGCGAGATACACCGCATCGTGCCCCGCGCCGCTGATCACGTTCATCGACGACAGCCCGAGTGCGTGCGCCCCGGCGCGGACCTGCCCGACCAGCGCCGGATCGAACGGCTGCGGCGGAAAATACACGACCGGCTCGATGTCGATCCGCATCCCGGCCGCCGCGCCCAGGTCGGCGCATGCCGCACGCAGTTGCGCATCCATCGCCGCCAGCGTCGCGTCGTCGGCCGCGCGCAGGTCGACGGTCAACGTCACGCGGCCGGGAATCACGTTGCGCGAATTCGGGTGCACGTCGATCCAGCCGACCGTGCCGCGTCCGTGCGGCGGATGCGCACGCGCGATGCCGTTCACCGCACGCACGAGATCGGCCGCGACCAGCAGCGCATCGCGGCGCAGTTCCATCGGCGTGGGGCCCGCATGCGCCTCCATGCCGTGTACGGTCACGTCGTACCAGCGCTGCCCGAGCGCGCCCTCGACCACGCCGATCGTCGTGTCGTGCGCCTCCAATACCGGCCCCTGCTCGATATGCGCTTCGAAATACGCGCCGACCGGATGCGCGCCGTGCCCGTCGTCCGCCCCGCCCGCATAGCCGATCGCGGCCAGCGCATCGCGCACCGGCACGCCATCGCGATCGCGTTGCGCGAGCGCATGCTCGAGCGTGAACGCGCCCGCGAACACGCCGGACCCCATCATCACCGGAACGAAGCGCGACCCTTCTTCGTTGGTCCAGACGGCCACCTCGAGCGGCGCGCGCGTGCGCACCCCGGCGTCATCGAGCGTACGCAGCACCTCGAGGCCGGCCAGCACGCCGTAGTTGCCGTCGAACTTGCCGCCGGTCGGCTGCGTGTCGATATGGCTGCCCGTCGCCACGGGCGGCAGGTCGTCCCGTTCGCCCGCACGCCGCGCAAAGATATTGCCGATCGCATCGACGCGCACGGTGCAACCGATTTCCTTGGCCCAGGCGACGAACAAGTCGCGTGCCTGGCGATCGAGGTCCGTGAGCGCGAGACGGCACACACCGCCCTTGTCGGTCGCACCGATGCGCGCGAGGCGCATCAGGCTGTCCCACAGCCGCGCGCCATCGACGCGCAAGCCGGACGCCGCGACGCCCGGAGTCACATCCTGTACTTGCATCGTTGCCATTCCTCGCATTGAAAGGGCCGGGCGCTCATGCGACACCGACGCCCAGATAGCGGTCCTTCACGTCGTGATCGGCCGCGAATGCCGCGTTGCTGCCTTCGTAGACGATCACGCCCTGTTCGATCACGAAGTGGCGGTCCGCGAGCTGCGTGCACACTTCGAGGTTCTGTTCGACGAGCAGGATCGCGACGCCGGCCGCCTTGATCTGCTTCAACTGCGCGACGATTTCCTCGACGATCACCGGGGCGAGCCCCTCGACCGGCTCGTCGAGCATCAGCAGCCGCGGATGATTCATCAGCGCGCGGCCGATCGCGAGCATCTGCTGCTCGCCACCCGACAACTGAGCGCCGCCGTTGCGGCGACGCTCCTTCAGGCGCGGAAAGATCCGGTAGATGTCGTCGAGCTGCCACGGCGAATCGCGACGCGCGCCGAGCCGCAGGTTTTCCTCGACCGACAGCAGCCGGAAAATCCCCCGATGCTCGGGCACGAAGCACAGGCCGCGCGCGGCGATCCGGTGCGCCGGCTGCCCGGACACCGGCCGGCCCGCGAACGTCACCGTGCCGCCGGTCGGCGCGACGACGCCCGCGATCGTCTTGAGCGTCGTCGACTTGCCCGCGCCGTTGCGGCCGAGCAGCGTCACCGTCTCCCCTTCGCTCACGTTCAGCGAAATGCCCTGCAGCACATGGCTCTTGCCGTAGCAGGCGTGCACCTCCTTCACGTCGAGCATCATGCGCGGCCTCCCGTGATCATGTTGCCGAGATAGGCGCTGCGCACGCGCGCGTCGCCGCGAATCGCGTCGGGTTGGCCTTCGACCAGCACGCGCCCTTGCTGCATCACCGTGATCGTGTCCGAGATGTCCATCACGATGCCCATGTTGTGTTCGATCAGCACGACCGTGTAGTCGTCGCGCAGGCCGCGGATCAGCGTCTTCATGTCGTCGAGATCGTCGATGCCCATGCCCGACGTCGGCTCGTCGAGAAAGATCGCGCGCGGTCGTGCCGCCAGCGCCATCCCGACCTCCAATCGGCGCTGCTGGCCATGCGACAGCACACCGGACGCCGTGTCGGCGAAGCGCTGCAGGCCGAGCCGCTCGAGTACGTCGTCGATGATGCCGTCGTGCGCGAGCGCGCCGCGCGGCGGCGCCCACGGATTGAGCGCCCGGCGCGATTCGACGCCCTGCGCGGCGACGCGCAGGTTCTCGCGCACGCTCAGGTTCGGAAACAGGCTCGTCACCTGGAACGAGCGGGCGATGCCGCGCCGCACGCGCTTGTGATCGGGTTCGTGCGACACGTCGTGACCGTCGAACAGGATCGAGCCCGACGTGATCGGCAGCGTGCCGGTCAGCGTATGGAACAACGTCGTCTTGCCCGCGCCGTTCGGGCCGATCACCGAATGCACGGTGCGCGGCATGATGCGCAGATCGACGCCGCCCAGCGCCGTGAACTTGCCGTAGCGCTTGACGATGCCGCGCGCTTCGAGAATCGCTTCGCTCATTGCCGCTCCTTGTCCGTGGCCGCCGTGCGATCGCTACGCCGCAGCGACGCCACGATGCGTTCGCCCAGCCCCCACAACCCGCGCTGCATGAACAGGCTGACCGCGATCAGCACGAGGCCGAGCAGCAGCAGCCACCGAGGCCACAGCGTCGATAGCCAGTCCGCGAACAGTACGTAGAACGCCGCGCCGAGCACCGACGCGAACAGGTTGCCCGTGCCGCCGATCACCGTCATCACGAGGATCATCTCGCTCGTGTGATAGTCGATGTTCGACAGCGGCGCGATGCCCGTCATCAGCGCGTGCAGCGCCCCCGCCAGGCCCGTGACCGCGCCCGAGATCACGAACGCCGCGAGCTTGAAGCGTTTCACGTCGTAGCCGGCCGCCGCCGCGCGCGCCTCGTTGTCGCGAATCGCCAGCAGCGTGCGGCCGAACACCGAGCGCGACACGCGCAGCAGCAGCCAGAACACCGCGACGAACAGCACCGCGACGAAGCCGTAGTAACGCCACGGCGAATCGAGCGAGACGAGCGGATGGCCGAACGCGGACAGCGCGGGGCGCGGGATGTCGAGCAGCCCGTTGTCGCCGCCCGTCACATCCGGCGTCGTATACGCGAGGAAATAGAACAGTTGCCCGAACGCGAGCGTCAGCATCACGAAATACGTGCCGCGCTGCCGGATCGAGAACCAGCCGACGAGCGCGGCCGCGATCGCGCCGAGCACCGCGGCCGCGACCAGCGCGGCCGTCACGGACGCGACGCCGCGCGTCAGCACCAGCCCCGCCGCGTAACTGCCGAGCCCGAAGAAGATGCCCTGCCCGAACGACAGCAGCCCCGTGTAGCCGAGCAGCAGGTTGCAGCCGAGCGCGGCGAGCGCGAACACCAGTACTTCGGTCGCGAGCGAGCCCGAACTCAACACGAGCGGCAACACGCACGCGGCCACCACCGCGAGCCAGCCTTCCGGCCGCTGCAGCACGCCGCGCCACGGTTGCGGGCGTTGCGACGCCGCCGCGCCCGGCGGCAGCGGTTTCGACGATTCGATCATGCGGCCCTCCCCAGCAAACCGTTCGGACGCAGCAGCAGCACGGCCGCCATCGCGACATAGATCATCAGCCGCGCGCCTTCCGGCCACAGCGTGCTCATCAGGCTCTGCACGATGCCGACCAGCAGCCCGCCGACGAGCGCGCCGAGAAAATTCCCCATCCCGCCGACGACGACCACGACGAACGCGACGCCGAGCGCCTCGATGCCCATGAACGGATCGACGCCGCGGATCGGTGCGGCGAGCACGCCGGCCAGCGCCGCGGTCGCCGCGCCGAGCGCGAACACGAGGCTGAACACGCGCGTCACGTTGATGCCGAGCAGCGACACCATCTCCGTCGACTCGCTGCCCGCGCGCACCGTGCTGCCGAGCCGCGTGCCTTCGAGCACCCACCACAGCAGCGCGGCGAGCACGGCCGTGAACCCGATCACGAACAGCCGGTATTTCGGGTAGACGAAGCCGCCCCAGATCACGACGCCGTTCAGCGCGTCGGGCGGCGGCACGTTGTCGCCGAGCGGCCCCCACGCGAGGATCGCGCACTCCTGCAGCACGAGCGCGAGCCCCACCGTCGCGAGGATGTGGAATTCATGCTGCTGCGCGTACACGTGGCGCAGCACGAGCTTTTCGACGCCCCACGCGAACGCGCCGACCACGAGCGGCACGACCGCGAGCGCGACCCAGAAATTCGCCGACCATTGCAGCGCCTGGTAGCAGAGATACGCACCGAGCAGATAGAACGCGCCGTGAGCGAAATTCACGAAGCGCAGCAGGCCGAACACGATCGACAGGCCGACGGCGAGCAGGAAATACAGCATGCCCACGCCGATGCCGTTGACGATCTGCAGCAGATAGACGTTCATGGCTTCCGTGTCGGAAAGGAGGTAACGGACGCCCGCGGCGCGCGATGCGCCGCGAACGCATGCACGGCGTCACGCGAGCTTGCAGCCCGTCTTGTCGAGCGGCAGGAACGACTGGCCCGAGCTGACGATGTCGGCGTAGTCGTCCGCGTTCTTCATCCGGCCCTTCGGCTTGCCTTTCAGCAGGTAGTAATTCTTCAGCACCTGGTGGTCGCCCTTGCGGATTTCCTCGGGCCCCGTCAGGCCGTCGTACTTCAACCCTTCCATCGCGGCGACGACTTTCTTCGGATCGGCGCTGCCGGCCTTCACCATCGCGTCGATCAGGATCTTCGAGCAGATGTACGAACCCGCGAGGCTGTAGTTCGGGTTCGCGTTGAACGCGGCGTTCGCGCGTTTCACCAGATCGCGGTTCAGCGGCGAATCGATGCCGTGCCAGTACTGCGCGCCGAAATACACGCCGTCGCAGATGTCCGGACCGAGCGCCTCGAACTGCTCGAGGCCCGATGCCCACGCGAGCAGGATCGTGCAGTTGCGCTTCATCCCGAAGCTGACGGCCTGGCGCAACGTGTCGGACGATTGCGAGCCGAAGTTCAGGATCAGCAGCACGTCCGGCTGCGCAGCGGCCGCATTCGTCAGGTAGCCGCTGAACTCCTTCTCGGCGAGCGAGTGGTAGCTGTTGCCCACATGCTCGATGCCCTTCTCCTTGAAGATCGCCTTCGCGGCCGACAGCAGGCCGTCGCCGAACACGTATTGCGGCGTGATCGTGTACCAGCGCTTCGCCTTCGGCAGCATCTGGATCAACGGGCGGACCGTCTGCTCGATCGCGCCGAAGGTCGGCACCGACCAGCGGAAGGTCGCCGCGTTGCAATCCTTGCCGGTGATCTCGTCCGCGCCGGCCGTCGTGATGAACACGCCGCCCGCCTTCTGGACTTCCTTGCCCATCGCCAGCGATTCGGACGACAGGATGCCGCCCGCGAAGAAACGCACGCCCTTCTGTTGCGCGATCTCCTGCACGCGCCGCACGGCGGTCGCGGGCTTGCCCTCGGTGTCGAGCGCCGTATAGGCGAGCGGCGCGCCGAGCACCTTGCCGTATTGCTTGACGGCCAACTGCATGCCGAGATCGGCGTACTTGCCATTGGCGGCGAACGGGCCGGACATCGGCACCGGGCAGGCGAGCTGGATGGGCGAGCCCTGCGCGAACGCGACACGGGACGACATGCTGCCGAGCGCGCCCGGCACGGCCGACAGCGCGGCCAGTTTCAACAGTTCTCGGCGATTCAAGTTGACGCTCCTCATGATGGGGGACACACGCGATACGACCGACTGCCAAACCGTGCCCACGCCCCTGCCGGATGCGCGCCGCCGGTTGATCCTATTTATCATGATAAATAGGATCAACCTGATGCTAGAGTTGATCAAAATTGGTGTCAATCAGGCAAAATTCCGTACCCGCGCGGGGCCGATCGTCGACGATGACGCGGCGCGCGGTCAGACAAAGGAGTCGTGAAGATGGTCATGGACCGAGCCAGGGCGGGCCTCGCGGTCGAAATCAAGCAGCCGAAGCGGGCCGACCTCGTCGCCGAGGAGATCAAGCGGCTGATCACCGAGAAGGACCTGAAGCCGGGCGACCGCCTGCCGCGCGAAGCCGAGCTGCAGCAGTTGTATGCGGTGAGCAAGAGCACGATCCGGGAAGCGCTGAAGTCGCTCGAGGTGCAGGGGCTCATCAAGGTCACGACGGGGCCGTCGGGCGGCGGGATGGTCGTCGAGGTGCCGCTCGACCGCACGCTTCAGCTTCTGCAGAACTATCTGTTCTTCAAGGACGTGACGATCGACGACATCTATACGGTGCGCAAGCTGCTCGAACCCGAGCTGGCCGCCGGCGCAGTGCCGCACCTGACCGAGCGCGACTTCGCGGCGCTGGAAGCGAACATCGCGTGCTGCGACGGCGCGTCGGGCGTGCACGATCGCGGTCACATGCTGCGTCAGCGGCAGGAGGACACGACGTTCCACGACATCCTCGCGGCCGCGAATCCGAATCCGTTCCTGCGCTTCAGTTGCGAACTGATCAACGAGATGATCCGGCAGTTGATCGAGTTCCGGAACGATACGCCGCTCGTCGAGCACAAGCGTTTCGGCGAAGCGAACGTGTCGATCCACAAGGCGATCCTGCAGGCCGCGCGCGAGCGCGACACCGAGCGCGTCCGCGCGCTGATGGTCGAGCACATGACCGAGGCGCCGAAGCATGTGAAGCGGATGAAAGGGAAGCTGCGCGGGCGGTTGATTCTCGATTCCGAGATCCGCAGGCGGGCCGCCGCTTCCGTTTCGGGATTCGATGCGGCCGCAACGGATCCGGAAGAACGCTGAGCGGCGGCACACGCGGAACGGATGCACTCGCCCCGCGATTCATCCGGGCGCTCAGGTCGTCATCGCGCGTCGCCTTCCGTATACCCGGTCGTCCCCTTCGTTTCCAGATACTCGACGAGGCCGAACTCCGCATACTCGCGGCCGTTCCCCGAGCGCTTGTAGCCGCCGAACGGCGCGGCCGGGTTCCATGCCGGGTAGTTGATGTGGACGTTGCCGACGCGCAAGCGCGCCGCGACCCGCCGCGCGCGTTCGAGGTCCTTCGACTGCACGTAGGCCGCGAGCCCGTAGACCGAATCGTTCGCGAGCGCGACGGCCTCGTCCTCGGTCCGGTAGGTCATGATCGACAACACCGGCCCGAAGATTTCCTCGGTTGCGATCGCCATGCCCGGCGCGACGTTCGAAAACACCGTCGGCCGCACGTAGAACCCGTCCGCGAGCCCCTCCGGCCGGCCGGGACCGCCGGCGACGAGCGTCGCACCCTCTTCGATCCCGAGGCGGATGAAATGCTGGATACGATCGAACTGCGTGCGGCTGATCACCGGCCCGATGCCGGTTTCCGTCGAACGCGGATCGCCGACGACCGTGCGTTCCGCTTCCCGGCGCGCCGCCTGCTCGGCCCGCGCCAGATGATCGACGTGCACCAGCATGCGCGTCGGCGCGTTGCACGACTGGCCGCTGTTGCTGAAGCAACTGCGCACGCCGCGCGTGACGGCATCGTCGATGTCCGCGTCGGGCAGGATCAGGTTCGGACTCTTGCTGCCGAGTTCCTGGTGCACGCGCTTCACGGTATCGGCGGCCGCCTTCGCGACCTCGACGCCCGCGCGTGTCGAGCCCGTGAACGACACCATGTCGACGTCCGGATGCCGCGACAGCGCGTCGCCCACTTCATGTCCGTAGCCGTGCACGAGGTTGAACACGCCGGGCGGCACGCCGGCTTCATGCAGGATCTCCGCGAACAGGATCGCGCTGAACGGCGCGATCTCGCTCGGCTTGAGCACCATCGTGCAACCGGCCGCGAGCGCCGGCGCGACCTTGCACACGATCTGGTTGATCGGCCAGTTCCACGGCGTGATCAGCGCGCATACGCCGATCGGCTCGTGCGACACCAGCAGCGAACCGGTCTGCGTGTTGAAGCGGAACGACTGCAGCGCGCGGATCGTCTGTTCGAGATGCGCGGTGCCGACCGCAGCCTGCATCGCGCGCGCGAACGCGATCGGCGCACCCATCTCCTGGCTGATCGTCTGCGCGACTTCTTCGTAGCGGCGCTGGTAGATCTCGAGCACGCGCTTCAGCAGCGCGACGCGCTCGTCCACCGACCAGCGCGAATAGGTATCGAAGGCCTGCTTCGCCGCACCAACCGCGCGATCGACATCGGCCGCATCGCCGATCGCAAGCTGTGCATACGGTCGCGCGGTGGCCGGATCGATCACGTCGATCGATCGCGCATCGGCTGGATCGCGCCACTGGCCGTCGATATAGGACTGTTGTGACGTTCGCATCGAATACTCCTGAAAGGAAGGATGTCGCGCTCAGCGCGTCGCCCGTGCATAGGTATCGACGAGGATGTCGCGGATCTGCGCGACGAACCACACGATCTCGTCGCGCGACATCACGAGCGGCGGCGAAAACTGCACGATCGGCGTGCCTTCGTGATCGACACCCGCGCGGCACAGCAGCCCCGCGTCGAAGATCGCCGGCGCGAGCATCGTCGACACGAACGCCTGCGCGCCGATGCCGGCCGCCCAGCGGCGCGCGGCCTTGTCGGTCACGAGTTCGAGCGAGTAGTGATAGCCGTCGCCGCGCACGTCGCCCACGCACGGCAGCTCCAGCAGCTCGTCGAGCGTCCGGCGAAACACTGCTTCGTTGTCGCGAACGTTCGCGAGCACGCCTTCGCGCTCCATGATCGCGAGGTTCGCGAGCGCGGCCGTGCATGCGACCGGATGGCCGCCGTAGGTCGCGCCGTGCAGGAACATCTGCTGCGGCCCGTCGAGCACCGTGTCGACGACCGCATCGCTCGCGATCACGCCGCCGAGCGGTACGTAGCCCGACGCGATGCCTTTCGCGAACGTGATGATGTCCGGCTTCAGCCCGTAGCGCGCCGACCCGAAGTACTCGCCGAGCCGCCCGAACCCGCAGATCACCTCGTCGGCCACGAGCAGCACGCCGTGCCGGTCGCAGATGTCGCGCAGCCCGGCCGCGTAGCCGGCCGGCGGCGTCAGGCTGCCGCCCGCGTTCTGCAACGGCTCGACGACGATCGCGGCGACCGTGTCCGGCCCTTCCTGCACGATCAGCGATTCGATCTCGTCGAGCAGATGGCGCGTGAACTGCGCTTCCGTCTCGCCGGCCGGGCGGCCGTAGCGCTTCGTGTTGCCCACGTGCCGCACGCCCGACATCAGCGGCTCGAAATGCTTGCGGAAATTCGTCATCCCGTTCAACGCGAGCGCGCCGAACGACGTGCCGTGATACGCGACGCGCCGCGCGATGAACTTGCGCCGCTGCGGCTCGCCGCGCGACTGGTGATACTGGCGCACCAGCTTGATCGCCGATTCGTTCGACTCCGAGCCGCTCGACGTGAAGAACACGCGGTTCAGGCCCTCGGGCGCGAGCGCCGCGAGCTGCTGCGCAAGCCGGATCGCCGGTTCGTGGCCGACGCCCCAGTTGGTCGCGAACGGCAGCCGCACCATCTGCTCGCGGATCGCATCGCCGATCTCCGCGCCGTGGCTGTAGCCGACCTGCACGCAATAGAGCCCGGCCAGCCCGTCGAAATAGCGCTTGCCGTTGCGGTCGACGAGCCAGCAGCCTTCGCCGCGCTCGAACACGGTCAGCGCGTTCTCGCGGTATGCATCGGCATGCGTGAAGTGCATCAGCAGATGGCGCTTGCCGAGCGCCTGCAGGTCCGCATCGAGATTGACGTCAACAGCGTTCATGGATCACTCCTCCTTCAGGGTTTCAAAACCGGCATCGCGCAGCCGGTCATTCAATTCATCGACAGCGTCGGCGCCGGCCGCGTGAAGCCGCGCGTCAGCCAGACGAGCTGGCAGAGCCCGAGCGCGAGCCAGCCGATGCCGACGTAGAACGTCTGGCGCGACAGCCCCGACCAGAGCCACACGCTCATCGCGAAGCCGATCGCCGGCATCAGGCCATACGCGATCCAGCCCGCTGCATGGCGATGCTCGGGCCGGCCCAGATAGCTGCGCATCACGCACAGGTTCACGATCGCGAACGCGACGAGCGCGCCGAAACTGATCATCGTCGACGCGAGATCGAGCGTGATGAACAGCGCGGACAGCGACACGACGCCGACCGCGAGCGTCGCGCGCACCGGCGTGCGCAACCGCGCATGCACATGGCCGAACACGCATTCGGGCAGCACGCGGTCGCGGCCCATCGCGAACAGCACGCGCGTCACGCTCGCCTGCCCGGCCATCGCGCTCGCGAAGCAGCCGGCCACGTACACCGCGACGAAGAACGCCGACAGCGTGCGGCCGCCGACCCGCCGCATCAGTTCGAGGCTCGCCGAATCGAGATCCTTGAACGCGTGCCAGTCGGGAAACACCAGTTGACCGACATATGCAATCAGCATGAACAGCAGGCCGCTTACGAGGGTGCAGAGCAGGATGGCGCGCGGCACCGTGCGCCGCGGCTCGCGCGTTTCCTCCGACAGCGTGGTGACCGCATCGAAGCCGAGGAACGACAGGCACAGGATCGCGGAGCCGGCGAAGATCGCGCGCGCATCGCCGGACGACGGCAACGCGACGGCCATCGACAGCCCTTCGCCCGCCGCGACGCGCGCCGACGCGATGACGAACACCGCGATGAACACGAGCTGGCTGGCGATCAGAATCAGGTTCACACGATTGACGAGCCGGATGCCGACGATGTTCAGCCCGGTGATCAGCGCGATGCTGCCGACGATCCACACGCTGGCCGGCACCGTCGGAAAGATCTGCTTCATGTAGATGCCGATCGCGAGGTAGCTGATCATCGGGATGAACAGGTAGTCCATCAGCAATGCCCAGCCGACCATGAAGCCGGCCGACGTGCCGAAGTTGCGGCTCGCGAACGTATAGGCCGACCCGGCGCTCGGCATCAGCCGCGCCATGTGGCCGTAGCTGCGCGCGGTGAACAGCATCGCGATGAGCGTGATCGCATACGCGGCCGTCAGATGCCCGTTCGTCTCGCTCGTGACGAGGCCGTAGGTCGTGAACACCGTCATCGGCAGCATGTACGCGAGGCCGAAGATCACCAGCGTCGAGAGGCCGAGCAGGTGCGGCCTGCGTGCGTCGGTGTCGCCGCGCGGCGCGCATGTTCCGAACGCGTGCGTCGCGGCGGCTGATGCGGTTCGACCTGGCCTGTCGTTGTCCATGCTGTCCTCACGTGGGTGGCGTCCATGACTTCAACACGCGTGCGGCCGGCGCGGCCGGCGGAGCACGACTGGAAGAAAGTGTGGTGCGCCAAAAAATCGACGACGAATGAGAAAAGCGGACGTAATCGAGGGATATTTCCGGACACGCGGTCGGGCATCGTGCCGTGCCGCCCTGCATGCTGCTGTGCGGCACTGGCGTTTCGCGGACATTCCGGCTATGTTCGGTGCGACCCCGTCACCGCATCGGCACCATGAACAGTCGTTCCCAACGAAACCAGAGCCGGGCCGAACGCAGCCTGCGTTCGGCGCTCGGCCTCGCGCGCCCGGCCGGACGCCAGGAGGACATTCCCGCCACGGTTCACGCGATCGCGGTCGCGCTGGACGAGTGCCGCGTGCGGCACATCGACGGCGCCGCGCTGCTCGAAGGCACCGGCCTCGGCGCGGACGAAGTCGCATCGCCGAACCTGCACGTGAATCGCGGCCAGGAGCAACGTTGCTTTCGCAACCTGTTGCGCTGCAGCGGCGTGCCGTCGATCGGGCTGTCGATCGGCGCGCGGCTGCATGTGTCGACGCTGGGTCTCGCCGGCTACGCGATGCTGATCAGCGGCTCCGTGATGCAGGCGTTCCGCTGCATGGGCCAGTTTCCGCTGTTCATGGGGCTGTATTTCGACGTGCGCATCGACGCGCATGCCGGCGGCATGAGCGTGACCATCGGCCGCTACAACGGCGAGCCCGATCTCGAGGTGTTCCAGGCCGACATGTGCCTGGCGAGCCTGCGCCTGATCGTGTCCGATCTCGTCGGCAAGCCGGTGTGGCCCGAGCAGGTGCAGCTCGCGCGCCGCACGCCGCGCAATGCGGCCGACTACGCGCGCCACTTCGGCTGCCCGGTCGTCTTCAATGCGGCCGACAACCGGCTGGTGTTCACGTCGGTGAACGGCACCGAAGCGCCGCGCCTGGCGAACGAAGTCAGCTTCAATGCGCTGCACGGCCAGTGCGAGGTGCTCGAACGGCAGTGGGCCGCATCGGTCGGCACGCGTTTCGCCGATCGCGCGAAGGAGCTGATGGCGCGCGACCTCGCGCGTTTCAAGTCGATGACGGCGCTCGCCAGTGCGCTGCACCTGACCGAACGCACGCTGCGCAGGCGGCTCGACAAGGACGGCATCACGTTCCAGTCGCTGCTCGACGACGTGCGTCGCGACGAAGCCGTGCGGTTGCTCGACGATCAAGCGTTGACCGTCGCCGCGATCGCCGAGCGGCTCGGCTACAGCGAGCCGCGCAGCTTTCGTCACGCGTACCGGCGCTGGACCGGCAAGACGCCACGGTCGGCGTCGGATGTCGACGCATAACCCGATGCGCTACCGCTTCGCCCGGCTTTCGAGGATTCGGCATCACGCTTCGGTGAACGCACGGCCGGCCGCAGCGACGAGCCCGGCATCGCGCGATAACGATTTCACGAAGCGAAACCGCTCGCGCATCGCGCGTCGCGATGCAGGTTTCGCCCACTGATTCGTTCTTCGAATCAATTTACATGCACGTCGCGCCACCCTATCGCACGACCGGCGACACATCGCCGCGATCGTTCCCCACGGTAGACGCAATTATTTGATTGCTCTATACTCGCCTCAACTTCATCACAAAACGCATGATCTCGTGCGCAACGTGATGTCATTTCGCACTTCGTTGCGCATGCATCCGTTTCGCCACGTCAAAGGGGCCACCGGCCCCAGCGGTCGGCATCGAGCCGCCCGCATCCATGCCGCCCTCACAAGGCGGCGCCCTGCTCGAACGCGCCTCGCCGTTACGGCGCCGCCGGGCTGAACCTGACAATCAGACGAACGCGTCGTCGCGTTCACCCGACCGCCAGCCGCACCTCGGTGCAGCCGGCAGCACTGTTTCCGTCAGTTCAATCGCGGCCATGCCGGGATCACGAACTTCCATCGCGACGCCATTCGGCGTCATCGCGGCGTGCGCGTGCGCGCGCCGCACCGGATTGAGGAGGCGTATCTTCATGACTCGACGCACTGTCCAGTTGGTGGGCAGCCTGGTGGCAATCATCGCAGCGGGATGGGCATTGGCGCGCGGCATCGGCGCCGACACGTTCCATCAGCGCTCGGACGATCTCGCCTACTACGCGGGCCAGCACATGCTGCTGGTCGCCTATTCGATGACACTGGCCATCGCCGTCGGCGTGCCGGCCGGCGTGCTGCTGAGCCGGCCGCGATTCCGGCATCAGGCCGAGCGTTTCATGCAGGTCTTCAACATCGGCAACACGATCCCGTCGCTCGCCGTGCTGGCCATCGCGCTCGGCATCTTCGGCATCGGCGACGTGCCCGCGATCGTCGCGCTGTTCCTCGCGTCGCTCCTGCCCGTCACGCGCAATGCGTACGAAGGCATGAAGAACGTGCCGGCCGCGCTGCGCGAAGCCGCCAAGGGTATCGGCATGACCGGCTGGCAGTCGCTGGTTCGCGTGGAACTGCCCCACGCGCTGCCGATCATCGTCGGCGGCGTGCGCACCGCGCTCGCGATCAACGTCGGGACGGCGCCGCTCGCGTATCTGATCGGCGCGGACAGTCTCGGCTCTCTGATCTTCCCGGGCATCTACCTCGACAACCAGCCGCTGCTGCTGCTCGGCGCGTCGCTCACCGCAATCCTCGCACTGGTGCTGGACGGCGTCGTCGCGGCCGGCAGCCGTCACTGGCTCGCACGCCACGGAGGTGCCGCATGACGCTTCGACGCATCCTTCGATCGCTCGCGCGCCTGGGCGTCGCCGGCGCGCTGTGCGTCGCGGCCGGCACCCCGGCATTCGCCGCGAAGCTCGTGCTGGGCGCGAAGAACTTCACCGAGCAATACGTGCTGGCGGAACTCACGTCGCAATACCTGCGCTCGCGCGGCTACGACGTCGAAGTCCGCGCCGGCCTCGGCAGTACGCTCGCACGCAGCGCGCTGGAGAACGGCCAGTTCGACCTGATGTGGGATTACACGGGCACCGCCGCGCTCGTCTACAACAAGATCCAGGACAAGCTGTCGCCCGACGAAATGTACCGGCGCGTCAAGGCGCTCGACGTGCCGCGCGGGCTCATGTGGCTCGATGCGTCGCCGCTCAACGACACCTACGCGATCGGCCTGCCGAGCCGGCTCGCGCAGGCTACCGGCATCCGGACGGTGTCGCAGCTCGCCGAGCACCTGAAGCACGATCCGGCCGCGAAGCATTACGTATTCGGCATGGACGCGGAATTCGCGAACCGTCCCGACGGCCTGAAGCCGCTGCTCGCCGCCTACGGCATGCAGTTCGGCCGCGCCCAACTGAAACAGATGGATCCGGGGCTCGTCTATACGGCCCTGCACAACGACCAGTTGCAGATCGGCCTCGTCTACACGACCGACGGACGCGTGAAGGGCTTCGGCATCGTGCCGCTCGAGGACGACAGGCACTTCTTCCCGCCGTACAACGCGACGCCCGTGGTCCGCAAGGGCACGCTGGAGCGCAATCCGAAGCTCGCGACGCAACTCAACGCGCTGTCGGCCGTGCTCGACAACGACGCGATGCAGGCGATGGCCAAGGCGGTCGATCTCGACGGCCGATCGCCGCGCGACGTCGCCGATGCGTTCCTGCGCGCCCACCCGCTACCTTGAAGGAGGACCGATGAGCGTATTCGACTATCTCGCTTCGAGCTGGCCCGAGCTGCTGCAGCTCACGCTGCAGCACGTATGGCTCGTCGCGATCGCCGTGGGCTGCGCGATCGTCGCCGGCGTACCGCTCGGTATCCTGATCAATCGTCACGACTGGCTCGCGGGGCCGCTGCTCGGCCTCGCCACGCTCGTGCTCACGTTGCCGTCCATCGCGCTGTTCGGCCTGATGATCCCGTTCTTCTCGCGCTTCGGCCAGGGCATCGGCGCCGCGCCCGCGATCACCGCCGTGTTCCTCTACTCGCTGCTGCCGATCATGCGCAACACCTACCTCGCCTTGCACAACGTGGATGCGGGGATCAAGGAAGCCGGCACCGGCATCGGCATGACGTCGTGGCAGCGCCTGCGTCTCGTCGACTTGCCGCTGGCGGTGCCCGTGATTCTCGCGGGCGTGCGCACCGCCGTCGTGATGAACATCGGCGTGATGACGATCGCCGCCGTGATCGGCGCGGGCGGCCTCGGCACGCTGATCCTGCGTGCGATCGGGCAGAGCAGCATGATGAAACTGCTGGTGGGCGCGGTGCTCGTGAGCCTGCTCGCGATCGTCGCCGACCGGCTGCTGCAGATGCTGCAACGTGCATTGACACCGAAGGGAGTGCAGAAGACATGATCGAACTCGACAAACTGACCAAGACTTTCACGCGCAAGGATGGCCAGGCCGTGCGCGCGGTCGACTCCGTGAGCCTGTCGGTGCCCGAAGGGGAAATCTGCGTGTTCCTCGGCCCGTCGGGCTGCGGCAAGACCACCACGCTCAAGATGATCAACCGGCTGATCGCCGCGACGTCGGGCCGCGTGCTCATCAACGGCGAGGATACGGCGCAACTGGACGAAGTCGACCTGCGGCGCCACATCGGCTACGTGATCCAGCAGATCGGGCTGTTCCCGAACATGACGATCGAGGAGAACATCACCGTCGTGCCGCGCCTGCTCGGCTGGGACAAGAAGCGCTGCGCCGAACGCGCGCGCGACCTGATGTCGATGGTCGCGCTCGATCCGAAGCTGTACCTGAAACGCTATCCGCGCGAGCTGTCGGGCGGGCAGCAGCAGCGCATCGGCGTGATTCGCGCGCTGGCCGCCGATCCGCCCGTGCTGCTGATGGACGAGCCGTTCGGTGCGGTCGATCCGATCAATCGCGAATCGATCCAGAACGAGTTCTTCCAGATGCAGCGGCAACTGAACAAGACCGTGATCATGGTGAGCCACGACATCGACGAAGCGATCAAGCTGGGCGATCGCATCGCCGTGTTCCGGCGCGGCCAGCTCGTTCAGTACGATCACCCCGACACGCTGCTCGCCCGCCCGCGCGACGAGTTCGTCGCGCAGTTCGTCGGTCAGGACAGCACGCTCAAGCGCCTGCTGCTCGTGAAGGCCGGCGACGCCGCCACGCAGCCCGAAACGGCGCGCGTCGATACGCCGCTCGCGCACGCGCTGGCGGTGATGGACGAAACCGACTGCCGCTACCTGACCGTGCTCGACGATGCGGGCCGGGCGCTCGGTTACGTGACGCGCCGCGCGGCACGCACCGACGGCGGCGTGTGCGGCGAACGCGTGACGCCGTTCCCGGCCGGCGTCGCGGCGGACGACAACCTGCGCATCGTGCTGTCGAAGATGTACCAGTACAGCATGTCGTGGATGCCGGTGCTCGACGCCGACGGGGCGTGGCTCGGCGAGATCACGCAGGATTCGATCGCCGCATACCTGAGCTCGGGCCGGTCGCGCCGGCAAACCGGCCAGCCGCCGGGCAGTCCGGCCGACGCGGCGGCCACGGTCGCCACGTCCTGAGTCGCGCCCGGGCCGGCGCTGCGTCGCACCGGCCTCGGGAAACGAACCGAGTCGATGCCGCCCCGTTGCAGAAAAGGACGGTCGTATTCGTTCGGATCGTGCAATCGAAAATCTGTAGCCCGAAACGAATCGCGAATTGAATTGAATCGACACCGGCGATCGGCTGTCGTACGGCCCGACGCCGCCGCGCAAACCGAGCGAACTGCGCGAGCCGTGCTGCCGTGCGTCGATGCGGCGTGGGTCGTGCGCAAAGTGCGGCTCAGCGACGGCCGGCTGACGCAGGTCGAACAGGCGCGCATTGGCAAGTTGAAGGCGCCGGCGCGCCGATCGGGAAACCCCATGGCGGCGCGCCGAACCGGCAAACGTCAGCGCAGCGGCGCGCGGATCTTTCCGTCGACCTTCAACGTGCGCCGCTCGCGCGCGGCCTCGTATTCGACCGTCTGCGCGGGCGTGACCGCGCCGTAGGATCGTCCGTTCACATAGACGACCCCGTCGCGCAACTCGACCCGGTCGCCGTCGACGACCGCGGTGGCCCGGTCGCCCTGCAACACCGCGCCCGAACAGCCGGCGCTCGAGAAGCTGCGGACCGACGCGCCCGGCATCGCGACGTTCCCGCCACCGCGATCCGCCGCATGCGCGGCGCTGCACGGCGGCGCATCCATGGTGCCGGCCGCGTGGAGCGGCGGCGCCGCGATGCTGCCCCCGGCAAGCAACGCGATCATCGTCGGCAACAGCTTGTTCATGGTGATCTCCATAGTCCGCGGTCGTCGATCGACGATCGGCCGGCGATCCTGCCCGCAGATCGACCGGTCCGCCCAGTATGCGGCCGCTTCTCCATGCCCGGCCATCCGCTTCAATACCAGTCGCGCCCCGCCCCGGTTCGCCCCCCGCGCCTCGTCCGGTTGACCGTCGATCGCACGGAAGCACCACCCCCGAAACACCGGCGCGCCCCGCCCCGGTTCGCCCCCCGCGCCTCGTCCGGTTGACCGTCGACCGCACGGAAGCACCGCCCCCGAAACACCGGCGCGCCCTCAAAATCCGCCTTGCCAAGGTTGCGACCCGCAACTATTATTGATTGCGATACGCAACCTTTCAGGAGCCGTTCATGGACCTCATCGACGCGCCGGCCAAGCCGCGCGACGCGACCATCCTCGAGCTGCGCGACTTCTCGCGCAAACTGGTGCGCGAGCTCGGCTTCATGCGGGCGACGCTGGCCGACAGCGACTGGGCGCCGTCGGCCGTGCACGCGATCCTCGAGATCGGGATGGCGCCCGGCATCAACGCGAAGGATCTCGGCGCCATCCTGCGGCTCGACAAATCGAACACGAGCCGGCAACTCGCGCGGCTCGAAGCGGCCGGGGTCGTGGAGCGGCGCGTGTCGAGCGAGGATGCGCGTGCGATCGAGCTGTACCTGACCGCCGAAGGCAAAAAGCTCCGGAAACGAATCGACACGTTCGCGACCGACCAGGTGTCGAATGCGCTGCGCCGCATGATGCCGGCCGACCAGCAGGCGCTGCTGCGTTCGCTCGCGCTGTATGCCGATGCGCTCGCCCAGGACAACGCGGCCAGGGCGCCCGTCGCGCCCGCCGACACGCCGTCGATTCGCGAGGGCTATCAGCCGGGCTGCATCGGCGACATCGCCAGCCTGCATGCACGCTTCTACGCGGAACACTGGGGTTTCGGCGCCTTCTTCGAACAACGCGTGGCGACCGAGCTGGCCGCGTTCGCGGGCGCGCTGCCGGCCGACGGCAAGGCGCTGTGGTTGTGCCAGGAAGACGGTCGCACGCTCGCGTCGCTCGCGATCGACGGCGACCCGGCGACGGGCGTCGCGCACCTGCGCTGGTTCATCGTCAACGACGCGTTGCGCGGCTCGGGCGTCGGACGCCAGTTGATGACGCTGGCGATGCGCTTCGTCGACGATCACCGGTTTCGCGAGACTTATCTGTGCACCTTCAAGGGGCTCGATGCCGCGCGCCATCTGTACGAGTCGTTCGGCTTTGCGCTGACGAGCGAGTGCCCGGGTACGCAGTGGGGAACCGAGGTAGTCGAGCAGCGCTTCAGCCGGCCCGGGCCGGCTGGAGATTGAGCTCGGCGGCCAGCCGTCGCGTCGCCTGTCGCCGTCGTTCCCGCACCGCGTGACCGGGTTCGATCCGCGACTCGCCGGAACAACCGGAAACATCCATGCAGCGATTTACCCGACGGGGCCGCCCGGCAGCCGGTCGCCGCATACGCGCATCCCGACGAAAGCAATCGCGTCGATCCCGTGAACTACCGGCCTGCTTGCGCCTGCTCCACTGCGAACGTATCGCCGACGAACCGGATCACGTCGTCGAGAGACGACGTGCACACTGCGTCCGCGGCAAGCTCGCGAAACGCACCGTCCGGCCCGAAGCAGACGAGCGGCTTGCGCCAGCGCTGCGCGAGCGCGATCTCCTCCGCCGTCCCGTGCCCGCCGGGCAGCGCGACGATCAGGTCGCTGCTCAGCACGTTCACGTAGTTGCGGTTGATCGTGTGCGGGGCCGCGCCCGGTTCGCGGCGCGGCAGCGGCGTGAGGACCGGAATGTCGACGAACGGATGCGGATAGCCGTCGAGCGGCACGAAGCCCGCGACCGGATCGGCCTGCGTCGGCAGGATCCCGATCGATCGGCCGGCCCGGCCGGGCACGCCGGCGAACGCGCGCGCGACCGCCAGCATCACGCCCTGCCCGCCGCCCGTCAGCAGGTTGAACCCGGCCTGCGCGAGCCACACGCCGAGCGGCTCCGAAAACGCGAGCCACGGCTCCTTGCCCGAGCCCATCACGCCGATCGTCCTGTTGTGTCGTTGCATCGTGGTTTCCGGTGAAATCGTGGCGGCGCGTGCGCGCACCGCGCTCATTCGAGCTCGACGCCCTTGAGCTCGGGAATCAGGAACAGCGTCGCGACCATGTCGAGCACGTAGAGGCCGGCGAGCAGCGCGATGGCCGTCTGGAACGAGTAGTGCGCGGCGAGCGCGCCGACCGCGACCGGACCGAAGCCGCCGACCGCGCGGCCGATGTTCCACAGCACGTTCTGCGCGGTCGCGCGTGCGGCCGTCGGATAGCCTTCCGACATCAGCGTCCCGTAGCCGCCCACCATCCCGTTGACGAACATGCCCATCAGCGCGCCGGCCCACAGCATCGCCGTCGGGTCCGACAGCCGCGCATACGCGACGACCGTCACGACCGAGCCGAGCTGATACAGCAGAAACGTCGGCTTGCGGCCGATGCGGTCGGCCAGTTGGCCGAACACCCAGACGCCGATCATCATCCCGACGACGGTCGCCGCCGTCCACAGCCCCGATTTCGTCAGCGAGAAACCCATCTGCTTCGACAGGAAAGTCGGCAGCCAGATCATGATTCCGTAGTAGCCGAAATTCTGGACCGAACACAGGATCGCGATGCCGAGGCTCGTGCGCGCGGTGCGGCCGTCGGCGACGAGCATGCGGAACGCGTTGGGCTTCGGCTGCGTCGCGCGCTGCACGAACGCTTCCGGCTCGTGCAGCTTGTTGCGCATCGCCCAGGCGAGCAGCGCGGGCAGCACGCCGACCACGAACATGCCGCGCCAGCCGATGTGCAGCAGCAGAAACGGCGTCAGCAGCGCGGCCAGCAGCACGCCGGCCTGCCATCCCAGCGCGACGTAGCACGACACGCGGGCGCGCTTGTTTGCCGGCCACGCTTCGGCCGCGAGCGCCATGCCGATCCCGAACTCGCCGCCGAGGCCGATGCCCGCGATGGTGCGATAGACGAGCAGATCCTGGAAGCCTTGCGCGAATGCGCACAGGCCGGTGAAGATCGCGAACAGCAGGATCGTCCAGGTCAGCACGCGCACGCGCCCGTAGCGGTCGCTCAGCGCGCCGAACACGATGCCGCCCGCGACCGCGCCGATCAGCGTCCACGTGACCAGCGCGCCGGCCTGCCCGGGCGTCAGGTGCAGCGCCGCCGTGATCGCCGGCAGCATGAAGCCGAGGATCAGCAGGTCGAAGCCGTCCATTGCATAGCCGATCGCCGACCCGGCCAGCGCTTTCCACGCGTACGCGCCGACCCGCTCCACGCGCGGGGCCGACGGGCCGCCGAGCGTCGAAGATTTCATGTTTGCTGCCATGGTGTCCTGCCACGAATGTCCGGCGACATTCTAAGGCCTGTGCCCGCGAACGACGGAGGCGACGCGTCGTGCCCGCGCTGGCCGGACGGCTGGCGGGAAAACGGCGGAAAATGCGTGGAAAGAGAAAGGAAAAACGTGGATCCAGTGCGGCGGCGAGGCCGGCGATGTCGCGATCGGGCCGGACACCGGATGAAAGACGGCCGGCCGGCGGGGAGATTGCCGGCCGGCCCGCGTGCGCGAACCGGACGGCGCCGGATGGCCTTGCGGCGCGGCGGGCTTCAGCCCTGATCGTCCCCCGGCCACCAGGTCTTGGCCCCGCGGTCGACGGCGAGCGCTTCGAGATCCTTGCCATCGAGCCATTTCGGCCGCGGGCCGCGCCCCGACCATGAGCGGCCGGTCGACGGATCGTAGTACTTGGCAGGCGCCTTGCGCTTGCGCTGAACGATGTAGCCGAGCGCGCTCAGCACTTCCTGCTGCGAAATTCCCAACAGCTCGACCTGTTCCTTGAAAGCCGCGAGCGCAGCTTGCTTCTCCTTCTGCTTTGCCTCTGACAGCTTGATGTTCAGGTCCCGAAGTTGTGCTTCGAGTTCCTGCAGGGCCTGGGTCATGTATTCATCCTCTTTGGGCATGTTTTTGCAAAAAGCTCCGATGGCCGAACCTACCACGAAGTTACGCCGATCGGGGCTGTCAAATAGGTGAATCGTCCACCTGAGCCGGCATGATTTGCGCGATGCGCACGAAACGACGTCGTGCGTCACCGACAGACAGGACCAGACCGGCAGCGGGCGGCACGCCGCGACGCATGCACGGGCGAGCGGTGGCGGCAAATGATTCGCCGCGCCATGGCACGGGCGCGGCATGGCGCGAATGATAGCAGTGCGCGGCGTCGCGATGCAGAAGTCGCCGACCGGAATCGACGCGAGCCCCGACGCTTCAGCGGTCCGCGCCGCCGGGCTCCCACGCGATCCGGTCGAACAGCGCGCGCAGCTTCGCGCCGCGCGCCGCATTCAGCGCCGTCGCATGCGCGACGCGCCCGGCCAGATGCGCACGAAAATCCGGATGCGCATCGCGATTCTCTGACGCCGGACCGCGCCGGATGCAGTTGGTCAGGATGGCCTTCAGGCGATCGAACGCGTCGCGCGGCAGGTTCGGATGACGATTGACGACCACGCCGGCCAGTTGCTGGCGCGTGCCGCGCCGCATCACACGGGTCTTGCGCAATTGCAGCGCGAAGCCTTCCTCGAGTGCGATCGCGGCGACCCGGACCTGCAATCGCCCGATGTCGCGCGCGAGCGCGCCGCCGCCGGAAAACGCGAGGTCGTCCGCATAGCGCGTGTAGGTCGCATCGAGGGAACGCGCGAGCGCGGCAAGCCGCATGTCGAACCGGAACGCGCACAGGTTCGCGAGCGCCGGCGACGTCGGCGCGCCCTGCGGCAGATGCCGTTCGCGATAGCGCTGGCGGCCGATCCAGTCGAAGCGGTCGCGCAAGTCCGGCGCGAGCAGCCGCGCCGACGGCACGCGATTGGTGCACAGCCCGGTGAGCGCACGCGCGACTTCGGCCGGATACCCGAGCGTCGCGAACAGCGCATGGACGCGCGCGGCGCGCACCGACACGAAGAAATCCGCGAGATCGAAACGCACGACGACATCGCGATCCGCATGCGGCGCCGCGAACGACACGATCCCGTGCCCCTTGCGAAAACCGTGTACCGCGCCGTGCGGCGCGATGCGATCGAGCAGCCCGTGCAGGATGCGGCGTTGCGCTTCACGCAGCCGCCCCTTCGGGATTTCGACGAGGCGACACCCGCCGCTGCGCTTGTCGAGCGCGACGTACGTGTAGTGATGCAGCGGCGAGGCGCTGTCGCGCGCGTCGACGCGCCAATGATCGGACAGCCAGTCGAGTTCCGGCGTGCTCACCCCGAGCCAGCCGGCGAGATCGCCGGGCGTCGGCCATTGCGGCACGTCGCAGCCGGCGAGCGGCGCCGGCAACGGTCGCTGCACCAGCGGCCGCCGCACGATGCGGATCACCGCCGGCCGACGGTCGCCATACCATGCGCGCACGAACGCGGGCGCCTCGGCCAGGGCCGCCGCGAGCACGTCGGTGTCGGTATCGGCCCAGTTCGTGCCGAAGCGCACGAGCGCGAGGCTCGCGCATTCGTGCGTCCACGGTGGCGCTTCGCCGAGCACGGCGGCCAGCCGGGCGACGACGCCGTCGCGTTCGGGCGGACCGGCGAGCATCGCCTCGGCAATCGTGCGGGTGGTGTCGCGCAGGGATGAGTGCATGGCAAACGAGAGGCGGGACGATGAGTCAACGTGGCTGGTGCTGCGAGAGCAGTCGTTGCGCAACGCGCAACCTGCGCGCTTGCGACGCATCGGCGTATCGATCCGATCCACGGGGTAGCCCCGTGGTCCTGGAACATCGGCTGCCTGTTCCGGGCGTGTGCTTGACCCACCGCCCCGCGTCGGCGACTTTAACGGCCGGCGCCGCCCGGTGTCAAATCGAGCCGGACGATGCGCGATGCACGGTGGCGCCGCGCTTATGGGCGCCGGGAACTCGCGCAGTGTATCGCCTTTCGATGCAGGTACGGCAGGGTTCCATCACGACCCATGCGACTGCATCGGCCATCGCCGGCTGAAACGGCATACGGTCCGCTCCGCCCGGATCCGCCCCGCTTCCCTACATCGTGCCCGCCAGATGAAACCGCGACGCCGGATGCCACAGCCTGACCGACGTGGCGACCTGCTCGCCGACCCACGTACGGCGTCGCAGCAGCAAGCACGGCTCACCGATTTCCATCACGAGATGCCGACGCACCTGCGCATTGGGCTTCTCCGCGTAGATCCGAAACTCCGCGCGCTGGATCGGCGCCAGGCGCACCATGTAATGATTCGGCGTCTCGATCGTGAAGTCCTGCTCCAGATACGCGGGAAACAACGCCGGATTGACGTAGCGATCCTCGAACTGGATCGGTTCGTCCTCCTCGTAATGCACGATACGCGAATGAAACACGGGCCCGGTGCGCAGGCCGAGCGCATCGATCGCGTCCGGGTCGACGCTGCGCTCGATCAGCAGGACGCGCGCACTGTGCCGATGGCCGCGCTCGGCGATCTCGTCCGCGATGTTGCGGATCTCCAGCACCGTCGACTCGTAATGCCGGCGCTCGACGAACGTGCCGGCCCCCTGGATGCGCGTCAGCACGCGCTCGGCCGTCAGTTCGCGCAGCGCGCGCGACACCGTCATCCGGGCCACGCCGAATTCCTTGACCAGTTCGGCCTCGGTCGGGATCGCGGCGCCGGGCTTCCAGTCGCCCTTCGCGATCCGCTCGACGACGTAGCGCTTGATCTGCTGATAGGCCGGCAACGCCCGCGCCGGTACGGTGTCGGCCGACGCCAACGCCGGCCGTGCGGAAAGTTTGCGTTCCGTTTCGCTCATGCGCCCTCGACCGAATGAATGGTGGGTGATCGGCCCGTCCTCGACCGTCGTCACTGCAACGGCGGCGGCACACCGGCGACGATGCCGGCCGCGATCGCGATGTCGTCCGCGAGCGGCCGGTCGTCGTGATACGCCGGCACGCGGGCGCGCACATGCCGCCACAGCGCGTCGGTCGATGCGGCCCGCCCCGTTTCGTCCGGCTGCAGGTCGTACGCCTGCGCGGCGGCCAGCAGCTCGATCGCGAGCACCCGCGTCGTATTCTCGATGATGTCGAGCGCCTTCAGCGCGGCCGGCGTCGCATGGCACAGGTGATCTTCCTGCAGCCCCGACGTGATGCCGCCGTCGAGGCTCGCCGGCGCGGCAAGCCGCTGATTCTGCGCGACCAGCGCGACCGCCGTGTACTGGGCGATCATGAAACCCGAACAACTGCCTCCCGGCGCGGCGAGAAACGCCGGCAGCCCGCTGACGAGCGGATTCACGAGCCGGTCGAGACGCCGCTCGGCGATCGCCGCGACCTGGGCCATCGCCGCCGCGAGGCTGTCCATCGCGAGCGCGATGCCCGCGCCGACCGCATGCGCCTGCGAATGCACGGCCGGCGCCTCTCGCGTGCCGGCCACGATCGGATTGTCGGTAACGGACGCGAGTTCGCGATCGACGACCTCCGCCGTGACGTCGAACACGTCGCGCGCCGCGCCGTGCACGTGCGGAATCGTGCGCAGGCTGAGCGGATCCTGCGTATGCCGGCCGCTCGCCGCGGCAAGCATGCCGCTGTCCGCCAGCAGCGCGCGCAAACGCGCGCCGACCTGCCCGATACCGGGCGAAATCCGCAACGCGAGCGAAGCCGGATCGAATGCGGCGAGTTGCCCGCCCAGGTTCTCGAAGCTCATCGCCGCGATCCAGTCGGCCCAGTCGAGCAACCGCTCGGCGCGGGCCAGCGCCAACGCCGCCAGCCCCGTGACGCACGGCGTCCCGTTGACCAGGCTCAACCCTTCCTTCGCGCCGAGGACCAGCGGTTCGCGGCCGATGCGCCGCAGCGCCTCGTCGCCGCGCACGCGTTCGCCGCGATGGCGCGCATGGCCGTGCCCGACGCACACGAGAGCGACGTGCGCCATGTGGGTCAGATACCCGACCGAGCCGTGCGCCGGCACTTCGGGGAGGCAATCGTGCTCGAGCAGCGCGACGAGCTGTTCGACGACGTCGGCGCGGACGCCCGAATGCCCGTGCGCATAGTTGTTGATCGCGGCCGCGATGATCGCGCGCGTTTCGGCTGCGCCGAGCGGCATGCCGACGCCCACCGCGTGACTCATCAGGATGTTGTGCGACAGCGTGCTCTGCTGTGCCGGCGACACGATCACGTCGCATAACGCGCCGACGCCGGTATTGACGCCGTATGCGCGAATCCCGCGCGCGACGATCTCGTCGACGAGTTCGCGAGCGGCGACGACGCGCGTGCGCGCATCGTCGGCCAACGCCAGCGGCTCGCCGGCCGCCACGGCCGCGACCTGTCGCCAGTCGAGCGGCTGCGCCGCACGGAATAGGGTCATGGCAGCCTCAGTTCGCGGTGCGGTCGTGATGGCTCAACACGAATTGCCGGAAGCGCTCGGAGGTCTGCCCGCCGAACACGTCGTCGGGCGTCCCGTCCGTATCGACCTCGCCTTGATGGAGGAACATCACCCGATTCGACACGTGGCGCGCAAAACCCATTTCGTGCGTGACGACCAGCATCGTGCGCCCCTCCTCCGCCAGCGAGCGCATCACGCGCAGCACCTCGCCGACCAGCTCGGGGTCGAGCGCCGACGTCGGTTCGTCGAACAGCATCACCTTCGGACGCATCGCCAGCGCGCGGGCAATGGCGACCCGCTGCTGCTGGCCGCCCGACAGGTGCGCGGGATAGTAGCCGCGCTTGTCCGCGAGACCGACGCGTGCGAGCAGCGCCTCCGCTTCCTCCACCGCTTCCGCGCGACTGCGCTTCTGCACGCGCAGCGGCCCCTCGACGAGGTTGTCGAGCACCGTCATGTGCGACCACAGGTTGAAGTTCTGAAACACCATCCCGAGCTGCGAGCGGATCCGGTCGACCTGGCGCCGGTCGCTCGGATGCAGCTTGCCGTCGCGCGCGCGCTTCATCGCCAGCGCTTCGCCCGCGAGCGCGACGGAGCCGTCGTCGGGCGTCTCGAGCAGGTTCAGGCAGCGCAGGAACGTGCTCTTGCCCGAGCCGCTCGCGCCGAGGATCGAGATGACGTCACCCTCGTGCGCGTCGAGCGAAATGCCCTTCAACACATGATGATCGCCGAACGACTTGTGGATGTTTCTGACCGACAGCGCAACGGGAGCAGGGGTGTTCATCGGATTCTCTCTGAAAGGACGGGGAACGCTCAGGATGCGGCGCGCCGGGGATTGGGCGTCGCCGCGGCGGGCGCACCGGACGGCTTCGGCGCACGCAGGTGCGCGGAGAGCCGCCATTCGAGCGCGCCGAGCAGGCGCACGACGATGAAGTTCAGGCACAGATAGATGATGGCCGCGCAGACGAACACCTCGGTCGTCCGATAGGTTTGCTGAATGATTTGCTGCGCGACGCCCGTCACTTCCCACACCGTGACGAGGCTCGCGAGCGCGGTCGACTTGACGAGCAGCACGGCCTCGGTCGAGTACGCCGGCAGGCACTGGCGCAGCGCGATCGGGCCGATCACGCGCCGCAGCAGCGAGAAACCCGACAGGCCGATGGAATACCCGGCCTCGATCTGCCCGACCGGTACGGCCATCAACCCGCCGCGCAGGATTTCGGCCGTGTAGCCGGCGGTGCACAGCGCAAGCGACAGCACCGCGCATACGTACGGCTCGCGCAGCACCGGCCACATGAAGCTCTCGCGGATCACGCCGAACTGGCCGAGCCCGTAATACACGAGGAACATCTGGATCAGCAGCGGCGAGCCGCGAAACACGAGGATGTAGGCGCGCGCGAAGCGGTTCGGCAGCCAGTGCGGCGACACGCGCATCGTGACGATCACGAGCGACAGCAGGCCGCCGAGCACGAGCGACGCGAAGAACAGACCGAGCGTGGTCGGCACGGCCGCGAGCAGCTGGCGCAGCGTATCGACGAGAAAATCGAAATCGATGGACATGCCCGTTCTCCGTCAGTTGCGCGCGAAATTGCGGCGGAACGACCGGCCGACGATCGCTTCCGCCCGGTTGAACACGCGGTTCGACAAGCCCGTCATCAGCAGATACAACGCACCGCCCGCGACGAAGAATACGAAGTACTGGTGCGTCGAATTGGCGGCGATCTGGCTCGTGCGGAGCAGCTCGGCAAGACCGGTGACCGAGATCAGTGCGGAGTCCTTCAGGCTCAGTTGCCACACGTTGCCGATACCGGGCAACGCGAAGCGCAGCACCTGCGGAACCAGGATGCGCCGCAGCACCATCGCGCGCGGCATGCCGATCGAGCGTGCCGCTTCGAGCTCGCCTTTCGAGACGGCGAGCACCGCCGCGCGATAGACCTCGGCCTGATAGGCGCCCGAGATCATCCCGACCGCGAGCGCGCCGATCACGAACGGCGGCACGCCGATGAACCCTTCCGCGCCGAACCACTGGCCGACGGTCGTCACGAGCGTCGAGCCGCCGAAGTAGAACAGATAGATGACGAGCAGTTCGGGCACGCCGCGAAATACCGTCGTATACAGATCGCCGAGCAGGCGGGCGGTGCGGTAGCGCGACAGCTTCGCGGCCGCGATCGCCGCGCCGATCACCGCGCCGACCGCGAGCGCGGCAAGCGTCAGCGCGACCGTCATCAGCGCGGCGAGCAGCAGCACGCCGCCCCAGCCTTCGGGTCCGAAGCCGAGCATTTCAAGAATCGCCATGCGTGCCTCCCGGCATGCGTTGAGTGAATCCGCTGGATGCGTGCCGCCGCGCGCCGTTCGACGAACTTACGCGGCGGCCGAACGCGCGCTTACGGCGTGACGTCGGTCTTGAACCACTTGTCGGCGAGCTTCTTCACCGTGCCGTCCGCGAGCGCTGCGGCGATCGCCGTATCGAACTTCGTCTTCAGGTCGGCATCCTGCTTGCGAAACGCGAGCCCCTCGCCCGGCCCCCAGATCGGGCCGCCGAGCTTCGGCCCCGCGAGCACGATCGATGCGTTGTCCTTCTTCGCGTTGTTCGCCGCGTAGTACGTGACGTCGTCGAACGATGCATCGATGCGCCCGGCGACCAGATCGAGATCGCGCTCCGGCGACGTCTTGTACACGCGGATCGACGCGATGTCCTTGAAGCTGTCGTTGATGAACTTCGTGTAGACGGTGCCCGACTGGATCCCGATCGTCTTGCCCTTCAATTGCTTGCGCAGCGTGTCGACGGTGGGCTTGTCCGTGTTGGCGTCACCCGTCAGCTTGACGATCGGCGCGCCGGGCGCGGCCTTCGGCAGGATCTTCGTATCGGTGACGGCGAACGTCGCCGGCGTCGCCGCATACGGACGCGAGAACAGCAGGATCTTTTCGCGCTCCGGCGTGATGGAAATCGCATCCATCAGGATATCGAACTTGCCGGCCTGCAGGCCGGGAATCATCCCGTCCCAGTCCTGCGCGACCATGTTGCACTGCACCTTGATGCGCTCGCACACGTTGGCGAGCAGTTCCGGTTCGAAACCGCCCAGCTTGCCGCCCGGCAGCGTGAGGTTCCACGGCGCGTAGCCGCCTTCGAGCGCGACCGTCACCGTCTTCCATTCCTTTGCCTGCACCGGTGCCGCAAGCGTTGCCGCCGCTGCCGCGATGACGCCGATCGTCCTGATTGCCCATTTGATGCGCTTGCCGTTCACGAGCTTTCTCCTTGCGTTGAGGTTCGCCATCCCTTCGGTGCCAGCAAGCCGCCTCAGGAATTTGTCTATACAAGCATGCAAGAAGAAAAACAGCGAGACAAGCAGCGATCAATAAAAACCGGGGAAACGCGGGAAATCCCCTAATTAAAGGGCTCTGACGTGCCTCGTTGCAGGGAATTTCGGCACACGTTTGGTGCAGTACGGCAGGCCGAATCGCAAGGATGACTAGACAAATTCAGAATTCGATCGCCAGGCGGGTCATGTCGTTCGCGTTTCTCGCCCGCGTCGATGTCCGCCGGTTCGTCCGGGACGGATGGCTGTATCCACCCCGGCCGACTCGTCGAGGCGTTCTCGTCGAGGCGGCACATCGAAGGCTGCACGATCGCGCAGTCGTCGTGAGGCGTGACGATCGCGTCGTCGCCGTCGTGGGCGATCTCGGTGCCCGCCTTCGCGCTCACGCCGAGCCCCGTGAACGGCCGCGAGAACCGAAAATCCATCGGGCGCGCGGCGACCGGCTCCGTGATCTCGACGAACTTCCGCCGCACCGGCGCGGCTTGCGTCGGAAACGCCGCGACATCGTCGCGCACGGCGACGCCCGCGTGCAGCGGGAAGCGCGCGGCGCTGTCGAGCATGGCCTGGCTCCCGAGCGAGCGGTGAGCGGCTGTACGATCCTCGGCGAATGGGCTCGTCGATGTCGGCGGGACGCCGCGAGCCGCGCGCGGTGTCGATCCTACGGCGACTGCGGCGCATCGCGCAGCACGGTCCGCAGTGCCGTATCGAACGGCGTCGCGTAATCGATCCCGAGCGCGCGCACGCGCGCCGCGTCCAGATGGCAGTCGTACGGGCGCGGCGTCGCGTCGGTCGGCCGGTCGATCGGCGCGAGCGACGCGGCGATACCGAGCGCGGCGGCGATGCGCTGCGCGATGTCGTACTTCGTCATCGGCTCCTCGCTCGACCAGTGGCGGATCCCCGTGACGGTTTCACCCGCGAGATGACGCAGCGTCAGGTCACGGATGACCTGCGCGACGTCGGGCGTATAGGTCGGGTAACGAATCGCCCATGCGTCCATGCCGACCGCATCGGCGCCCGGTCGCGCCGACGCGACGACGGCCGGCACGAGGCTCGTGACGGCCGATTCGCGCCAGTCGGCGATCGGGCCGAAGAGCAGCGGCAGGCGCAGCACGCACGACAGCGGCGACGCGGCGAGGAGCGCGGCCTCGCCCTCCAGCTTGGTGCGACCGTAGATGTTCAGCGGATTCGGGATCGCGTCTTCGCGGTAGGGGGCGGCCCGCCCGTCGAAGACGTAGTCGGTCGAGATGCCGAGCGTCCATGCGCCGTATCGCGCGGCGAGCGCGCCGATGCGGGCCGGTGCGGTGACGTTGATCGCGCGGGCCGCGGCCGGGTCGCGTTCGCAGACGTCGGGGCGGCGCTCGGCGGCGCAGAGAATCACCGCTGCGGGTCGGTGGGTTTCAAAAACGCGTTCGAGCGCCGGCTGGTCGAGAACATCGAGTTCGGCGATGTTTTCCGAGGGCAATGCGAGCAGCTTCGCGCCGGCGGTTTGCGGGTTCCGGATGGTGGCGAGCAGCGTCAGCGACGGTTCGCGGAACAAAGACGCGGCGACCGCGCGGCCCAGCAGGCCCGAGGCGCCGATGAGGAGGATGGTTTTGCGTACCGACGATTGATTTGGCATGGTGGCGATGAATCACGGAAACGCATGGATTATCGGGCTTATTGGATGACATGAGCGGCTCGCGTCGGGTCGGGAACAGGATCGACTCCGTTCTTCGCCCCGTTCGTTGTCCCGTTCGTTGTCCCGTTCGTTGTCCCGTTCGTTGTCCCGTTCGTTGTCCATATCGCGCCGACCAACGGCTTCGTGCAGTACGCGATCGACGATGAGGATTCCGGCCGCGACCGGTTGCGCCGTGCGCGGCGCTTCGGCACACGCCCTCACTCCTCCGTCGTCCGCAAAAACAAAACCCGGCACGCGTGCGCGCACCGGGCTTCCGATACCGAACGGAATCGCCGTCCCGCGTTACTTCCGGTCTACGGAATACCGCCCCGGCCCGACCAACGCGAGCAACAACAGCCCGCCGATGATGCTCACGTTCTTGTAGAAGTTGATCATCGCCATGTACTGCTCCATCCCCTGCAGCGCCCAGTAGCGATGGCCGATCAGCGCGGTCGCGAGCGTATAGGCGGCGAACGCCAGTGCGAGCGGACGCGTATAGAAACCGATCGCGATCAGCACGCCGCCCACCAGTTCGACCGCCACCGCGATCGCGGCCGCCAGCTCGGGCGCCGGGTTCCCCGTCGACGCCATATACGCGACCGTGCCCGAGAAACCGTTCAGCTTCTGCCAGCCGAACAGCACGAACAGGATCATCATCAGTACGCGAGCCGCCAGCAGCAGCTCGTCCTTCTTCGACTCCAGCGAAACGTAACGCATAGCAATCACCCTTGAATTGACGGTTTGATGCATCCGGTGCCGCGGCGCGCCCAATCGACACGCCATGCCGGCCACGGACCACTCTTCGCTCGATCGGACGGCAAGCCGCGTGGCCTGCCGCCGAAGAATCCGTCCGGTAACGCCGCGAGTGGCGGCGCGCTGCGGATCGGTTCTGGCGAAGCACGGGTGCAGTCTACTGTCCCGCAACAAATCATCAATCCATCGAAATATGATTCGCCGTCTCGAATGAGTTGACAATCACGGAAGGCCGCCCCGTTATGCGGCGCCCTGGGCGGCCATGGGAACCACCGGCCTCCCTGTTTCGGCAACGCGAAAGAGGCTCGTTTCTTTACGTTACGGGAATCAACGATATTTCCGAATTGAATTGGAACGCAACCATCGAAACGGCGCATTGCGCCCGTGACTCATCCGCATCCGATGGCAAGCATCGACTCAATGCAACCGTCATTCCGGTTAATCACGCGCCTTTACCTGCGTCGCCCGTATCATTTTTCGAGTTCAAGAACATGGCGCCGAAATGCGCTTTCCGCCTGAAACGCATGGAATCCCATCTTTACGCGTCTTACCCGTCTTCCGTTCAGCGAAATCGACGAAAAAGCATGTCGTCAAACATTCCTGCTTCTGCAAATTTCTACTGTGCCAAAAATCCTTTAATAAATACGACAAATATCATGTGTTGAGAGGAAACGGAACACATTCCCAGCACATTCCTCACTTTCCACTCGCCCATTCACGCTTCCCCCAGGAATCGTTACAAAAAATGACTAATTAATATCGATTTGAGAATACGATGGCGCACCGATTCGTTCGTCCGTTTTCCCGACACTTCCGTGACCTACGCCCCGCGCCATACGAGAAAGCGGCATGCACGCGAATCGCCATGCGCGCCGCCCCGATCGCCGCGGGCCGGCTCGACCGCCGTTCGCCACTGAATCGTCTTTCAACCGGAGCTCACCCATGCCAACGAACACGCCCGTCAACAGCGGCGCGAACGCGAACAGCCTGATGCAACAGGCGGCGCAATCGATCATCAACGGCTCGACCGGCAATCCGGCGATGGACGTCGGCTCGCTCGTCAAGACGCTCGTGAACGCGAAGACGGCCGGGCGGGCCGCGATGCTCGCCGCTTCGCAAACGAACGGCAACACGCGGATTTCCGCGTTCGGCGCGTTGTCGTCGGCGCTCGGCGCGCTCGAGGCGGGCCTGACGTCGCTGAAGAATGGCGCACTGCAGTCGACGTTCAACGCCGTCGCGAGCGGCAAGGGCCTGACGGCGACAGCCGGCGCGGGCGCGGTCGCCGGCACCTACACGGTTGGCGTCACACAGATCGCGACCGCGCAGGCGCTGTCGTCCGCCGGCTTGAACGGCAGCAAGGCGCTCGGCACCGGCACGCTGACGCTGTCGCTCGGCAACCAGTCGTTCAAGGTTGAAATCGGCAGCGCCAACAACACGCTGGCGGGCATCGCGGCGGCAATCAACGGCGCGTCGGGCAACCCGGGAATCAGTGCGACGGTCATCAACGGCACGGATGGCGCGCACCTCGTGCTCGCGTCGTCGAAAACGGGCGCGGCGAATGCGATCAGCGTCGCGGTCGGCAACGTGTCCAACGACGGCGGCCTGTCGAATCTCGGCGTCACGTCGACGGTCGCCCCGTCCGGCGGCGCGTCGACGATCGATTCGGCGAACGGCGCGGCCGCCTGGCGGCAGAGCGCCGTCGCACAGGATGCGAAGTTCACGCTCAACGGGATCGCATCGACCAGCGCGAGCAACGCCGTGTCGGGCGTGCTGACCGGCATCACGCTGAACCTGTCGGCGGCCGCGGTCGGCGCGACCGATACGCAGACGCTGACGATCAGCACCGACACGAAGTCGCAGGCCGCCACGATCACGCATTTCGTGAGTCTGTACAACACGGTCGTCAAGACGATGGGCGCGCTGTCGAGCTACACGCCAGGCGCAAGCTCGCAGGGCGCGCTGATCGGCGATTCGACGCTGAACACGATCCGCAACGCGCTGGCGTCGATCGTCGCGCGCGGGGTGGACGGCGGCGGCGTCGCCGAGAAGGGCAACGGACACGTGAACCTGTTGTCGATCGGCATCAAGCTCGAGCGAGACGGCACGCTGAACGTCGACGGCGCGAAGCTCGACAGCGCGCTGTCCGCCAACCCGTCCGGGGTCGCGCGCCTGTTCAATCCGGAGAACGGGATCGGCACGCGCCTGGCCGAGCAGGTCACGCAGTTCACGAAGAAGAACGGGATGATCGACGTGCGCACGACCGCACTGAGCGCCGATCTGAAACGTGTCGCGCAACAGCAGTCGGATCTGTCCGACTATGCCGCACAACTGACCAGGCAGTATCAGGCGCAATTCACCGCGCTCAACACGCTGATGACCCGGATGAACACCCACTCGCAATACCTGACGCGATTGTTTGGCGGTGCGAACAGTAGCGGCACGCTGTCCAGGAAGTGAGCGGGTCGCGCGGTGTGCGCGGCCCGGAGACATCGTTCATGCCCGGCGGCGCGCCAGCGCCCGCCGGCTTCGCATCGCCGCGGCCGGCAACCGGGCCGCAGTCGTCCTTGAAACAGGCACGCGTCAGCCGAGACCTTCGACGCGGTCGGCGAACCAGTCGATTGCACGCGATACCCGACGCCCGAAATAGCCGGCGCGTTCGTGCTCGTACGCGCGCAGCAGCGACGTGCATTCGCGCTCGGCCCAGCGCCACACCGGGCCCTGCTTGGCGAATACCGGATGGTCGTGCAATTCGGCAGGTACCGTGTGCTCGTCTTCCCAGCCCCAGAAATAAGCCTGGTAGGCACGCGCGAACGGCATGCCCAGCTGGTTCGCAACGGTCTCGTCGTGGCGCAGCGTGAAGTCGACGATCTCCTTGCGCGTACGCCCGCCCACGTCGTCGTGGCGCGCTTCGACCCAGCAGTGATACCGCGCGAGTTGCGACAGATGCCGCGCGGTGCGGCGCCGCGCGCGCGTCGTGCACAGCGCATACAGGTTGCCGCCGCCGAAGTCCATCACCTCGCCGCCCGCGAACGGCCGATAAGGCTTGCCGGTCAGCAGCGTCAGCACCTGCGCGCCGACGATCGCATAGTCGGCGCAGCGCATGTAGCCGCTGCGCGTCGTCGCCTCCGACACGCTCCGATGGACGACCTCGTCGATCACGGCGCGCAGCATGGCATCAACCGGCGCCGCCAGGATCGGCGGCTGGCTTGTCGTCGTCACGTGTTGCATGGGCGAATGCGGCTTCCGCGGTTCGTCGGTAAAAATCACTCCGAGGCATGGTATTACGGACCGCTATGACGGACGGCCGCGGAATTGCGCAGATTTGTGCGCTTTTCTCGCCGTGTGAGAAAACATGTCGACGGTCCACCAGACATCGTCGATGCGACGCGCGGCAGGATGGCCGGACGCGCGTCGACACCGCGCTCGCGGATCGCGGGCGGTTCGAGTTCGTGACGTCGTGAATGGCCGCCGAATGACGGCCGGACAGCGCGGCGGCACGTGTTGCCGCCATCGACGGGATCGGGAGTCGCGACGATTTCGCCGCAATCGTATGCATCGCGCACGCGGATCGTTCCAGCAGAAACCGGCGTGCCGGCCGCACGCACGGCATGGCACGCGATGCGATCGCGCGCCGCGCTGCCGGCGCGACGCGCAAGAAATAGCGGGCCGGCGCCCCGCTTACTGCATCACGTCGATCGGCAGCGTCTTGTCGAGCGTGTCGTGCCACGCGTTGATCGTCTTCGGCACGGTTTTCTTCCACGCGGGCACATTCGAGTAGTAACGCATCCGGACGTGGTTCTTTGCATCGAACACGAGCAGCCCGATCCACAGATCGGTGCCGCGGCGCATCACGATCGCCGCGTTCGTCGTCGCGATACCGCGCACCCAGTACGACGTCACGTGCGCGTCGAGGCCGTCGAGATCCTTCTCGTCGGCGCTGACGTTGACCATGTCGACGAGCGTCTGATAGTCGGCGCCGAGCAGCTTGTGCGCGATCGCGTTCTGCCGCGCGTCGGCGACGACCTTGAGGCTCAGCAGGTCGGCTTTCGGTTGGGCCTGCGACTGCGCGGCGGCCACATAGTTGCCCGCGTACGTGACGCCCGCACCGGCGCCGCAATCGAAATCGGCACCCTGTTGCGTAACGCGGATGCGCCCGCCCGTCCGGTCGAAGTCGAGCCGGCACTGGTTCTGGCGGTAGATGCCGCTGTCGCCGTGCAGCACGATGTCGCCGTCGACGCCGCCGGTATTCGCGCCGTTGTTGGCGCTCAACTCGAAATGCAGGCGCGGCACCGTGCCGGTGAACGTCAGCACGCCGCCGACCGACGGGTTGTCGCTCGTCAGGTACCACGTCTGCTGCCAGCGATCGGCCGCAAGCGGCGTGCCGTTCAGGCTCGCGAGCCGTTCGCGGTAGCGGTCGCCGAGGCATGACGCGTCGCTGCCGCACTGGTCGCGCTGCTTGAGCCACTTCAACTGCGCAGCCTTCGGCGCGGCCGTATCGCCGCCCTTCGCGAGCGTCCTCTTCCACGCGGCCGACAGATCGCCGTCGAGCTTCGAGAGTACGGGGTTCGCGCAGATCGTCTTCTCGGTCGGCGACGCGGCCTTCCCGCAGTCGAAGCCGGCCGCCAGCGCGGCGACCGGCACCAGCATCAGCAGCGCGGCCGCCGCGATGGACGGCAACTGCGTGCGCGACGTTTCACATGCGGACATCGCGGCTTGCCCGCGCGCATTCGATCGGTTCTGGGTTGTCATCGGCTTGATCGTCGCTGCGTCGCGCGCCTGTAGAAGCGACCTGCACGCGACATTCGAGGTAAAAACGCCCGGCCCGGCATGCAGCGCATGCCGCCGCCCGCCGAAGCGTAACCCGGATGCGCGACGCCGATCAATCGACGTTCGATGTCGTCGCAACCATGTCGGCGGCGGTGCCGCGGTGCACGATACCGTCGCGCAACGCAGCTTTCGTCGCGCGACCGACGATCCCGATGAACACGATCGCCCGAGCGCCGTCACGCCTGGTCGGCCCGTCGTCTTCCATCGACCGGAGCCGGATGCGCCGCGGGCGACCTGCCCTACGCGTGTCGCAATCGCACCTGCCGCATCGGCCATGCACACGACGCCTTCGCGCGCAGGACGAGACGAGCCGGCAATGACGTCAGCCGTCGAACGGCACCAGCTCGTAACTCGTGCTCCGCCCGCCGGACGCCGAGCGACGCAACATGCCCTGCTCGACGAGCTCCGTGATGTCGCGCAGCGCCGTGTCCTGCGAGCATTTCGCGAGAGCGGCCCACTTGGTGGTCGTCAGCTTCCCTTCGAAGCCGTCGAGCAGGCGATTCATGACCTTGACCTGGCGTTCGTTCATCGCGACGCCCGCGCATCGCTGCCAGAAACGCGCCTTGATCAGCACCGCATCGAGTGTCGTGTGCGCATGATCGATGGCCCGGCCCAGCGTGTTCAGAAACCACGCGAGCCACTCTGTGACGTCGAGCGAACCGCGCTGCGTGCGCTCCAGCACGTCGTAATACGCGTTGCGCTCGCGCTGGATCTGCGCCGACACGCTGTAGAAACGCTGCGGGCTTCGGTCCCCGCGTGCCAGAACCAGATCGCCGAGCGCGCGCGCGATGCGACCGTTGCCGTCGTCCAACGGGTGCAGCGTGACGAACCACAGGTGGGCCAGGCCGGCCCGGATCAGCAAGGGCTCGGCCGGCGGCGCGTTGAGCCACGCGAGAAAGCGCCCGATTTCGTGCGTCAGGCGGGTGGCCGGCGGCGCCTCGAAATGCACGTGCTGCCGGCCGATCGGCCCGGAGACCACCTGCATCGGCCCGCTCGCATCCGAGCGCCACCCGCCGACGGTGATCCGCGACAGTCCCGAATAGCCGGTCGGGAACAGGGCGGCATGCCACCCGAACAACCGCGCTTCGGTGACCGGTGCGGCGGCATGGGCCGTCGCATCCAGCACCATGTCGACAACGCCTTCGACGTGGCGATCGACCGGCGCGAGCGCGCCGATGTCGACGCCGAGCCGGCGCGCGATCGACGACCGGACCGACGCGACATTCAGGTTCTCGCCCTCGATCGCGCTGGTCTTGACGACGTCATCCGTCAGCGCGGCCAGGCTCGCTTCGTCGCGCAACGCCAGGCCGACATCCGCCAGTCGGCCGGCCAGCATGCCTTGCGCACGGCTGACGTCGGCGAGCGGCGTGGCGAGGGACGGAAGATCGAAGCGCCATGCCGGCCAGTCGGCCGATTCCCAGATAAAGGTGTAATCTCCGCTCATGATGCGGAGATTATCCACCGATACACCGCACGATTCAATAATCTCCGCAAATTTTGCGGAGATTAGTCACCTCATTCACCGCAAAGCGGCCGGCTACCGTACCCGGCCCGCCCCGCTCGCGTCCGTCGGCGCCGGCTGCCCGAGCCGCTCCGCGAGAAACCCGATGAACGTGCGCAGCGTGACGAACCCCTCCCGGTGCTGCGGAAACACGGCATTGAGCGTGATCGGCGGCGGCGCGTACGCGTCGAGCACCGGCACGAGCTCGCCGCTGTCGAGCGCCGCGCCGACGATGAAGTGCGGCAGCAGCGCGATGCCGAGCCCCGCGATCGCGGCGTCGCGCACCACTTCGCCGTTGTTCGCGACCAGCGGCCCCTGCACGTCGAACGTGCGCGCCGCGCCGTCGACGCGGAATTCCCAGCCGACCCGCCGCTCGCGCCCGTACAGCACGCACGTATGGCCGGCCAGATCGGTCGGCGTCTGCGGCGCGCCATGCCGCTTCAGGTAGGCGGGGCTCGCGCACGCGATCATCCGCCACGCGCCGAGCGGTCGCGCGATCAGCGTCGAGTCCTCGAGCGAGCCGATCCGCAGCACGAGATCGAAGCCCTCGCCGATCAGGTCGACGCGCCGGTCGGTCAGGTCGAGGTTCAGCCGCACGGCCGGGTGCGCGGACAGGAATTCGGCGATCAGCGGCGACACGTGCGTGATCCCGAACGACAGCGGCGCGCTGATCTTCAGCGAGCCGTGCAGCTCGGTACTGCGCACCGACATCGCCTGCTCGGCGTCGGCGATCTCCGCGAGGATGCGCTGCGCACGCACATAAAACTCCTGCCCCGACTCGGTCACCGCGAGATTGCGGGTATTGCGATGCAGAAGCCGCACGCCGAGCGACGCCTCCAGCGCCATCGTGCGCCGGCTGACGAACTGCTTGGACAGCATCAACTGGTCGGCCGCCGCCGTGAAACTGCCTGCGTCGACGGTCGCGACGAAGATCCTCAGGTCGTTGAGTTCCATATTGTCCACTCCATAGCGACAGTCATTATCTCTACAGCGATTTATCTGTCAAATCGATTGACCTAAGATTCATCTCAACGAACGGCCGGGCCCACTTCCGAGGTCCGGCGACTTGAAGGAAAAATCATGATCGACATCCGTGCAGCAAACCAACGTGGCCGTGCGGAGCATGGCTGGCTCAGCTCCCGTCATACGTTTTCGTTCGCGAATTACTACGATCCCAAGCAAGTCGGTTTCTCCGATCTGCTCGTGATCAACGACGACCGCGTCGCCCCGGGCCGCGGCTTCGGCACGCACCCGCACCGCGACATGGAAATCCTGTCGTACGTGCTCGAAGGCGCGCTCGAACACAAGGACTCGATGGGCACCGGTTCGGTGATCGTGCCGGGCGACGTGCAACTGATGAGCGCGGGCACGGGCGTGCGCCACAGCGAGTTCAACCACTCGCCGGACACGCCGGTCCACTTCCTGCAGATCTGGGTCGGGCCGGCCGAAAAGGGTGCCGAGCCGCGTTATCAGCAGACGAATGTCGCGGCCGACGACAAGCGCGGCAAGCTCGCCCTCGTCGTGTCGCCGAACGGCGACGCCGGTTCGCTGAAGATCCGCCAGGACACGCGGATTTACGCGGGCCTGTTCGACGGCGACGAAAGCACTACGCTGGAACTTGATCCGAACCGCTTCGCTTACGTGCATGTGGCGCGCGGCAGCGTGACGGTCAACGGCGTGACGCTCGGCGAAGGCGACGGCGCGCGCATCCGCGGCGAACAGGCGCTGACGATCGCGGACGGCAAGGATGCCGAAGTGCTGGTGTTCGACCTGCGTCCGGTCGAAGTGACGGCCGAATGGGCGTGATGCCCGCTCGGGAAACCGGGCTCCGCTGACCGCGGGGCCCCTTTAATCGGAGATTCGCAACATGGCCAAGGTTCTCGTTCTTTACTACTCGTCCTACGGGCACGTCGAAACGATGGCGCAGCACGTCGTGGAGGGCGCGAAATCGGTGCCCGGCGTCGAGGTCACGCTCAAGCGCGTGCCGGAAACGATCCCCGTCGACCAGGCCCGCGCGATCGGCGTGAAGGTCGACCAGGCCGCGCCGGTCGCCACGGTGGACGAACTCGCCGACTACGATGCGATCATCTTCGGCACGCCGACCCGCTTCGGCAACATGGCCGGCCAGATGCGCACGTTCCTCGACCAGACGGGCGGCCTGTGGATGAAAGGCGCACTCGTCGGCAAGATCGGCAGCGTGTTCGCGTCGACCGGCACCCAGCACGGCGGCCAGGAAACGACGATCACGTCGTTCCACACGACGCTGCTGCATCACGGGATGGTGATCGTGGGCGTGCCGTATGCGTGCAGCGGGCTCGTCAACATGAATGAAATCACCGGCGGCACGCCGTACGGCGCGACCACGCTCGCGGGCGCGGACGGTAGCCGCCAGCCGAGCGCGAACGAGCTCGACATCGCGCGCTACCAGGGCAAGCACGTGGCGGAACTCGCGAGCAAGCTCGCGTCGTAACGCGGCGGCTCCGCGGCCCCGCAGTTCCGCACATGAACGAACGGCGCCGGGTCGACCGGCGCCGTTCGTCCTGTGTAACGCGTTCGACCGTTACTGGCCCGAAGCCGGTGCGGCCGGCGCCGCCTTCGTCGCGGGCGCCTTCTGCACGGCGTTCTGCGGATAGTTGCTCTGGTCGTTGGTCAACCGGTAGCCGCTACCGGTGCCGATCGCCTTCAGGTCCGACGCGTGCCGCGCGCGGGCCGCCTTGCGCGCCGCTTTCTTCTGCGCCTTGTCGAGCTGCTTCTGCGCCGGCGCGGACGCCGGGTCCTGCGCATATGCCGTCGGCGCGACGGTCAACAACAGACCGAACGACGCCGCTACCGCTACTGCCACCGAAACCACGCGAGACTGCTTCATGGCCGATCTCCTTGTCGATTGTTGAGTGTGGGTCGGACACCGGCGTGCACGCGACGGCTTGCGACAACGGCGCCGATGCAACGTTAGCCGATCGCTGCGCAAATGTCCTTGGGCGTTCCTGAATTCTCCTGATAACGCCGACGATACATGCGCGCCGCGAGCGCCATCCTGTCGGCCTGTCGTCCGCGCCATCGGGGAAACCGATACCCCGGCGGCCGCGCGCTCAGATCCAGCGCGACAGCACCGGCAGCAGGATCGGCACGACGAACGCCGTCAGCACGCCGTTCAACCCCATCCCGAGCCCGGCAAACGCGCCGGCTTCCTCGCTCACCTGGAACGCGCGCGCGGTGCCGATCCCGTGCGACGCGACGCCGAGCGCGAAGCCGCGCACGGCCGGCTCGTCGACCCGCAGCAGATTGAGGATTCCACGCGCGCACACCGCGCCGAAGATCCCGGTCGAGATCACGAGCACGGCCGTGAGCGACGGAATGCCGCCGATCTCGGCGGCGACGGCCATCGCGATCGGCGTCGTCGCCGATTTCGGCGCGAGCGACGCGATCGTCTGATGCGACGCCCCGAACAGCGCCGCGATGCCGACCGCCGACACGATCGCGGTCAGCGAACCCGCGAGCAGGCCGACGAGCAACGGCAGCGCGGTGCGCCGCAGCTTCGACCACTGGCGGTACAGCGGCAGCGCGAGCGCGACGGTCGCGGGGCCGAGCAGGAAATGGACGAACTGCGCGCCTTCGAAATACGTCGGATATGGCGTATGCGTGAGCGTCAGCAGCACGACGATCACCGCGACCGCGATCAGCACCGGATTCGCGAGCGGGTTGAAGCGTGCCCGCGCATAGACGGCCTGGGCGAACAGATACGCGACCAGCGTGATGGTCAGGCCGAGCAGCGGGCTCGCGGCGAGATAGACCCAGATCGCGCCGAGCTTCGGGAAGGCCGTCATTGCGCGCCCTCCGCAGTGCCGCCCGCGCGGCGCTGGCGTCGCAGCAACGTACGCGTGACGAGCGCCGTCACCGCGATCGCGAGCGTGGTGCTGACGGCCAGCGCGACGACGACCGCGACCGCGTCGCCGCGCACGCGGTCGGCCGACACCATGATGCCGACGCCGGCCGGCACGAACAGCAGCGACAGGTGACGCAGCAGCTCGAGCGCGGTCGGCTCGATCGCATCGGCCACCTGCGGGCGCAGCATCACGAAGCCGAACAGCAGCAGCATGCCGATCACCGGGCCCGGCACCGGCAGGCCGAACAAATAGGACACCCCTTCCCCGAGACACTGGAAGATCAGCAAGACCGCGAACGCCTGCAACATGAACCGCTTCTCCCGAACGTGGCCGCGCGGCCGTGCAGCCGCACGGCCGATGAACCGGCGGCTGGCGACGCCGGCGTGAACGATACGCGCGATCGTACCAACAATGCCGGCGGCCAGGTGCGATCGGGCGATCGGGCGATTGCGCGATCGCCGTTCGACCGTTTCGACCGACGCGCGGCCGGGCATGAGCGGGACGCCCTCCTTCATGCGAAAACGGCGGGCACGTGCCCGCCGTCCCGCCGTTCGGGTTCGAACGACCGTCGATCGCGTTACTTCAGCCGCGTCGCGATTTCATTGGCCATCGCCTTGATCGCGGCCTTCGTCGGTGCATCGTCGGCCAGCGCGTTCAGCAGACCGAAATCATGGATCGTGCCGTCGTAGCGCGTGGTCGTCGCGTCCACGCCGGCCGCGTCGAGCTTGCGACCGTATGCTTCGCCTTCGTCACGCAACACGTCGAACTGCGCGACCTGGATCAGCGCGGGCGGCAACCCCTTCAGTTGCGCGAGGCTCGCGCGCAGCGGCGATGCGTAGATCTCGTTGCGTTGCGCTTCGTTCTTCGTATAGGCGTCCCAGAACCACTTCATCATCGGCCGCGTCAGGAAGTGGCCCTGCTGATACGCGCGGTACGAACCGGTGTTGAAGTCGTGATCCGTGACCGGCCACATCAGCCCCTGGAAACGGATCGCAGGGCCGCCCTTGTCCTTCGCCATCAGCGCGACGACCGCCGACATGTTGCCGCCGACGCTGTTGCCGACCACCGCGAGGCGGCTGCCGTCGACGCCGATCTCCGCGCCGTGCGCGGCCACCCACTTGGTCGCCTCATACGCCTGATTGATCGCGACCGGGTAACGCGCTTCCGGCGACGGCGTGTAGTTCACGAACACCGCGACGGCGCCCGACTGCACGACGAGATCGCGCACGAGGCGCTCGTGCGTCGGGAAATCGCCGAGCACCCAGCCGCCGCCGTGGATGAACACAAATACCGGCAGCGTGCCCGTCGCGCCTTGCGGACGCACGATCGTGACCGGCACCGACAGGCCGTCCTGCTCGATCGTGCGGTTCGACACGTCGATGCCGGACAGATCGACCTTCACGCCATTCTGCGCGTCGACCAGCACCTGGCGCGCCTTCGCGGGGCTCAGCGTTTCGAGGCCCGGGCCCTTCTGGCCGTTCAGCGCGGCGAGGAACGCGCTCGTCTTCACATCGGGACGGACGGCGTCGGCATCGGTGCCGGCGGCGAATGCGGCAGGGGCGGTGGACAACGCGGCTGCAACGGCGGCGGCGATCAGCAGCGGCTTGACGATCTTCATGGTGCGACTCCTTGGTTGATTTCTGCGAATGGCGATGAATGTTTTGCAGTGCGATAGATCAGACGAGCGTGAGCGTGACGTCGATGTTGCCGCGCGTCGCGTTCGAGTACGGGCAGACGACGTGCGCGCGGTCGATCAGCGTTTGCGCGATGTCACGATCGAGGCCGGGCAGCGAGATCTTCAGTTCCACTTCGATGCCGAACCCGTTCGGGATCGCGCCGATACCGACGCTGCCTTCGATCGCGGCGTCCGCGGGCATCGCGATCTTGTCGCGCGCCGCGACGAACTTCATCGCGCCGATGAAACACGCGCTGTAGCCGGCGGCGAACAGTTGCTCGGGGTTCGCGCCCGCCCCGCCCGCGCCGCCGAGCTCGCGCGGCGTGGTCAGCTTCAGGTCGAGACCGCTTTCGGGCACCGTCGCACGGCCGTCGCGGCCGCCGGTGGCTTTTGCATGGGCGCGGTACAGCACTTTTTCGATCGACATGACAGACTCCTTTTCAGCAAATGAATGAAACAGCCTTCGAACCGGGGACCGCGTGCCGGCGGCTTCTCCGCCGACCTCACGTCAATTTATCTACTCATAGATAGATAAACATCCCCAAAAAATGCAGATGGTCGATCCATCTGCGCCAGCAATCTATCTACTACATGATAGATAGCAAGATCCACTAAAAGTGGCGGCGAACCGCCCCACTGCTTGCGCCGTCCGTCAGGACCGCGTTTTCCAGACTGCCTCGACGTCCTCGAGACGCGCCCGCGTGTGAAACAGCCGGCTGGCCAGCACGCTGCCCTGAAACGCCGCATACAACGTGCGCGCCGCCGTGTCGGGCTCGCCGCTGAACTGCAGCGTGCCTTCCTTCGCGCCTTGCGCGAGCAATTCCGCGAGCCAGCGCTCGTTGGCCGTGAAGAACGCCTGCACGGCCTGCCGCACGTTCTCCGGCAGCGTTTCGATGTCGGCCGCGAGCATCCCGCACAGGCAGATCAGATTGCCGTCGCCGAGCGTGCGACCGAACATCTTCGTGTACAGGCTCAGCCTCACGTCGGCCGGCAAGGCCGGATCGATCGCCCGCACCGCCGCGAGGACTTCGTCGCTGTACGCCGCCACCGCTTCCAGCACGAGATCGTCTTTCGACGGGAAGTAGTAGTGGATGCTCGACGTCTTCACGCCCACCAGGTCGGACAGGTCTCGATAGCTGAAGCCGTTGTAACCGCGCTGCATCATCAGCGTGATCGCGTGGTCGAGAATCTGTTCGCGGACGGTCGGTTTCGTTTCCATGGATCGAACTTTATCTACTCATAGATAGATAGTCAAGGGGTTTTTTAGGGGCGCGATGTCCATTCCCGAAAGCCCGCTGCGCGAGTCCGGCGCCGTTCGCACGGCCGGGGCGGCTTACAACCCGCCTGCAGCGCGGTCGAATCGATGCGACACTTCGAGCCGGGCCACGCGATCGCGGCGTAACGTCCGTCGGCCGAAAGGAACGTGCCGGCACACGATGACCGCATCGCATCCGGTCCGGCACCATCGGCCCGCCCGTCGCGTCGGGCCGTATAAGGAGAACAAGTCGATGTATTCGTGGTTTGAACGGCGCCTGCCGACTTTCCCGCTCGAAGATCCCGTCACGCCGCCGAAGGGATTCTTCTCGTTCGTCTGGGCGTGCACGAAAGGCGCGCGCGGCTGGATCCTGCTGATCGCGCTGACGTCGGCCGCGCTGGCCGCGTACGAAGCCGCGCTGTTCGCGATGATGGGGCACGTGGTCGACTGGCTGTCGTCGTCGACACCGGCCGACTTCGGCGGCCGCCACTTCGCCACGCTCGCCGGTTTCGCGGCGATCCTCGCCGGCAGCGCGCTGCTGATCGCGCTGCATACGATGGTCAAGCACCAGGTGCTCGCGATCAACTTCCCGATGCGGCTGCGCTGGCTGTTTCACCGGCTGATGCTCGACCAGAGCCTGTCGTTCTACGCGAACGAGTTCGCGGGCCGCGTGACGACCAAGATCATGCAGACCGCGCTCGCGGTACGCGACGCGCTGTTCATGTCGGTCGACGTCGTGATCGGCGTCACGGCCTACCTGATCGGCATTCTCGTGCTCGCCGCCAGCTTCGACTGGCGGCTGATGATTCCGCTCGCGCTGTGGGCGCTCGGCTACGGCGCGGCGTGCGCGTATTTCGTGCCGCGCCTGGGCGCGGTCGGCAGCCGGCAAGCCGACGCGCGCGCGCTGATGACGGGCCGCATCACCGACGCGTATTCGAACATCACGACCGTGAAGCTGTTCTCGCATACGCGGCGCGAAGCCGAGCACGCGCGGCGCGCGATGGAAGCGTTCAAGGCGACCGGCGACGCGCAGATGCGGCTCGTCAGCGCGTTCGAGATCGTCAACCACCTGCTGTCGACGCTGCTGCTGGTCGGCTCGGCCGGGCTCGCGCTCGCGTTGTGGATGCACGGCGAGGCGAGCGCGGGTGTGGTCGCGGCCGTGATCGCGATGGCGCTGCGCCTGTCGAGCTACTCGCACTGGATCATGTGGGAAATGACCGAGCTGTTCGAGAATGTCGGCACGATCCAGGACGGCATCAACACGTTGACGAAGGTGCGCAGCGTGGTCGACGCGCCCGATGCGAAGCCGCTCGCGGTGCAGCGCGGCGAAATCGTGTTCGACAACGTGCAGTTCGCGCACGAGGACAACGATCGCGCGGTATTCGACGGGCTGAACCTGACGATCCGGCCCGGCGAGCGGATCGGATTGATCGGCCGCTCGGGCGCCGGCAAGTCGACGCTCGTGAACCTGCTGCTGCGCTTCTACGACGTCGGCGGCGGCACGATCCGGATCGACGGGCAGGACATCGCACACGTGACGCAGGACAGCCTGCGCGGCGCGATCGGGATGGTCACGCAGGATACGTCGCTGCTGCACCGGACGATGCGCGAAAACCTGCTGTACGGCCGCCCCGACGCGACCGAGCGCGAGATGCAGGACGCGGCCGTGCGCGCGGAAGCGGCCGAGTTCATCGACCGGCTGCGCGACCGCCATGGCCGCAGCGGCTACGACGTCGAAGTCGGCGAGCGCGGCGTGAAGCTGTCGGGCGGCCAGCGGCAGCGCGTCGCGATCGCGCGCGTGATGCTCAAGGACGCGCCGATCCTCGTGCTCGACGAAGCGACCAGCGCGCTCGACTCCGAGGTCGAAGTCGCGATCCAGCGCAGCCTCGACAGTCTGATGCACGGCAAGACGGTGATCGCGATCGCGCACCGGCTGTCGACGATCGCCGCGATGGACCGGCTGATTGTGCTCGACGAAGGGCGCATCGTCGAGGAAGGCACGCACCAGCAGTTGCTGCAGGCAGGTGGCATTTACGCGGCGCTGTGGGCGCACCAGAGCGGCGGATTCCTCGGCGAGACGGCGGACGCGGAAGACGTGGCGCAATAGACCGGCCGCCATGGCAACATGGCGGCCATCGATCGTTGGCGAATGTCGCCGCCGATCGCGTTCCGGCCGGCCGGGGCCATCGCCCGGTTTCGTACCGACCCACGCATACCCGAGGAGCACCCATGACCACGCGACCGGATATCGCGACCGCGCTCGATGCGCCCGATTCGGTGCTCGAGGAAGACGAGCAGCGCTTCGTGCGTCAGATTCGCCAGCACGGATGGTTCCGCACCGAAGTATTCGCGGAAGACGACGCGCCGGGTTTCTCGTTCACGACCGGGCTGTGGGTCAACCACGGTTTCCCGGAAATCATCGTTTTCTCGTTGCCGACGCGCATCGTCCATGACGTGCTGTGGGACGTCTATCGGAAGGTCGCGGCCGGCACGCCGCCGCCGGTCGGCGAAGTCACGGCCGCCGTCTACGGCAACGCGAACGCGCTGCTGATGCCGGTCGAGAAGGAACACTACGAAGCCCATCTCGGCTGGAACCGCTGGTTCTACGGCAACGACGAATTCCCGTGCGTGCAGTTGCTGTGGCCGGACCGCAACGGAATTTTTCCGTGGCAGCCGGAAGCGGACGACGCATTGAACGCGGCACAGCCGCGCCTGTTCGCACCGGGCGACGCGCGCCACTGACCTGGCGCGCCGGATCGCGCGGCACGCGCGCGATGCACACGCTATTCGCGCGCCGCTCGTCGATCCGTTGCGCGCGCATCCATCGCCGCGCCGCCTCATAACGATCCGACAATTTATTGGTTCCCTTGGCGATACGCCATCCGTATCGTTCACCGGCTCGTCAGACCAATCGACCAACGGGGGAATCCAACCATGAAACAGATCCGGTCATTCGCACTGCTCGCGCTGCCGGCCGCGCTCGTCGCCGCGGGTGCCCACGCACAAAGCAGCGTCACGCTGTACGGCATCGCCGACGCGGGCATCGCGTACGTCCACAACGCGCAGAACGCGAACGGCAGCAACGCGTCGAACCTCGTGAAGTTCAGCAGCGGCAACCTGTCGGGCAGCCGCTGGGGGCTGCGCGGCATCGAGGATCTCGGCAGCGGTCTGTCCGCGCTGTTCCAGCTCGAGAACGGCTTCAACATCGGCACCGGCGCGCTCGGCCAGGGCCAGCGTGAATTCGGCCGCAAGGCCGTCGTCGGCCTCGCGAGCAGCACGTACGGCACCGTGACGCTCGGCCGCCAATACGATCCGGTCGTCGATCTCGTGCAGGGCCTCACGGAAGACAACTACTTCGGCGGCGTGTTCGCGACGCCGGGCGATCTCGACAACTACGACAACAGCCTGCGCGTCAGCAACTCGGTGAAATACACGAGCCCGCTGATCTCCGGCTTCCAGTTCGCCGCGCTGTACGGCTTCGGCGGCGTCGCAGGCGCGACCGGCAGCGGCCGTACGTACAGCTTCGGCGCGAGCTACGCGAACGGCCCGCTGTCGCTCGGCGCCGGCTACTTCTACGCGAACGGCGGCACGACGGTCGCGGGTGGCGTGCGCACGTGGTCGAGCAGCTCGGACACGCTGTTCAACACCGTGATCAACCAGGGCTTCTCGAGCGCGAAATCGATCCAGATCGTGCGCGTGGCCGGCCAGTACGTGGCCGGGCCGGCGACCTTCGGCCTCGCGTACTCGAACACGCAATACGGCGCGGACACGCTGTCGGCATTCAACCGGAACGCGAAGTTCAACAACGGCTCGGCGTTCTTCAACTGGCAATTCACGCCGGCGCTGCGCGCGGGCGTCGGCTACAACTACACGTCGCTGACGGGCCCGGCTTCCGCGCACTACAACCAGGTCAACCTCGGCGCGGACTACGCGCTGTCGAAGCGCACCGACCTGTATGCGCTGTTCGGCTATCAGAAGGCGAGCGGCAATACGCTCGACGCGAGCGGCAAGACCGTGAAGGCCGCCGCTTCGGTCGGCTCGTACGGCGTGAACGCCGGCACCGATACGCAGGAACTCGCGATCGTCGGCATTCGCCACAAGTTCTGATCGCTACGTCGCACGACGATCGTCGTGACGGGCGCGCACCGCGGTGCGCGCCTGCGGCGTTTACACTGTCCGCCTTCACGGTCGTCACGACACGAGGAGCCCGGCATGCCGACGGTATGGGGACGACGCAACGCGTTCAATGTCCAGAAGGCGATCCCGATGCCGACCTTTCAGAGTCGAACAGGCGTCGCAACACCGGTCCAATCATCGGCCTAATGTCGCCGCATGCCACCCAACCCGTGGCCCGCACCCAACGGGAACGGGCCGTGATGGAACCCCGCGCCCATCGGCACCCCGAAGCGGCGATGTCCGATCGGATTGAAGTGATCGACGTGATCGAAGTGGTGAAAACGACGGAAGCGATCGACGAAGATGAAGCTCACGCCCGCGCCGATGAACAACGGCGGCCCCCAGTACCACGGATCGGCATACGGATAGGCTGCCACCGGGTACCACAGCACGCTGCCGTCGGCGTTTTGCACGATCTGCCACGTCCCGTCGTCTTGCAGACACGCGCGCCCCACGATCTGCTGCTCCGTGCCGTCGATGTCCGCCTGCGCGACGACCGCACGGCAGTTCGTGCCGTTCGCCGCTGAATCGTCGGTCATTTGCGCGAAGACGGACGCGGCAAAGCCGAGACAGACGATGGCTGTCACGGATCGAAACGAGATGCACATGATCGGCTCCTGCGTCGTTGCCCCCGACCCATTGATCCCGAGCGTCGCCAACGACGCCCGCACACCGTTTTGCTTGCGCACGATTCGTCGCGCGGCGATCGCCGCTCGCCGCCGCTTCGCGTCGTACAGGGGTCTCCTGACGGCTAAACGACCCAGCGCGGCCGGTTATTCCAGGGGTCGGGATACGGATGCCCGTCGCGGACATCCCCGGCAATCGATGCCGGGATCAGCGCGTGGCGCGACGTCGGGCCACGCAGTAGACAGACGCTGCCGTGATCCCGAATACCAGATGGGCGATCAGCGTGATCGCGCCGCGCACCGGGATGAACCACGGAAAGATCGCCGTGAAACCGTACAGGTTCACGGCGTACAGCAGGAGTCCGAACGCGCCGCCCGCAAGCAGCGCGGCCACACACGACAGCCGGTGGATCAGCCGTGCCAGCACGGCCGCATAGACGAGCGAAAGTATCGCGTGCACGAACGTCGCCACGCCCATGACCGGCGGATCGAAGCCGTCGGACGTATCGAGCACGCTTCGCCCCATCACGATCGCGGCCGTGAGGCGCGCGTCGCGCAATAGATTCCGGACGGCGTCATCGCCGGCGACGGCCCAGAGCAGCAACTCGACGACGGTCGATCCGACCGCCGCGCCGAACGCCGCCCAGAGCATCGGGACCACACTGGCTCGTTTCAATGGTCGTCCTCGTGGCGGCCCGGTCGATGCATCGAGCGAACCGCCGTGCAAACCCGGCTTACGACGCCCCTTCGCAGTCCGACCAGTACGCAAACGGGTCGCGATGTTTCGGATAGTGCTCGTCGAGCCATTTCAGCAGCGTCGCCCGCGCATTGTCCATGTCGGCCTTCAACGACGACGTCGTCAGCTCATGCACTTCGACGGACTTTTCCCGATCGACCACGAAGCAGTTCCAGTCGGGGCCATCGAGATCCGGATCGTCGGATGCCTTCGACGACTTCGTCCAGCCGAAACGCTTGCGCGCATCGATGTAGTAGCGCGGATGCACCTTCAGATACGACATCTCGCCGCCCTGCAGGCTGCTCTCGGCGCGCAGCACGTCGCGTTCGTCGACGATCTGCGTGACTTCCGGAAGCCGGCGGGAGCGCCATCCGGCGGGCAGCGTCGCCACCGCGCGGACGCTATCGTAGGTGCCCCACTCGAGGCCCCACGCTTCGGCCATGCGTTTCATGAACGCGTCGGCGCTCGGATAACCGCGCAGCTGGATGCGGGTCGACAGCGTGACTTCCACCCCGCCGCGACCGCCGGATGCACTCGACACCTCGTCGTCCGCTTCGAACGGATTGCCCGGACGCGGCGATGCGCGCTTCGCGTCCGCAGGCGCCAGGCCGGAAAAAAGTTGATCCAGCGCCGCACGCGCTTTCGACGATTTGTCTGGTCTATTCATCGGTTCCCTTTTGTGCAAATTTGAACCCGTACTGCAATGGTTGGTGATTGCCCTGCCGTCGGGCAAAGGCGCGATTCCGCTTCACTGCGGCGATCTCGCCGTTTTCCGCGGCTGCATTGTAACGATTCGGCGTCCTCGGCCGAACGAACGGAACGGGCGGCCCGTCGCATGCGTGACGCGCGTGCCGAAGCGGCCGCCTGCGCGAACCGCCGGGTGCGCGCTACCGCAGCGCCTTCACCATCCGTTCCATCAACGCGAGGACCTCCGGCCGATTCTCGCCCTTCGCGTGCACGAAGTGATAGCTGAGCGGCGAATCGACCTCGTGACGGCTCACGCGCACGAGCGCGCTGCGCTGCAGATACGCATCCGCCAGCGGCGTTCGCGCAAGCGCCACGCCCAGCCCCGCTTCGGCCGCCGCCAGCACGAGGTTGTAATCCTCGAACCGGCGATCCTGCGCGCGCGGCTTGAACGGAATGCCGAGCGCGTCGAACCACGTGCGCCAGCCGGTCACGTCGGAATCGTGCAGCAACGGCATGTCGAGCAGCGCGGCGTCGCCCGTTGCGCGGCGCATCCTGGCCAGTTGCGCGGCGAGCCGCGGATGCGCGACCGGATACAGCCGCTCCGGCATGAACGGGCGAGTGTCGAGCCGACGCCAGTTGCCGCGCCCGTACCGGATCGACAGATCCGCTTCGCCGCCGGCGATATCCACGTTGCGCAGCTCGATACCGAGCTCGATGCGCAACGCGGGCGCTTCATTCTCGAGCGCGTGCTGCCGCTCCAGCAGCCACAGCTGCGCGAATGCAGGCACCACGCTCATTCGCACCAGCCGCGGCGTGCGCGGCGTGCGCCACTGATCGGCCGCGCCGTCGATGATCGCGAACGCCTGCTCGATCCGGCCGACGAAGCGCTGCCCGTCCGGCGTCAGGCGCACGCCGCGCGCATGCCGTTCGAACAGCGCCATCCCGAGCCAGTTTTCGACGGCAGCCACCCGGCGGCTGATCGCGCCGTGCGTGACGCCGGAGACGTCGGCGGCCGCGAGAAACGAACCCTCGCGCGCCACCGTGCAGACCGTCTCCAGGCTCGCGAGCGGCGGCCGCGGGCCCGGCATCGGCGCGGCGGCCGACAGCCGGACGGCCGCCTGACGCGCACGCGCCGAGCCGTCGGCCCGCCGTGGCCCCGAGCTGTGAGCCATATTCATATCCGGGTGTTGATCTGTGCGCTAGCTTAACATCTCGCCACGCCGCACCATGGCCGCATGAATACGCTTTCGTCACCGACGTCGCGCGGCGCGCGACAACCGCTCGTCGCGGCAGCCGCAGTCGCGTTCACGATCGTCTCGTGGGCGTCCGCGTTCCCGTTCATCCGGATCGGCCTGCATGGCCTCGCGCCGCTGCAGCTCGCGGCCGCGCGCTTCGCGACCGCCGCGTTGCTCGTGATCGCGTGGCTCGCCTGGCGACGGCCGCCGCTGCCGGCGAAAGCCGATGCGTGGCGCTTTCTCGCGTGCGGCCTGCTCGGCATCGCGCTCTACAACGCACTGCTCAATACCGGCGAACGGACCGTGTCGGCCGGCGCGGCGAGTTTCATCGTGAACACGCTGCCGATCTTCACCGCATTGCTGGCCGCCGTGTTTCTGCGCGAGCGCTTCAATCGCTGGGGCTGGCTCGGTTCGCTCGTCAGCCTCGCCGGCATCGCGGTGATCGCGCAAGGGCAGCCCGGCGGCCTTGTCCTCGGCTCGGGCAGCACGCTGATCCTCGGCGCGGCGCTGTGTTCGGCCAGCTATTTCGTGTTGCAGCGGCGGCTGATTCCCGTGTACGGCGCGCTGCCGTGCACCGCGTACACGCTGCTGGCCGGCGCGGTGCTGCTCGCGCCCTGGCTGCCCGGCGCGCTCGTGTCGCTCGGCGGCGGGTCGCGCGACACGGCGCTGGCCGTCGTCGTACTCGGCGTCTTTCCCGCCGCGCTCGGTTACGCGACCTGGACCATCGCGCTCGGCTACTTCGGCGCGGCGCGCGCGGCCAACTTTCTCTACCTGACGCCGGCGGTCGCGACGCTGCTGTCGGTGGTGCTGACCGGCGAGCGGCCGGGCGTCGCGACGGCGTGCGGCGGCCTGCTGGCGATTGCAGGCGTAATCGTCGTCGCATTGCGCGGACGGTCGTAGGGTCGAGCGGGCGGCGAATGGCGCGGCCGATGCGACGCTCCGGATTTTGCCGCGACGCCGGCCCCAAAACGGCCCCCGTCTCTGCCGATCTCGATGGATGGTTCGGTCGGTGTAATCGCCACCCACTTGCCGGCGCGGCCGAACTTGACCGTTAGTTGCATAACGACGGCGATCGCGCTCGATGAAGCATGACCATGAAATCGGATACGCCATTCGCCGTTGACCAAACTGTGCAGACAAATCGACCGAACAGTTCCCGATTGACCGGGCGCCAGTGTCCATGGCTTCGCCGAGGCAACCGGCCGAATAATGGATGCGGCCGTAAGGCCGACGACAGCGAACCGCAATCCGGGGGCCGCCGCGGCGCATGATTTGCGGTATCCGGAAGCCTCGACATCCGCACGCCGGCGCATGCCGCAGCGGTCCGCCACGCGGTGCGCCGCAGCACACGGAAGCGGGTTCCGATATATTCATACGAATTGCATGGCGTGCGGCGCCCGCCCGCTCGCCCGGGCGGCAGGTCACTCGGCCGGACGCCATGCAAGCGACGCCCGTGACGGGTATGGAAAATCGTCCGATCGCCCCGGCCCGCGGCCGGCCGGTCGAGACGTCAATAGAAAGACATTCAATTCGGAGATGGCAGATGGAACGAAGCACTGTCGGCATGCGCTGCAAACCCCTGATCACCGTTGCACTGGCTGCCGCCGCGTTCGCGGCGGCGTCGAGCGCGATGGCCGACCAGGTCGTGAAGATCGGCAGCGTCGAACCGACGACGGGCGGCATCTCGCACCTCGGCAAGGACAACGAGAACGGCGCGCGCCTCGCGGTCGAGGAAATCAACGCGAAGGGGCTGACGATCGGCGGCAAGAAGATCACGCTGCAACTCGACGCGCAGGATGACGCGGCCGACCCGCGCCAGGCGACGCAGGTTGCGCAGAAGCTCGTCGACGACAAGGTCGTCGCCGTCATCGGCCACCTGAATTCGGGCACGTCGATCCCGGCATCGAAAATCTACAGCGACGCGGGCATCGTGCAGATCTCGCCGTCGGCCACGAACCCGACCTACACGCAGCAGGGCTTCAAGACGACCTACCGCGTCGTCGCGACCGACGCGCAGCAGGGCCCGGCGCTCGCGAGCTATGCGCAGTCGAAGGGCGTGAAGAGCGTCGCGGTGATCGACGACTCGACCGCGTACGGCCAGGGCCTCGCGAACGAGTTCGAGAAGAAGGCGAAGGCGCTCGGCCTGAAGGTGCTGTCGCACGACGCGACCAACGACAAGGCGGTCGACTTCCGCGCGATCCTGACGAAGGTCAAGGGCGAGAACCCCGACGCGATCATGTACGGCGGCATGGACGCCACCGGCGGCCCGCTCGCGAAGCAGGCGAAGCAGCTCGGCCTGCGCGCGAAGATCCTGTCCGGCGACGGCGTGTGCACCGACTCGCTGGCCGAACTGGCCGGCCCGGCGGCCGACAACGTGCTGTGTTCGCAGGCCGGCGCGGCGCTCGAGAAGATGCCGGGCGGCGCGGACTTCCTCGCGAAGTACCAGAAGCGCTTCAACCAGGGCATCAAGTTCGACGCGCCGTTCGCGTATGACGCGGTCTATATCGCGGTCGACGCGATGAAGCGCGCGAACTCGACCGACCCGGCGAAGATCCTCGCGGCGATGCCGGCGACGAAGTACGACGGCGTGATCGGCACGACGACGTTCGACTCGAAGGGCGACCTGACGCACGGGGTCATCTCGATCTACGGCTACAAGAGCGGCAAGAAGACCTTCCTCGACCAGGTGAAGATGTAACCCGACGCGGCGCCGGCACGACGGGAACGCCACCCGTCGGCGCCGGCGCCGCGCGGGCCGAATTCTGATTCACGGAGACGAAGCATCATGTGTGCAATGGCGTATGCGGAATTCCAACAGGAGTTGAAGAAGGCGCAGTTGACGGCGCGCGAGTTCGCCCGCCTGATCCGGATGAACGAAAGCTCCATCACGAACTATTCGAGCAAGGGCACCGTCCCTTCCCACCTCGCGGTCATCGCGAAACTGATCGGTACGCTGGCCGCGCACGAGATCGACTTCCGGCGCGTGATCCGGCAAATGCGGATCGAGCCGAAACGGCCGCGCGGCGTCGGCGTGCTGCCCGCAGCGGACAAATCGCGGTCGCGGAAGACGGTAAAAGCCGACGCCTGACCCGCGCCGGCGAAGGTCGACAGCGGCACGGGGATTGCCGCTCGACGCTCGATCGACGCCTCCCCGAAGGGCCGCTCGGCCCGCACCGCCCCGTCGTCACCCCACCGCCCGCACATGATCGAGCAGCGCCTGCAACGGATGGCGCACCTGTTTCGACGACAGGCGCTTCACCTGGCTGCGGCACGAATACCCGGTCGCGAGCGCTTCGCCCTCCTCGTCCGGCGCATCGACGTGCGCGGCCCACGACTGCGCATAGATCGTCTTCGACGTCGCGAGATTGCGCGCCTCGTGCCCGTACGTGCCCGACATCCCGCAACACCCGGCCGCCTGAACCTGCAGGCGCAACCCGCGACGCGCGAACACCTGCGCCCATTGCTTGCCGCTGTCCGGCGCATTGGTTTTCTCGGTGCAGTGCGGCAACAACCGATATGAAACCGTCGCGCCGCCCGCGCCGGCTTGCGGCAGCGCATCCAGCAGCCACTCCTGCGGCAGCGCGACCTTCGGCACGTCGGCGAGCCCCGTCACCTTCAGATATTCCTGCCGATACGTGAGCGTCATCGCCGGATCGAGGCCGACCAGCGCGACGCCCGAGCGCGCCAGCGCGGCCAGTTGCGTCGCGTTGCGGATCGCCGCCTTCGCGAAGGCTTGCAGAAAGCCCTGCACGTGCAGCGCCTTGCCGTTCGGCGCGAGCGGCGCGAGCCACACCTGAAAGCCCAGGCGCGCCGCCAGCTCGATCAGCGTCGCCAGTTGCTCGGTATCGAAATAGCGCGTGAACGTATCCTGCACGATGACGACGCTGCGCGCGCGCTGCGCATCGCTCAGCGCGGCGAGCGCGTGCGGGTCGGCCGGCTTCACGCGCCACGCGCGGATCACGGCCGCGAGATCGAAGCGGCTCAGCAGCGGGCTGTCGACCATGCCGACCTGACGCTCGAGCAGCGCCCGCACCCAGCCGGATCCCATCAGCCCGTTGTACAGCGCGGGCACGCGCGCCATCCACGGCATCGTGAATTCGAGCGAGCCGATCAGGTAGTCGCGCAGCGGCCGCCGGTAGCGCTGGTGATACAGCTCGAGAAAGCGCGAGCGGAACTCGGGCACGTTGACCTTGACCGGACACTGTCCCGCGCACGACTTGCATGCGAGACATCCGGCCATCGCGTCGTACACCTCGTGCGAGAAATCCGTGTCGCCACGACGGGCGTGGCGGCTGTTGCGCCAGCGCTCGATCAGACCGCGCAAGAGCGGCTGCCGCGTGCGCGCCGCCGCGACCACGTCGACGCCGGCCTGCCCTTGCAGGCGCAACCATTCGCGCATCAGCGACGCACGCCCCTTCGGCGACTGCACGCGCTCGCGCGTCGCCTTCCAAGACGGGCACATCGCGTCGTCCGGATCGAAGTTGTAGCACGCGCCGTTGCCGTTGCAATGCATCGCGGTGCCGTAACTCTGCCACACGCGCTCGTCGATCTGCCGGTCGTGATCGCCGCGCGTCGGCACCTCGTCGATCTTCAGCAATCGCAGCGTGCGATCCGGCGGCGTCGCGATCTTGCCCGGGTTGAACTGGTTGTGCGGATCGAATGCGGCCTTCAACTGCTGCAGCGACGGATACAGCTCACCGAAAAACGCCGGCGCATATTCGGAGCGCACGCCCTTGCCGTGCTCGCCCCACAGCAGGCCGCCGTGACGCTGCGTGAGTTCGGCCACCGCGTCCGACACGGGCCGCACCAGCGCCGCCTGCTTCGGATCCTTCATGTCGAGCGCCGGGCGCACGTGCAGCACGCCCGCATCGACGTGGCCGAACATCCCGTACTGCAGCCCGTGGCCGTCGAGCAGCGCGCGAAATTCGGCGATGTACGCGGCGAGGTTTTCGGGCGGCACCGCCGTGTCCTCGACGAACGGTTGCGGGCGCGCCTCGCCCTGCACGTTGCCGAGCAGGCCGACCGCGCGCTTGCGCATCGCATACACGCGCTTCACCGCATCGTCGCCGGCCGCCAGCGTATGGCCGAGACGCGCCACGCTCGTATCGGTGCGCAGATGCTCGACGAACGCGCGCACGCGCGCATCGACGTCGTGTTCGTCGTCGCCGCTGAATTCGATCAGGTTGATGCCGAGCGTCGGACGCGCGTCGTCCTGCGGGAAATACTCGGCCACGCTGCTCCACACGAAGTCCTTCATCGCGAGCATCAGCACCTTCGAGTCGACCGTCTCGATCGACAGCGGCCGGTGTTCGAGCAGCGCGCGCGCATCGCGCAGCGCGTCCATGAAGCCCGCATAACGCACGTTGACCAGCACCGAAAACTTCGGGATCGGCAGCACGTTGAGCTTCGCCTCGACGACGAAGCCGAGCGACCCTTCCGCGCCGCACAGTACGCTATTCAGGTTGAAACGGCCGTCCGGTTCGCGCAGGTGCGCGAGGTCGTAGCCGGTCAGACAGCGGTTGAGCTTCGGAAACTTCGCGTCGATCAGCGCCGCCTTGTCGTCGCTGATGCGCCGCGCGGTGCGGTACACGTTGCCGACGCGGTCCTGCCGCGCGCAGCGGCGTTCCAGCTCCTCATCGTCGAGCGCGCCGCTGTGCAGCCGTTCGCCGCCCATCAGCACGAAATCGAGCGCGAGCACGTGATCGCGCGTCTTGCCGTACGTGCAGCTACCCTGCCCGCTCGCGTCGGTGTTGATCATCCCGCCGACGGTCGCACGGTTCGACGTCGACAGCTCCGGCGCGAAGAACAGCCCGTGCGGCTTGAGCGCCGCATTGAGCTGATCCTTGACGACGCCCGCCTCCACGCGCACCCAGCGCTGCGCGACGTCGATTTCGAGGATCCGGTTCATGTTCCGCGACAGGTCGACGACGATGCCGTCGGTCAGCGACTGCCCGTTGGTGCCGGTGCCGCCGCCGCGCGCGGCCACCGCGACGTCGCGGTGCGCGGGCTCGGCCAGCAGCCGGGCCAGCAACTGGACGTCATCCGCATGCGCGGGGCAGATCACCGCCTGCGGCAGGCGCTGGTAGATCGAGTTGTCGGTGGCCTGCACGGTCCGGTTCGCGTGATCCGCACGGATTTCGCCGGCGAAGCCGGCCGCCTGCAGCGCGGCGAGAAAATCGCGGTAGACGTTCGTGGACGGGCTGGCGGGACGAGGCAACGGGACGATCGACATGGGGCGAAAACGCAATGTGGGTGGAGCAGGCCGGTTCGCGCGCACCGAAACATGATTTTTTGGCAAGTTTCCGTGCGACCGAGAATTCCAGTATCTTTCGATAATTCTCCAGAAACAAACGAATTCTCCCTCGGCGAATCTTGCATAAAACTCATGAATTACCGCCGCCTCACCCCGTCGATGTCGCTGCTGCTCGTGTTCGAGGCCGCCGCGCGGCATGAAAGCTATACGCGCGCGGCCGAGGAGCTGTCGCTGAGCCAGAGCGCGATCAGCCGGCAGGTCCAGACGCTCGAGGATCAGCTCGGCGTGCCGCTGTTCCGGCGCGAGGGTCGCTCGGTCAAGCTGACCGACGTCGGCCGCCGCTACTTCGGCGAGCTGACCGGCGCGCTCGGGCGCATCCGCGGCGCGACGTTGCAGGCGATGTCGCATCGGGCGGGCGCCGGCTCGCTCCGGCTGGCCACGTTGCCGACCTTCGGGTCGAAATGGCTGCTGCCGCACCTGCACGGCTTCTATGCCGCGCATCCGGGCGTGACCGTGCACCTTCATTCCCGAATCGGCGCGATCGATTTCCTCAACGACGACCTCGACGCGGCGATCACCGTCGGCACCGGCGACTGGCCGGGCCTGCATGCGCACCGGCTGTACAACGAGTTCCTGATCGCGATCGCGCCGCCCGCCACGGGCAGCGGCCGCCAGGCCGACGCGCGCACGCCGGCCTGGGCCGCGAAGCAGACGTTGCTGGGCGTGACGAGCAATCAGCAGGCCTGGGCCGAGTGGTTCTCGCACTATCGGCTCGATCATCGCAAGATGCGCATCGGCCCGAGTTTCGAGCTGACGTCGCATCTGATCCAGGCCGTGCATGCCGGAATGGGGATCGGGCTGGTGCCGAAGGTGCTCGTGGAGGACGAATTGAGCCGCGGCGAGCTCGACTCGATCGGCGACACGATTACCAGCCAGCGCAGCTATTACCTCGTCTACCCGCCGGGCAACGAAACGCTGCCGTCGCTCGTCGCCTTCCGCGAATGGCTGCTGACGTCGTGCTGACGCGCCGCCGGCGACGGGCCGCTCAGGCGCGCCATTCGCCGAGAATCTGTTCGGCGAGGTAGTCGCACGGCGGGCGCGCGGACTGCGCGCTGCGGGCGAGCACGACTTCGAGTTCGCCGAGCGACGGCAGCCCGTGGCTCTCCGTCAGTTGCAACAGGTGATCTGGCACGCAGCAGCGCGCGAGCGGCGCGACGGCGAGGCCGGCCTCGACCATGCTGAGCAGGCCGAGAAAGCTCGGGCTTTCGTATGACATCCGGTACGGAATCTTCCGCCGGTTCAGCGCCCTGACCGCGTGATCGCGCGCCATGCTGCCGCCGTGCGTGAAAAACGCCACCGGCAGCGGCCGCTCTTCCCACACGTCGCGTGTCGGCGAGCCGGCCCAGACGAGCGGCTCCATCCGGATCAGCTCGCCCGTCACGCCCTTGATTCGCGTGAGGCACGCGAGGTCGACCGTGTTGTCCTTCAGCATCGGCACGAGCGCGCTGCTCGGCTGGCCGATCACGCGCACTTCCACGCGCGGATGCATCGCGGCGAACTTGCCGAGCACCTGCGGCAGCAGCGACGAGATGTAGTCGTCGGGCACGCCGATCGTCACGCGGCCGCGCATCTCCGGACGCACGACCGACGCCCACGCCTCGTCGCGCATCGCGAGCATCCGGCGGCCGTAATCGGCGAGCATCCTGCCGTCGTCGGTCGCCGTCACGTTGCGCGTGTCGCGGATGAACAGCGGCTTGCCGAGCGCGTCTTCCAGCGTCTTGATCTGCATGCTCACCGCCGACGGCGACCGGTGCACGGCCTGTGCGCCCTGCGCGAACGATCCGGATTCCGCGACGGCCACCACCATCGCGAGCACATCGAGGTCGAGCTTCTTCATGACGATTCAGAAAAACTGATTAATCGATTCAGTTTATCCCGTTTTACTGTTCACCTCCATCGCCGGACAATCGACGCTATCGGCACTCATTCGATGCAGGAAGCGGAAAACATGCACACGTCCGGATCGCTCTACGGGTTTCTCGTCATCGGCGGCATGCTCGCGGTCACGCCGGGGCCGAACATGGTCTACGTGATGTCGCGCTCGATCGCGCAAGGGCGGGCGGCCGGGCTCATTTCGCTCGCCGGCGTGATGATCGGCTACCTGTTCTACATGTTCGCCGCCGCGTTCGGCATCACGACGCTGTTCATGAGCGTGCCCTATGCGGGCAGCGTGCTGGGCGCGCTCGGGGCAACCTATCTGCTGTACCTCGCATGGCAGGCGGTGCGGCCCGGCGGCCGCTCGCCATTCGAGGTGAAGGCGCTGCCGGCCGAGCACCCGCTGCGGCTGCTCGCGATGGGCGCGACGACCAGCGTGCTGAACCCGAAGCTCGCGATGCTGTTCGTGTCGCTGCTGCCGCAGTTCATCGATTACGGACGAGGCAGCGTGTTCGGCCAGTCGCTGTTTCTCGGCTCGCTGCTGATCGCCGCGTTCGCGTCGGCCAACGGGCTGGTGGCGCTCTGCTCGAGCGGCCTCGCGACGTTCCTGCACGGCCGCCCGATGCTGCTGCTCGCGCAGCGCTGGGCGATGGGCATCATCCTCGGCAGTCTCGGCGTGCAGATGGTGATCGAGGCATCGAGGCTGGCGGGCGTCGCGTGAACGTCACGCCGCCGCGCGGCCCTGCGCGATCGCGGGCCGCGCGCGGGCGTCGGACAGGCGTCACGCGGCAACGGCCTGCCGACGCGCCTCCAGTTCGCGCACGAGCGGCAGCACGCGCCGGCCGAAGTATTCGACTTCCTCGATGAAGTGCAGGAAGCCGGCCAGCACGAGATCGACGCCGATCGCCTTCAGCGCGACGATCCGCTCGGCGATCTGCTGCGGCGTGCCGATCAGGTTCGTGCGAAAGCCGTCGTTGTACTGCACGAGATCCTCGAACGTCGATTTCGCCCAGTTGCCCTCGCCTTCGGGCGACGCCTTGCCGGCCTCCTTCACCGCATCGCCGAACGCGTGCACGGCCTCGACGTGCGCATGCCGGATGATGTCGTCGAGCACGGCCCGCGCTTCTTCCTCGGTGTCGCGCGCGATCACGAACGCATTGACGCCGATGCGCACGCGATGGTTGTTCGCGGCCGCCTTCGCGCGAATGTCGTCGATCTGCGCCTTCAGGTTCTCCGGCGTATTGCCGTTCGTGAAATACCAGTCCGACACGCTCGCCGCGTTGTCGCGCGCCGCGCGCGAGCTGCCGCCCTGGAAGATTTCCGGATGCGGCTTCTGCACCGGCTTCGGGCTCAACGTGTAATCGTTGAAGCGGTAGAAGTCGCCCTTGAACGTGAAGTTGTCCTGCGTCCAGATGCCCTTGAGCGCCTGGATGAATTCCTTCGAGCGCCGATAGCGTTCGTCGTGCTCGAGCCACGGCTCGCCGATCGCAGTGAATTCGCCCTTGAACCAGCCGCTCACGACGTTGATCGCGATGCGCCCGTTCGAGATGTGGTCGATCGTCGCGAGCTGCTTCGCGACCACGGCCGGATGCCACGGCCCCGGCAGGATCGCCGCGAGCACCTTGAGCTTGGTCGTCGCATGCAGCAGCGCCTGGCTGAACGACACCGACTCGTGCTGGTATTCGGCGCCATAGCCGGCCGTGAAGCGGATCTGGCTCAGCGCATAGTCGAAGCCGGCCGCTTCGGCCGTGCGCGCGAGCTTCTGGTTGTATTCGAGGCTCCAGTCGGTGCGCTGCTCGATCGTGCTGACGACGAGGCCGCCGCTGACGTTCGGCACCCAGTACGCGAATTTGACGCCGTCGGCGGAAGGGTCGGAAAGGCTCATGAAGATGTCCTGGTCGAAGGGGAAACGAAAAAGCGGCTTACGCGGCCGCGGCGGAAAGCGCGTGCGGGCGCAGTTGCGGCACCGCGCGGTCGACGGCGAGCGCGATGCGCTCGCGCAACGCTGGGCTGGCGATCTGGTACCGGTCGAAATCGCTTTCGGATGCGTACACGCCGATCGGCAGCGTGCGCGCCTGGAAGAAACTGAACAGCGGGCGCAGCTGGTGGTCGATCACGAGCGCATGACGCTCGCTGCCGCCGGTGGCCGCGAGCAGCACCGGCACGTCGACGAGCGCGTCGTGGCGCACGAGGTCGAACAGATGCTTGAAGAGGCCCGTGTACGACGCGCGATACACCGGGCTCGCGACGACGAGCGCATCGGCCGTCTCGATCGCGCGGATCAGCGCGTCGAGATCGGCCGGCACCTGCGCGCGCGTGAGCGCGCCGGCCAGCCGGCTGCCGATCTCGCCGAGTTCGATCCGCCGCGCGTCGATCGGCCGCGCGGCGCCGAGCGCCGTGACGATCGCGTCGGTCAGCGCCAGCGTGCGCGACGGCCGCTGCAGGCTGCCCGATATCGCGACGACGTTGAGAGGGTGGCTCATGCGATGCGTTCCCGTGGTGAAGCCGCGTGCGGTGCGGCGATACCGGTTCGGGTCAGCAAGGAGCGTGCCATTGGCGCGGATGCGTGAAGGAAATTTCATCCGGATCACGAAATTTTTCACCATCGTCCGCCGGCACTGGCGCTCCGCCAAATGCGCGATAGTGGCAAGCATCCCGGCTCACGCGTCACATCGATATTCCGCACCACGATGAACCGGGCGCAGCGGTTTTGCTGATGCACTGCTGATCAGGCAGCAACGCATCGCGCGCGCCAGCGTCGAATTCGATGCTTCGACGTCGCCGCACCGCCGCTCTTGCGCGCCATTGCAGGTTCCGCAGCAATCGCGCTTTGGTTATCAGAAATCGATGCTTTTCGCGCGCGGCGAAACGTTCAACACTCTGCTGACTACGCAGCAGCCACACCGCGGCGCCCGCCGGCACGGGCCCGCTTTGCCCGGCCATCCAACGGTTCATCGCCATGACTTCCATTTCCGCATCGCCGCGCCCGCTCAACCTTCGCGTCGTCGCCGCGTCCCGCGACCCGGCCGGACTTCAGGCCGCCGGGCACGCGGCGCCGGTGCTCACGTTGCCCGACCGTCACGCACCGGCCCGCGCGCAGGCGCAAGTGTTCGCCGATCCGCGTTCGCTCGCGCTGCTCGAACAGGTTCGCCGCGTCGCGCCGAGCGACGCGAACGTGCTGATCGTCGGCGAGACGGGCACCGGCAAGGAACTGATCGCGCGCCACGTGCACGCGCTCGGCGCGCGTCGCGACGGGCCGTTCGTCGCGGTGAACTGCGGCGCCTTCTCCGACACGCTCGTCGACAGCGAACTGTTCGGTCACGAGAAAGGCGCGTTTACGGGCGCGTTCAGCGCGAAGCCCGGCTGGTTCGAAGCCGCGCACGGCGGCACGCTGTTTCTCGACGAAATCGGCGACCTGCCGCTCGCGATGCAGGTCAAGCTGCTGCGCGTGCTGCAGGAGCGCGAGGTCGTGCGGCTCGGTTCGCGCACGGGCATTCCGGTCGACGTCCGGGTGGTCGCGGCCACCAACGTCGACCTGCAGCAGGCGGTCGCGGCCGGGCGGTTTCGCGGCGACCTGTTCTACCGGCTCAACGTCGTGCAGCTCGCGGTCCCGCCGTTGCGCGAGCGCCCGGGCGACATCCTGCCGCTCGCGCGCCACTTCTTCGACATTTACCGCGACCGGCTCGGCGGCGGGCCGCGCCGCATCGATGCGCGCGCCGAGCGCCGGCTCGAGGCACACGGCTGGCCCGGCAACATCCGCGAACTCGAGAACGTGATCCATCACGCGCTGCTGGTGAGCCGGCACGATGCGCTGCAGGACACCGACCTGCACATCGCGCCGCCGTGCCTGCCGGCCGTTTCCGCGCCCGCCGCCGATTCGTCCGCCGACGCGCAGGCAGCGCTCGAACACGCGCTGCGCGACCTGTTCGACGAAGGGCACGGCAATCTGTTCGAACGTATCGAGGACACGGTGATGCGTGTCGCGTTCGAATTCAGTCACCGCAACCAGATCCGGGCCGCGCAGTTGCTCGGCATCAGCCGCAACGTGCTGCGTGCGCGGCTGATTCGCGCGAAGGCGATTTCCGCGCTGAAATAGCGGCGCCGCCGCTGCGCCCCAGGGCGCCATCGCGTCGCGATCCGCGCCGCGACGTCCGAACCTGATGTATCGTGGCGCGAAGCGTACGCTTCGTTGCCCGACCCGCGTCCGGTCGCCCGTCATGCGACCGTCGCCGACCGGCAACAGGTCACGCACGATCCTCCGCAACACGAAAACGAAAGTCGTCCGGCGCGCATGCGCGCCCGGCCGAGCCCTGTTCACCCGTCCGGAACCCGTCGCCATGAAAAAGCTTGTGAACCGCCCGTCCGACGTCGTGCGAGAAATGCTGGAAGGCATCGCGCGGCAATCGCCGCATCTCGCGATCCTCGGCGACGAGCACGTGCTCGTCCGCCAGCCGCTGCCCGAGCCGTCGCAGCGGCCGGTCGCGATCCTGTCCGGCGGCGGCAGCGGCCATGAGCCCGCGCACGGCGGCTATGTCGGCGAAGGGATGCTGAGCGCGGCCGTGTGCGGCGAAGTGTTCACGTCGCCGTCGACCGACGCGGTGCTCGCCGCGATCCGCGCGAGCGCCGGCCCGAACGGCGCGTTGCTGATCGTGAAGAACTACACCGGCGACCGGCTCAATTTCGGGCTCGCCGCCGAGCTCGCGCGCGCGGAAGGCATTCCGGTCGAAACCGTCATCGTCGCCGACGACGTGTCGCTGCGCGGCCGCGTCGAGCGCGGCCAGCGACGCGGGATCGCCGGTACCGTGCTGATCCACAAGCTCGCGGGCGCTGCCGCCGCGCGCGGGCTGCCGCTCGCCCGCGTCGCGAGCATCGCGCGCGACGCGGCGGCCGAGCTCGGCACGATGGGCGTCGCGCTCGACGGCTGCACGATCCCGGGCGCCGACAAGTCGGGCTTCAGCCTCGCCGATCACGAGATCGAGCTGGGCCTCGGCATCCACGGCGAGAAAGGCGTCGAGCGCCGCGCGCCGCTGCCGGCCGATGCGTTGGCCGACACGCTGTTGTCGAGCATCGTCGCCGATCTCGTGCTCGACCGCGACGAACGCGTAGCGCTGTTCGTCAACGGCCTCGGCGCGACACCGGACATGGAACTCGCGATCGTGCTGCGCGCCGCGTTCGACAACCTGAGCCGGCGCGGGATCGTCGTCGCCCGTGCGTGGGCCGGCACGTTCCTGTCCGCGCTGAACATGCCCGGCTGCTCGATCTCGGTGCTGCGGCTGAACGACGAGCGCGCGGCGCTGCTCGATGCGCCGACGCAGGCGCGCGCATGGCCGGGCGGCGGCCTCGTGAACACGCGGATCCGCGTGGCCGCGGCCGCGTCGCAGAACGCGCCGCAGCCGCCGCTCGACGCGGCCGGCCGCGCGTGGGCCGCGCGCCTGCAACCGGCGCTGCACGCGGTGGCGCAGACGCTGATCGACCACGAGCAGACGCTGACGGATCTCGATACGGCAGCCGGCGACGGCGATCTCGGCGCGAGCATGCGGCGCGCCGCGCAGGCGATCCTCGAATTGCCCGACACCGCGTACGGCACGCCATCCGGTGCGCTCGCGGCGCTCGGCGCCGCGTTGCGCCGCGCGATCGCCGGCAGTTCCGGGCCGTTTTACGCGACCGCGCTGCTGCGCGCGTCGCGCCGGCTGGCCGACATCGCCGCGCCGTCGCCGCGCGACTGGGCCGCGGCATTCCGCGCGGCGGTGGATTCGATCGGCGAACTCGGCGGCGCGCGGGCGGGCGACCGGACGATGCTCGATGCGCTGGTGCCGGCTGTCGACGCATTCGGCCGCGCGCTGGACGGCGATCGCGATCCCGCGAGCGCATGGACGGCGGCCGTCGAAGCGGCCGAGCAAGGTGCGCAGGAAACGGCGCGCATGACGCCGCGCGCGGGACGGGCAAGCTATCTGGGCGAGCGGGCGATCGGTACGCCGGACGGCGGAGCGGTGGCCGTGTCGTACTGGCTGCGGGCGTTGCAGCCGCACGTCCGGTAACGACGCGCGGCCGCGTTCAGACGCCCTCGACCAGCACCGCGCGATAGCGGGCGCCCTTGAACCGATGCTGGACGACCCGCTGGTATTCGGGGCCGTGATACCACGCGTGCGCGGCCGCCTTCGACGGGAACTCGACGATCACGACGCCTTCCGGGCCGTCCCCCTCGAGAATTTCCTGCGGCCCATATGCGGCGAGCACCTTCACCGGATGGCCGGCGAGGGTCGCACCGACCTGGCTCGCGTAGGTGTCGAGCTCATGCTGGTCCTGCGTGCTTTCTCGCGTAAAAACGATGTAGGTCGCCACGATATGCGCTCCTGATGAAGGGTGAAAAAAGGGACGCCACGCGTTGAACGGTCCGATCGATCCTGCATGGCAGCGTGCAGCTTACCGCCGTTCGCCGCCCGGCGCCGCGAAGCGCCAGCCGCGGCCCGCGCCGGCCCCCAGCCCGGCACGGGAAAACCCCGATCCCCACATCGTCCTATGACATCCGGCATCGCAAATTGGCGGGATTACTTTGATCCTCGTCGGCGCCCGCCCGGGCGCATGCTGATAGCGAGGATCCCTCATGCGATACGTGCCATCGTGGACTTCCGTTTCCGCCGCGTCGTCGACTCCCGACGACGCGATCACCCAACGCGGCGACGAGCCGCACTGTCTGCCGCGGGTCGCGATCGCGGCCGCCGCCCTCGGCAATGCGACCGAATGGTTCGATTACGGTATTTACGCGTACGGTCTCGCGTACATTTCCGCCGCGCTGTTTCCCGGCAACACCGCGAGCGCGACGCTGTTCGCACTCGGCACGTTCGCGATCTCGTTCCTGATCCGCCCGCTCGGCGGCCTGTTCTGGGGGCCGCTCGGCGACCGGCTGGGCCGCAAGCGCGTGCTCGCGCTGACGGTCCTGACGATGTCGGGCGCGACGTTGCTCGTCGGCCTGCTGCCGAGCTACGCGACGGCCGGCTGGCTCGCCCCCGCCGCGCTGATCGTGCTGCGCATGGTGCAGGGCTTCTCGACCGGCGGCGAATACGGGGGGGCGGCCACCTTCATCGCCGAATACGCGCCCGATTCGCGGCGCGGCCTGTGCGGCAGCTTTCTCGAATTCGCGACGCTCGCCGGCTTCTCGCTCGGCGCGTTCCTGATGCTCGGCTTCGCGCTGCTGCTCGGCGATTCGGCGATGCATGCGTGGGGCTGGCGCCTGCCGTTCCTGGTCGCGGCGCCGCTCGGCCTGATCGGCTTCTATCTGCGCTCGCGCCTCGAGGAAACGCCGGTGTTCCGCGAACTCGAGGAACAGGCGCACCGCCGCGAGAAAAACGTCGCCGCCGCGCTGCCGATCCGGTTGCTGCTGGTGCGGTACGCGAAGCCGCTGCTGCTGCTCGGCGGGCTCGTCGTCGCGCTGAACGTCGTCAACTACGTGCTGCTCGCGTACATGCCGACCTACATGCACAAGGAACTCGGCGTCAGCGAGAACATGTCGCTGCTGATTCCGCTGATCGGCATGCTCGCGATGATGGTGCTGCTGCCGTTCGCCGGCTGGCTGTCGGACCGCGTCGGCCGCAAGACGATGTGGTGGATCTCGCTCGTCGGGCTGTTCGTCGCGGCCGTGCCGATGTTCACGCTGATGACGCACGGCCCGCTCGGCGCCTTCATCGGCTTCGCGGTGCTCGGCGTGCTCTACGTGCCGCAGCTCGCCACCATTTCCGCGATGTTCCCGGCGATGTTCCCGACCCACGTCCGGTATGCGGGCATGGCGATCGCGTACAACGTGTCGACGTCGCTGTTCGGCGGCACCGCGCCGATCGTCAACGACTGGCTGATCGGCAAGACCGGCAACGCGCTGATTCCCGCCTACTACATGATGGCCGCCTGCGCGGTCGGGCTGATCGCGCTGCTGGCGGTGATCGAGACGCGCGGGTGTTCGCTGCGCGGCGACACCCTTCCCGGCCAGCCGGGCTGACCCGCGCGCCGGCGGCGCCCGGCTTCCCATAAACGGCATCCATTGCATCGCCCGCCGTCCGGCAACGGACGGCGGGCGATGTGCATTTCGAGCGGCGAAGCCCACTGTCGGATTGTTGTCGCCCGGACAACACGATGTGCACGCGTGCAACGCTGTTGGCGTGTGTCGGCCGTCACTACAATCGCTGGCAACGTTCGATCGAAATCCGGTCGAACCGAAGCGCGCGATCGTCACGATCGCGCTCGCGAACCGCGCGGCGTCGCGCGGCTCGATCCCCACTCGACGAACAGGATTACTGAACATGAACGCACCCATCCGCAACGTCCAGCCCGTCATCGCCCGCCTGGGCAACGAAGGTTCGGGCGAGCTCGTTTCGTCCCGCTACGCCGTGCGCATCGGCGAAGTCGATGTCGTGCTGATCAGCGACGGCGTGCTGCCGCTGCCGACTTCCACCATGTCGACCAATGTGAGCGAAGCGGACCGCAACGCATGGTTCGACGGCCGCTTCCTGCAACGCGACATGTTCGACTGGGCGCTCAACATCGCGCTCGTGCGCAGCGGCGACCGTCTGATCCTGATCGACTCGGGCGTGGGCGACGGCTTCGAATACTTCACGCGCGCCGGGCGCTCGGTCATGCGTCTGGAATCGGCCGGCATCGACCTGGCCGCGATCACCGACATCGTGATCACGCACATGCACATGGACCATGTCGGCGGGCTGAACGTCGACGGCGTCAAGGCGAAGCTGCGCCCGGACGTACGCATTCACGTATCGGCCGCGGAAGTGGCGTTCTGGAAAAATCCCGACTTCAGCAAGACGGTGATGCCGGAAACCGTTCCGCCCGCGCTGCGCAAGGCGGCGGCGCGGTTCGTGGAACTCTATGGCGAGAACATCGTGCAGTTCGACCGGACCGTGGAAGTCGCCGCGGGCGTGTCGGCGCGGGTGACGGGCGGCCATACGCCGGGGCACTGCGTGGTCGACGTCGCATCGAACGGAGAAAAGCTGACGTTCGCGGGCGACGCGATTTTCGAGGTCAACTTCGACAATCCCGACTGGCAAAACGGCTTCGAACACGATCCGGACGCGGCGGTCGACGTGCGTATCGTGCTGTTCAACGAAGCCGCGGACACCGGCGCGCTGCTCGCCGCGGCCCATGTCGCGTTCCCGTCGATCGGCCATGTTGCAAGGCACGGCGACGGGTTCCGTTTCGTTCCGGTCGTGTGGGACTACTGATGGACGGCCGGTAGCCGACGTGCACCGCTGGCGATGCACCGACGGCTTTTCCAGACCGTATCGGCAAGAAAAAACGCCGCCGCACTTGCATGCGGCGGCGTTGCATCGCGCGCCGAAGCGCGCATCAGGACCGCGTGAACATCACGCGACGGCCGACAGGTTCCGCTCGGCGACCTCGTCCACTGCTTCCTTGACGATCGCGACGATCTCGTCGGCGTCTGCCCGCGTCATCACGAGCGGCGGCGCAAAACCGAGAATGTCGCCGTGCGGCATCGCACGCGCGATCACGCCGCGCTGCAACGCGGCCGCCGACACCTGCGCACCGATCTTCAGCGCGGGATCGAACGGCGTGCGTGCGTCCTTGTCGGCCATGAACTCGAGCGCGGCCAGCATGCCGACGCTGCGCACCTCGCCGACGAGCGGATGCGCGCCGAACGCGTCGCGCAGCTTCGCGCCGAAGTAGCCGCCGACGTCGGCTGCGTTGGCGACCAGGTTCTCGCGCTCCAGGATCGCGAGGTTCGCGAGCGCGGCGGCCGCGCATACCGGATGACCCGAATACGTCCAGCCGTGCCCCATCGGCCCGTGCTCCTGCGAGCCGCGCGCGATCACGTCCCACACCTTCTCGCCGACGATCACGCCCGACAGCGGCGCATAGGCGCTCGTCAGACCCTTCGCGACCGTGATCAGGTCGGGCGCGATCCCGAAGTGCTGCGCGCCCATCTTCGAGCCGAGACGCCCGAACCCGCACACGACTTCATCGGAGATCAGCAGGATGTCGTGCCTGCGCAGCACGGCCTGGATCGCGGGCCAGTAGCCGGCCGGCGGTTCGATGATGCCGCCCGTGCCCATCACCGGCTCCGCGATGAAGGCGGCGATCGTGTCGGCGCCTTCGCGTGCGATCAGCTGCTCGAGCTCGTCGACGCAGTACGCGACGAACTGCGCTTCGTTCATGCCGGCCGGCGCCTTGCGATACCAGTGCGGACACACCGTATGCTTCACGCGATCGATCGGCAGATCGAAATGCTGGTGGAAGCTCGGCAGGCCCGTGAGGCTGCCCGTCACGATGCCCGAGCCGTGATAGCCGCGCTCGCGCGAGATGATCTTCTTCTTGTTCGGGCGGCCGAGCACGTTGTTGTAGTACCAGACGAGCTTGACCTGCGTCTCGTTCGCGTCGGAACCCGACATCCCGTAATAGACCTTCTTCATCCCCGCCGGCGACCAGTCGATGATGCGCGACGACAGCTCGATGATCGCGTCCGACGCGTGGCCGACGTACGTGTGGTAGTACGCGAGCTGCTTCGCCTGTTCGTACATCGCGTCGGCGACTTCGGTGCGGCCGTAGCCGATGTTCACGCAGTAGAGGCCGGCGAACGCGTCGATATAGCGCTTGCCCTGGTGATCCTCGATGCGGATGCCTTCGCCGCCGCGCACGATCTTGCCCGGCAGCGCGCCGGTCTCGTGATCGTATGCGTGCGTCGACGGGTGCATGAAGTGGGCGCGGTCCTCGCGCAGCAGTGCGTCGATCGATTTTTGCATGATGTGCTCCTTTGAATGGGTCAGGCCGTCGCCGCAACCGGCAGGCCGAGATTGCCGAGGCAGAAGTATTTGGTTTCGGTGAACGGCTCGAAGCCCTCGGTACCGCCTTCGCGCCCGAGGCCCGACGCCTTCATCCCGCCGAACGGAATCGGCGCGCCGGTGAATTTCATGCCGTTGACCGACACCATCGCGAAATCAAGCCGCCGCACGAGCTGGAAGATCGTGTCGATGCGCGTCGCGCATACGTACGCGGCGAGGCCGTACTCGGTGTCGTTGGCCGTTTCGACGGCTTCGTCGAGCGTGTCGAACGCGCTGACGGCCGAGATCGGTGCGAAGTTTTCCTCGTCGACCACGCGCATGCCGGGCGCGGCATCCGCGATCACGGTCGGCTCATAGAACCAGCCGCCGAGCGCATGCGGCCGGCCGCCCGCGACGATGCGCGCGCCGCGTGCCCGCGCATCGTCGACACGCGCCGCCGTCGCGTCGAACGCGGCCTGATGCATCAGCGGACCGACGTCCACGCCCTGCTCGAACGCCGGCCCCGTCTTCAGCGCGCGCACCGCGTTCGCATACCGTTCGACGAACGCGTCGTACAGCGGGCGCGCGACGAGTATCCGGTTCGCCGCGCAGCAGTCCTGGCCGGACGTCTGGAACTTCGCGCCGACGGCGATCCGCACCGCCTGCTCGACGTCCGCATCCTCGGTCACGATGAACGGCGCATTGCCGCCCAGTTCGAGCGCGATCTTGCGGATGCCGGCCTTCGCGGCGGTTTCGGTCACGAGCCGTCCGACCCGCGTCGAGCCGGTGAAGCTCACCGCCCGCACGCGCGCGTCGCCGACCAGCGTTTCCATCGCCATCTGCGGCTCGCCGAGCACCACGTTGAACACGCCGGCCGGAAAGCCGGCCTCGTCGGCGAGCTGCGCGAGCGCGAGTGCCGAGAACGGCGTTTCGTGCGCGGGCTTCACGACCACGGTGCAACCGACCGCGATCGCGGCCGCCGCCTTGCGCGTGATCATCGCGGCCGGGAAATTCCACGGCGTGATCAGCGCCGCGACGCCGACCGGCTCCATCACGGTGCCGAGATGCGCGCCGTCGATGTGAGTCGGAATCGTGCGGCCGGCGACGCGCTTCGCCTCGTTCGCGAACCATTCGACGAAGCTCGCCGCATAGCGGATCTCGCCGCGCGCTTCGGCCAGCGGCTTGCCCTGTTCCAGCGATAGCAGCGCGGCCAGATCGTCGACGTGACGCAGGATCAGCGCGTGCCAGCGCAGCAATGCCGCGCTGCGCACCGCTTGCGGCGTCCAGCGCCAGCTTCCGTACGCGCGCTGCGCGGCGTCGACGGCCGCGACGATCTGCGCGCGTTCGAGCATCGGCACGTGGCCGATCACCGCCTGGTCGGCGGGGTTGACGACGGCGACCGTCGCGGCACTGTCGCTGTGGATCCAGCGACCATCGACGTAACAGGTCGACTTGAACAGAACGGGGTGTCCGGGCAGCATGCTGCGTCTCCTCGTTGGTGGGCACGGACTTCATTGTGTCGCGCCCGCGCATGCGGAAATTTCGGTTTGCACCGCCGGAAATGCCGGTTTTTTCCGTATTGCCGCGCGCCGGCGCGAACTTTCACAGCCAGTCCGGCGCGCCGCCGGATCCGCACTTCACCACCTTCGTCACGATGTACGTGAAGTAGCGCTCGATGCCGAGGTCGTCCATCAGCAACGCATCGATGAAGCGCTGGTAATGGTCGATGTCGCGCGCGACCACGTGCAGCACGTAGTCGACGCCGCCGCCCGTCGCATAGCACTGCGCGACCTCGGGCGCCGCGGCCACGCGATCCTCGAAGCGCCGCATGTCGGGCGCCGTGTGCCGCGACAGCGTCACCTCGACCACGATGCGGCTGCCGGAGAACGCGCCGATCCAGTCGACGTCCGCGCGATAGCCGCGGATCACGCCGCTTTCCTCGAGCTTGCGCACGCGCTCCCATGCCGGCGAAATCGACAGGTTCACGGCCTCGGCGAGCTTCGACTTCGTGATGCGCCCGTCGCGCTCGAGCAGGCGCAGGATCGCGAGGTCGTATCGGTCGAGCTTGATCACGTTATGCGTCGCCCCAGGTCGCCACCGGGATGTTGCGCTCGACGATGTCGGCCACCACCGCGATCGTGTCGCCCGTCTGCACGATGCCCGGAAAATGCCGCGCGGCGAGCAACCCGCGCCGCCGTGCGACGTATTCGACCGGCGTGACGCCCGTGCGGTCGATGTCGTGCACGCGCGCGAGCACGTCGCCGGCCTCGACCTCGCTGCCGAGATCGACGCACATCTCGAGCAGGCCGCGATGCTCGCTGGTCGTGTAGCAGGCGCCGTCCGGCATGTCGAGCAGCGTCGTCGTGCGCGGCGCGCCGCCCGCGCCGGCGCGCGAGCCTTCGCGCCGCGCGAGCACGCCGGCATGCGCGAGAAAGCCGCGCACGCCGCGCTCGGCGATCGCGACGCTCGCGGCCGTCGACGTGCCGCCGCCGCCCAGCTCGGTCGACACGAACACCTTGCCGGCCTCCTCCGCCGCGCTGTCGTACAGGCCGACGCTGTCGAGTTCCAGCATGCGCATCGAATACGGCGCGCCGAACGCGCGCATCGCGCGCTCGCAGCGCGCTTCCTGGTCGCGGTCTTCCAGCACGTGAATCGCCGCGAACGGCACGAAGTCGAGCGTGCGGCCGCCCGCGTGAATGTCCAGCACGTGCGTCGCGAGCGGCAGCAGGTGACGCTGGAAGTAATCGGCGATCTTCTCGGTCACGGTGCCGTCCGGCCGGCCCGGGAAGCTGCGGTTCAGGTTGCCGGCATCGATCGGCGACGTGCGGCAACCGGCGCGGAACGCCGGGTAGTTCATGAACGGCACGACGATCACGCGGCCGGTCACGTCGGCCGCCTTCAGCGAGCCGGCGAGCTTCGACAGCGCGACCGGCCCTTCGTATTCGTCGCCGTGATTGCCGCCGGTCAGCAACACCGTCGGCCCGTCGCCGCGCTTCACGACGGTCACCGGAATCATGATCGCGCCCCACGCGGAATCGTCGCGCGAGTAAGGCAGCTTCAGGAAGCCGTGCTGTTCGCCGTCCGCGTCGAAATCGACGGTCGGCGTAATCGGGGAAGCACGCATCGCCTACTCCTTCACGAACAGCTTGCGCGGCACGTTGCAGAACGTCTCGACGCCGGTCTCGGTGATCAGGATGCTTTCCGTGATCTCCAGCCCCCAGTCGTCGAGCCACAGCCCGGGCATGAAATGGAACGTCATGCCGGGTTCGAGCACCGTACGGTCACCCGGACGCAGGCTCATCGTGCGCTCGCCCCAGTCGGGCGGATAGCTCGCGCCGATCGGATAGCCGCAGCGGCTGTCCTTCTCGATGCCCGCGCGGCGCAGCACCGCGAAGAATGCGTTCGCGATGTCCTCGCACACGTTGCCCGGCTTCGCGGCCGCGAGTCCCGCTTCGATGCCCTCGACCACCGCGCGCTCGCCGTCGATGAAGTGCGCGGGCGGCTTGCCGAGATAGACGGTGCGCGACAGCGGGCAGTGATAGCGACGGTAGCAGCCGGCAATCTCGAAGAACGTGCCGGCGCCGCGCGAGAACGTCGAGTCGTCCCAGGTCAGGTGCGGCGCGGCCGCGTCCGCGCCGGTCGGCAACAGCGGGACGATCGCCGGATAATCGCCGCCGAAGCCGTCCGCGCCGCCGATGCCGGTCGCATAGATCTGCGCGACCAGGTCGCTTTTCTTCATGCCCGGCTCGATCGTCTCGACGATGTGCGCATGCATCCGCTCGACGATGCGCGCGGCCACGCGCATGTACTCGATCTCGCGCGGCGACTTCACCGCGCGCTGCCAGTTGACGAGTGCGGTCGCATCGAGCCAGCGCGCGGCCGGCAGATGCTTCTGCAGCGACGCGTACGCCGCCGCGCTGAAGTAGTAGTTGTCGAGCTCGACGCCGATGCGCAGCGTGCTCCAGCCGCGCGCCGCGATCACCTCGGTCGACAGGTAATCCATCGGGTGGCGCGCGGTCGACTGCACGTAGTGATCGGGATAGCCGACGATATTCTCGTGCGCCATGAACGCGGTGCGCTTCGCGCCGTTCGCGTCCTGGCCGCGGCCGAACCACACGGGTTCGCCGTCCAGCGCCAGCAGTACGCACTGGTGCACGTAGAACGACCAGCCGTCGTAGCCGGTCAGCCAGCTCATGTTGGTGGGGTCGGTGACGATCAGCAGGTCGATGCCGGCCCGCTCCATCGCCGCGCGCGTCTTCGCGATGCGCGCGGCATATTCGCTGCGCGCGAACGCGAGACGCGGCGCGGCGTTCCGGGTTTCGATGACTTCGGTCATCTGTCTCCTCTCAAGTCGTGAGGTCGTTGTGAAAAATCGTGCCGACTTCCGCCGCGCGGGCGCGTTGCAGCGCGAGCACGGCAATCGCGGTGTCCTGCGCGCCGGTGCCGGTCAGGTCGCAGATCGTGATGTCGTCGCGATGCGTGCGGCCGTCGCGACGGCCGGTAATCACTTCGCCGAGTTCGGGAAACACGGCGTCGGCCGCGACGGCCCCGGCCGCGATCGCGTGCGCGAGTTCGCCGGCCACGCGGGTCTGCTGCAGCCGGTCGCAGAAATAGCGTGCGGCGCCGAACACCGACGGCGCGAGTTCGGTCTTGTAATCGGCGTCCGAACCCATCGCCGTCACGTGCAGCCCGGGATGCAGGTCTTCCGCGTGCACGAGCGGCGCGCGGCTCGGCGTGGTCGTCACCGCGATGTCCGCGTCGGCCAGCGCCGCACCCACCGAGCGCGCGACCGTCGCGTCGATGCCGTGCGTCGCGCGCACGTCGGCCGCGAATGCGGTGGCCCGCGCGGTATCGCGCGCCCACACCGTCACGTGCGTGATGTCGCGCACGAGCCTCAGCGCGGCGAGCTGCAACCGCGCCTGCTCGCCCGCGCCGACGATCGCCGCGCGGTGCGCATCGGCCCGCGCGAGCCGGCGCGCGGCCACCGCACCGGCCGCCGCGGTGCGTACGGCCGTCAGGTAGCCGTTGTCGAGCAGGACGGCCTCGGTCAGGCCGGTGCGCGCGGACAGCACGAGCATCAGCCCGTTCAGGCTCGACAGCCCGAGCGACGGGTTGTCGAAGAAGCCCGGGCTGACCTTGATCGCGAAGCTGTCGAAGCGCGGCAGGTACGCCGTCTTCACGTCCACTTCGGCGTGGCGCTCCGGCAACGCGAGATTCAGGATCGGCGGCATTACGACCGCGTCGGTCGCGAGCGACGCGAACGCGGCCTCGACCTGGTCGATCGCGGCGAGATCGAGCGGCACCAGCGCACGCAGTTGCGCCTGACCGAGCAACGTGACGGGATGGGCCATGTCAGTTCTCCGAAACGAGCCGGCGATGCACGGCCATGTCGATGTTCGCGCCGCTCACGACGACCACGATCGGGCCGTTGCGGTCGCGGCGCACGATCCGCTCGTCCAGCAACGCGGCGAGGCCGACCGCGCCGGCGCCTTCGACGACGAGCCGCTCTTCCCGATACGCATGCGCGATGCCGCGTGCGATGGACGGCTCGTCGAGCAGCACGACGTCGTCGGCCAACGCGCGCGTCATGTCGAACGTGTAGCGATTGTCGAGGCCGATGCCGCCGCCGAGCGAATCGGCCAGCGTGGGCTGCTCGTCGACGTCGACCGGGCGGCCGGCCGCGAGGCTCGCGTGCATCGCGGCGCCGCGCGCCATCGATACGCCGATCACCTCGATCGACGGCCGGATCGCCTTCGCAGCAAACGCGACGCCGCTGAACAGGCCGCCGCCCGACAGCGGCACGACGAGCGTCGCCGTATCGGGCAGCGCCTCGAGTATCTCGACGCCGATCGTCGCCTGGCCTGCGATGATGCGCGGATCGTCGAACGGCGGCACGTACGCATGGCCTTCGTCGCGCGCGAGGCGCCGCGCTTCGACCTGCGCATCGTCCTGGCTGTCGCCCGCGATCACCACGCGCGCGCCGAGCGCCGCGACTGCGTCGACCTTGTTGGGCGGCACCAGCGACGACATGCAGACGGCCGCGTCGATGCCGAGCGCGCGTGCCGCATGCGCGACCGCGCGGCCGTGGTTGCCGGTCGATGCGGTGACCACGCGCGTCACGCCCTGCGCCGCGAGTTCCGCGAGCGCGTTGGTTGCGCCGCGCAGCTTGAAGCTGCCGGTCGGCTGCAGCGTTTCGAGCTTCAGGTGGACGGGCGCGCCAACGCGCGCGGACAGCGCGGCGGACGCGACGAGCGGTGTACCGTCGGCGCGCCCGGCGAGGCAGCGGCGCGCGCGGTAGACGTCGGACAACGACAGGAAGGACATGGAACGCACGCCTCGCGACGAATGTGATGCGATCCAGTCTAATGTTCCAAATCGCGCTTTCGAATGTCCTGATACATTGCGCGCGACATCGCGGCAGCGTCGCCGGTTCAGTGGAAATCGTTCAGGTGCGGATACTGTTCGAACACGCCCGCGATCGTCTCGAGCGCCGCGTTGCATGCGGCATCGGACGTTTCGGCGCCGATACAGACGCGCACCGCGTTCGGCCGCTCCGTGCCGCCGACGAGAAACGGATCGGGCGACGTCACCGCGATCTTACGGGTGCGCAATTCGCGGACGAGCCGCTCGGCCTGCCAGTAGTCGGGCACGCGCAGCCAAGCCGAAAGCGCATTCGGGTGCGCACCGAGCACATACGGCCCGAGCGCGGCCTTCACCATCTCCTGGCGTACCGCGAGCCGCTGGCGCTGCAGTTCGACGAGCCGCCGCGCGGTGCCGTCGGCGATCCAGCGCGTCGCGATTTCCGCGATCGGCGACGTCGCCATCCAGCTGCTCACGCGCAGCACGCTCTCGACGCGCAACGCGAGCCGCCGCGGCATCGCGAGATAGCCGGTCCGCAACCCGGTCAGTACCGATTTCGTCATGCTCGTGCAGTAGAAGCCGAGCTCCGGAATCAGGCTGGCGATCGGCGTGCCCGTCTTCTCGGGAAGCGGGCCGTACACGTCGTCCTCGATCACGTACACGCCGTAGCGCGTCGCGATGCGCGCGATCGACCGGCGCCGCGACTCGGTCATCAGCGACACGGTCGGGTTATTGAGGGTCGGCGTACACACGAGCGCGCTGATCCGCTCGCCGTCGCACATCTCCTCGAAATGTTCGGGACGAATGCCGTGCTCGTCCATCTCGAGCCCTTTCAGCGTAAACCCGAGCACGTTCGCGGAGCCGATCACGCCGTGATCGGTCAGGCTCTCGCACAACACGGTATCGCCCGGCCCGACGATCGACGCGAGCGCGAGAAAGATCCCGTGCGCCGCGCCGTTCGTGACCAGCAGCGATTCGCGATGCACCGGCATGTTCAGCGACGCGAGCCACGCGGCGCCGGCGTCGCGATGCGCGTCGAGGCCGGCGATCGGCCGGAACGAGCGGATCCACGGCTGATCGTCGGTGCCGGCCAGCGCCGCGCACACGCTTCGCCACGCGGCATCGTGCTCCGGCGTGTGCACGATGCGGGCGATCGAGAAGTCGACCAGTTCGCGCTCGGTCGTGTCGAGGATGTAGTTCGACATCGATTCGGTCACGCGCGCGGCCACGAAGCTGCCGCGGCCGACCTCGCAGCGGATCAGCCCCTGGCGTTCCAGCTCCTTGTATGCGTTGGTGACGGTCTGCACGCTGACGCCGAGGCTCGACGCGACGTCGCGCTGCGGCGCGAGCCGCGCGCCCGGCGCAAGCGCGCCGTTTTCGATGTCGCTGGCGATCGCCTTCACGAGCCGCTTGTATTTCGACTCGATGCCGTGCACCGCGCCGATCGCGTCGCGCCAGCCTGCCGATACCTCGGTCCGTCCCATCTCGATGTCTCCGTCGTGGCTTGCGCATGGTCGCTCAGAAAGCCACCCCGAAAATATTGTCCTAGTGCAATCGCGCGCGAAAGCAGGACTTGCGGGTCGAATCGGCGGTGCAATCGGCGTGCCCGGCAAGGGGGACGGGCCGGTCCTTTATTGTTCGGACGAATGTCGCGGGCTGCCTACCCGCGCAAAATGCGCCGCGCCTTCCGGATCACCGGCGTGTCGATCATCCTGCCGTCGAGCGCGATCGTCGCGCCGCCGCTCGCATCGACGGCATCGAGCACGCGCCGCGCCCACGCCTGTTCCGCGTCGGTCCACGCATAGGCGCGGTGCACCGCGTCGAGCTGCTTCGGGTGAATGCACAGTTTCCCGCCGAAGCCGAACCGCCGCGCGTAGCGCGCATGCCGTTCGATCGCGGCGGGATCGTCGATGAACGTCGACACGCCGTCGACCGGCGGCGCGATCCCCGCCAGCCGCGACGCGAGCACGATCCGCGAGCGGAACGCGTTCAGCGCTTCGCCGTCGCCGTCGATCCCGAGATCGACCTGGAAATCGAGCGTGCCGAACGCCACGCGCACGACGCGCGGCGCGGCACACACCTGATCGAGCCCCGCGATGCCGGCCGCCGTCTCGACGATCGGCAGCAGTTCGAGCGCACGATGCGCGTGAGCGAGCACCGCGTCCACCTGCGCACGCGTGTCGCACTTCGGCAGCATCACGCCGGCCACGCCCGGATGCGCGGCGATCACCGCGATGTCGTCGGCGAACCATGCGGTGTCGGCTGCATTCACGCGCACCCACACGGGCCGCGCGGCATCGAGTTGCGCGACGACCGCGTCGCGCGCCGCCGGCTTGCCGTCCGGCGGCACCGCATCCTCGAGATCGACGATCACCGCGTCGGCGCCGGCCGCCCGCGCCTTCTCGAAGCGTTCCGGACGATTGCCGGGAACGAACAGCCACGAACGGGCAGACGCGGACGTCATGCCGAGGCCTCCGGAAACAGCGTGCCGATCGCGTCGCACGACGCGGCCTGCCGCGCGTCGGCAAGGAGCCGCTCGACCTCGGCGTCGGGATAGCCGCGCGCGTCGTCGATCCGGCGGAAATACTCGCCGGGAAACTGGCTGCACAGGTCGCGCACCGCTTCGCGGATGTCCTGGCACGGGTCGTGTTGCGTCGTCTGCATGTCCGTCGTCGATGAAGGAAAAAGGCAGCAAGCGCGTCATACGAGGGTCGCCGTGGCCTGCATCGTCAGCCAGCCGTCGCGATCTTTCGCCCACAGCTCGATCGTGCGGCAGTCGTCCGACGGCTTGCCGCACAGCGTGAACGGCTCCGAATCGAAGGTCGGGCGCACCGCGCGGAACGCGAAGCTCGCGAGCGTCGCGTCCGGCCGTTCGCGGTGCACGAGATCGACGAGCAGCGTCGCGATCAGCGGGCCGTGCACGACGAGCCCCGGATAACCTTCTTCGTGCGTCACGTAGCGGCGGTCGTAGTGGATGCGATGGCCGTTGAAGGTCAGCGCCGAATAGCGGAACAGCATCACCGCGTCGGCCGTGACCGTACGCGACCACGTCTCGTCCGCGGGCGGCGCGACCGGCTTCGGCGCAGGCGCACCTGCCTGCGGCGCGTCGCGATAGACGATGTCGTGCTCTTCCTCGACGCACAGCGCGCCGCCGGATTCGATCCGGTGCTGCACCGTCACGAACACAAGCCGGCCGCTGCGGCCCGTCTTGTCCTCGATGTTCGCGATCGTCGATTCGCGCGTCGCGCGCTGCCCCGCACGCAGCGGCGCATGGAACGTCAGCCGGCCGCCGGCCCACATGCGGCGCGGCAGCGGCACCGGCGGCAGGAAGCCGCCGCGCTTCGGGTGACCGTCCGGGCCGACCTCGGCCAGCGGCGCGATCGGCAGGAAGTAGAGCCAGTGCCACATCGGCGGCACGACGTCGCCAGGCGACGGGCGATCGAGCGTGGCGGCCAGCGCGTTCAGCGGGAACGCGGTGATGTCGTCGCCGAGCGTTTCGGTCTTGCCGAGCCACGCGTCGAGCGATGCGGACGTGGCGGGCTGCGAGGATGAGGTCGACACGGGCGGAGCCTCCGGTGCGCTTGCAATGGCCCCAATATGCACGCCGCGCGCGGGTTCGTGAAGTCGGCTTTCCCGAACCGGGACTTCGTATTTGCTTGACGCGGCCGTGCGTCGTGCGTCGTGCTGCCGGGCGGTTCTCGTCTGACTATTCAATATAGTCGCCGCGCCGGACGTGGGCGGTTCGGGGTCGCCAGCCTTACGGCTTGCCCCCGGCCGGCGCGCCGCCTAAATTGCTTCAGACGGGTCGGCCGTGCCGCATACGACGTGTCATCCGGGTGACGAAAAACGATAGTTTGCTATCGAACGTTTTTGCCCCTATCATCTCGCCCATGACCAATCTGCACGACCTCCGCCTTGCCGTCAGCAGCCTGCTCGTGCTCACCGCGCGCAAGTGGCGCCGCACCAGCGACGGCGTGCTGACCGCGTACAACGTATCCGAGGCCTGCGCGACGCCGCTGCTGATCGCCGGCCGCCTCGGCGAAGGCGTGCGGCAAGGCACGCTCGCCGAGCACGTCGGCATCGAAGGGCCATCGCTCGTGCGCCTGCTCGACCAGCTGTGCGCGGCCGGCCTCGCCCGCCGCGACGAGGATCCGCACGATCGTCGAGCGAAGACGATCTCGCTGACGGCCGCCGGCCGCGCAATCACCGCGAAGATGGAGGAAGACCTGCGCGCGCTGCGCGCACAGGTGCTCAAGGGCGTGTCGCGCGCCGATCTCGAAGCGACGCTGCGCGTGCTGAACGCGTTCAACGCGGCCGATCTGCATCCTTCGGCGTCGCACCCGTCCCGCCCCGTCGATTCCGCGTCATGACCTATCCGAGCCTTCGCGACTGGCTGTTCTCGGGCAAGACGTTCGCCGCGTCGATGCTGGCACTGTACCTCGGCCTGTATTTCCAGCTGCCGCGCCCGTATTGGGCGATGGCGAGCGTCTACATCGTGTCGAACCCGTTCGTCGGCGCGACGCGCTCGAAGGCGTTGTACCGCGCGCTCGGCACCGCGCTCGGCGCGGCCGCCGCGATCTTCTTCGTGCCGCCTTTCGTCGAGACGCCGCTGCTGTTCAGCATCATCGTCGCGACCTGGTGCGGCACGCTGCTGTACCTCGCGATCTCCGACCGCACCGCGCGCAGCTACGTGTTCATGCTCGCCGGCTATACGATGCCGCTGATCGCGCTGCCGACCGTCACCGATCCGTCCACGGTGTTCGACGTCGCGATCGCGCGCACCGAGGAAATCGTGCTCGGCATCGTATGCGCGAGCGTGGTCGGCAGCACCGTGTTCCCGAACCGGCTCGCGCCGACGCTGATCGAGCGCACCGACGCATGGTTCAAGGACGCCGCGTTCTACGGCCGCGAAACGCTGTCCGGGCATCTGGCAGGCAAGGCGCTGTCCGCGTGCCGGCAGCGGCTCGCCGCGACGATCACCGGCCTCGAATTCCTGCTGAGCCAGCTGGGCTACGACCATGCGCATCCGCGTGTGCTCGCGCGCGCGCAGGCGCTCGCGGGCCGGATGCAGCTGTTCCTGCCGCTGATGTCGTCGCTCGCCGATCCCTTGATCGCGCTGATGCGCGACCTGCACGTGCGCCCGCCTTCGCTCGACGCGCTGCTGGCCGACGCCGCGAAGTGGTTCGACGCGCCGCTGCCGGCCGTCAAGACCGGCTCCGACGGCGACATGGCGCACGATCCGGTCGCGGACGACCTGCGCGAGCGCATCGCCGCGCTGCAGCCGCCCGACAGCGCGCTGGCGAGCTGGGACGGCGCGCTGCTGTCGAATGCGCTGTGGCGGCTGCGCCAGGTCATCGACATCTGGCAGGACTGCCGCTCGCTGCGCGCGCTGATCGCGAACGAGTCGGGCGTGTGGCAGCCGCGCTACCGGCACTGGCGGCTCGGCGGCACCGAGCGCTTCTTCGATCGCGGGATGATGCTGTTCTCGACGCTGACCGTCGTGTTCGCGATCGTGTTCGCGTGCTGGCTGTGGATTTCGTCCGGCTGGCACGACGGCGCGGCCGCCGTCACGCTCGTGGCCGTGTCGTGCAGCTTCTTCGCCGCGCTCGACGAGCCGGCGCCGCTGGTGTTCAAGTTCTTCCTGTCGACCGCCGCGAGCGTCGTGTTCGCGGGCCTGTACCTGTTCGTCGTGCTGCCGCACGTGCACGATTTCGCGATGCTCGTGCTGATGTTCGCGGGCCCGTTCATCCTGATCGGCACGCTGCTGCCGCGCCCGCAGTTCAACATGGTGACGATGCTCGTCGCCGTGAACACGGCCACCTTCATCAGCATCCAGAGCGCGTACGAAGCCGATTTCTTCGTGTTCCTGAACAGCAACCTCGCGGGCGTCGCCGGGCTGCTGTTCGCCTACGTCTGGACGCGTGCGACACGCCCGTTCGGCGCGGAACTCGCGGTGCGGCGCCTGCTCCGCTCGGGCTGGGAGGACGTCGCGCGCTCCGCGTCGACGCAGCCGCTCGACGATCAGCGCAACCACGCATCGCGGATGCTCGACCGCGTCACGCAACTGCTGCCGCGCCTCGGCGCGTCCGACGACCACCGCCACCCGTCGATCGAGAGCTTCCGCGACCTGCGCATCGCGCTGAATGCGCTCGACTTGCGCCGCTCGCGCCGCCGCCTGTCGGGCGACGTGCCCGACGCGATCGATCGCGTGCTGGCCGGCGTCACCGATCACTACACGCGCTGCGCGGCCGCGAACGCGCGTCAGCCCGCGCCGCCCGCGCTGCTCGCGACGATCGACGACGCGCTGCAGCGCGTGGCCGGCCGCACCGTGCCGGGCGCCGCGCTGGCCGACGGCGCGGCCGCACCCGCGGCGCCAGCCACGCACCGCCGGCTGCGCGACACGCTGCACGCGCTCGTCGGCCTGCGCCTGTCGCTGTATCCGGCCGCGGCCGCGCAAGCGCCGCAGGCCCCGGACGGAGCGCGCGCATGAGCCGGCTTTCCACCCTGTCCTTCCGACCGCGACCATGATCGGCGAAATCGATATCTTCGGCGTGTTCGTGCCGGCCCCGCTCGTACTGATGCTGATCGCTTACCTGATCAACATCGTCGTGCGCGCGGTGCTCGAGCGCGTCGGCTTCTACCGCCTCGTCTGGCACCGTTCGATCTTCGACCTCGGCATCTACGTGTTCGTGCTGGCCGCCGTCGTGATCGTGTCCCACCAACTCGTGGCTACCTAACGTGAAAAAAACCTGGCTCTCGGCAGGGCAAGTCCTGCTCACCCTGATCGTCGTCGTCGTGGCCGGCCTCGTGCTGTGGCGCATCATCAACTACTACATGTTCTCGCCATGGACGCGCGACGGGCACGTGCGCGCCGACGTGATCCAGGTCGCACCGGACGTGTCGGGCCTCATCACGTCGGTGCAGGTCGCCGACAACCAGGCCGTCAAGCGCGGCCAGGTCCTGTTCGTGATCGACCAGGCGCGCTACGCGCTCGCGGAGCGGCTCGCCGAAGCAACCCTCGCGCAGCGCCGCGCGACGCTCGCGCAGGCGAAGCGCGAATACGCGCGCAACCTGCAGCTCGGCAACCTGGTCGCGAGCGAACAGGTCGAGGAAAGCCGCACGCGGGTCGAGCAAGGCGAAGCCAGCGTCGCCGATGCACAGGTGTCGCTCGACACCGCGAAGCTGAACCTGCAGCGCACGACGATCGTCAGTCCCGTGGACGGCTACCTGAACGACCGCGCCCCCCGCGTCGGCGAATACGTTCCGGCCGGCCGCGCGGTGCTGTCGGTCGTCGACCGCGACTCGTTCCGCGTCGACGGCTACTTCGAGGAAACCAAGCTGCGCGGCATCCATATCGGCCAGCCGGTCGACATCATCGTGATGGGCGAGCCGCATGCGCTGCGCGGTCACGTGCAGAGCATCGTCGCCGCGATCGAGGATCGCGACCGCACGCAAGGCGCGAACCTGCTGCCGAACGTGAACCCGGCATTCAGCTGGGTGCGGCTCGCGCAGCGCGTGCCCGTGCGGGTCGTGCTCGACGAGGTGCCGGACGATTTCCGGATGATCGCGGGCCGCACCGCGACCGTGTCGATGCGCGGCGCCGAAGCGCGCCGCGACGACAACGCGAAACCGGTTGCCGCCAGCGCCGCGTCGGCGGCCCCGGCTGCGTCCGGTACGGCCGCGAGCGCCGTGGGAGCATCGCAATGAAGCGGCACGGTCTGCGCGTCGCGGCGACGCTCGCCCCGCTTGCGCTCGCACTCGGCGCGTGCAAGTCGGTCGGCCCCGACTACAAGCTGCCGCAACAGGCGTACGTCAATGCGCCGCTCGCGAACCATGCGCTCGACGACGCGAACGGTGCGCTGGTGTCGCGCGACGCGGTGCCCGGCAACTGGTGGCAACTGTACGACGACCCGGTACTCGACGGGCTCGTGCGCGATGCGCTGAAATCGAACACCGACCTGCGCGTCGCCGCGGCGAACCTCGCCCGCTCGCGCGCGGCGCTGGTGGTCGCCAACGAACAGGGCGGCTTCTCGGGCCGCGCGGAAGCGGCCGTGCAGCGTGCGCAGGAATCGGCCGAACAATACCTGCTCGAAAACAAGCTGCCGGTCGTCAACGAAGGCGCGGTCGGCATCAACGTGTCGTACGAACTCGACCTGTTCGGCAAGCTGCGGCGCGGCGTCGAAGCCGCACGCGCGGACAGCGAGGCCGTCAAGGCGGCCGGCGACCTGGCGCGCATCACGGTCGTCGCCGACGTCGTGCGCGCGTACGTCGAAGCATGCTCGGCCGGCGACGAACTCGCGATCGCGAAGCAGTCGCTCGCGCTGCAGCGGCAGCGCGTCGCGCTGTCTCAGCGGCTGCGCGACGCCGGGCGCGGCAACCAGACCGACGTGACGCGCGGCGTGACGCAGGTGCGCACGCTCGCCGCCGACATTCCGCGCTTCGAAGGCCGCCGCAAGATCGCGCAGTACCAGCTCGCCGCGCTGCTCGCACGCGCGCCGGCCGACCTGCCGAAAGCCGCCGCCGAATGCGAACGCCTGCCGAAGCTGCGTCAGCCGATTCCGATCGGCGACGGCGCCGCGCTGCTGCGTCGCCGTCCCGACGTACGCGAGGCCGAGCGGCAGCTCGCCGCCGCGACCGCGCGGATCGGCGTGGCGACCGCCGCGCTGTACCCGTCGGTCAGCATTGGCGCGTCGGCCGGCTCGGTCGGCGTCGCCGCCGACCTGTTTTCGTCCACCACGAATCGCTGGTCGTTCGGCCCGCTGATCAGTTGGTCGTTCCCCGTCAACGGCCAGCGTGCGCGCGTGCGCGAAGCCGAGGCCGCGACGGGCGGCGCACTCGCGCACTTCGACGGCGTCGTGCTGAATGCGCTGCGCGAAACGCAGTCGAGCCTCGCGACCTATGCGGCCGACGTGCAGCGCGCGGATGCGCTGCGCACCGCCTACGAATCGGCCCGCAATTCCGCTGCCGAAACGCATCGCCTCTATGCGGCTGGCCGCGAATCGTTCCTCTCCGATCTCGACGCGACACGCACGCTGACGAGCGTGCAAGCGCAGGTCGCGGCGGCCGAAGGTCAGGTCGCGGCCGACCAGGTGCGGCTCTTCCTCGCACTCGGCGGCGGTTGGGACAGCGATGACGCAACGGCCGCAGCGGACGCCGGCGCCGCCGCCGCGGCACCCGCGACCGGCGCGTCGGCGCCGTAGCATCATCGCCGTCGGCACGAAACGCATGCATGATGCAACGTGCCGTGACGGTGGGGGTTCCTGATTCGCGCGATAACAGCCGCGACGCGCTGCGCTCCCGCTTTGACGGTACACTGGCCGATGCATTTCCATTCATCTGCCACGCGGCCGCCCCGGCCGCGGCATCCACCCGGAGAGTCATCATGCGAACCAGCGCCCGCAACCAGTTCGCCGGCCAGATCGGCGCCGTCAAACCCGGTGCCGTCAACGACGAAGTCACGCTGCGCACGCAGGACGGCCTCGAGATCGTCGCCGTGATCACCCACGGCAGCGCCGCGTCGCTGGGCCTCGCGGCCGGCACGAAGGCGTTCGCGCTCGTCAAGGCGTCGTCGGTGATCGTGATGGTCGACGTCGACAGCAGCAAGGTGTCGGCCCGCAACTGCGTCGCGGGCACCGTCGCGTCGGTCGCGAAGGGCGCGGTCAATTCGGAAGTCGTGATCAAGTCCGCAGGCGGTGCGGAGATCGTCGCGATCGTCACCAACGACAGCGTCGATCGTCTCGGCCTCGCGAGCGGCACCGCCGCATCCGCGATCTTCAAGGCATCGAGCGTGATCGTCGGCGTCGAGTGATCGCGTGACGAACGCGATGGCGAATCATCGTGCGCCGCGTAGAAGTGCTAACGGACTCTTGCCCGGAGACTGACGATGACCGCTTCGGCCGATCGCACGCATGAACGGGTGTTGCAGTCGTTGCAATCGGCAGCGACCAACGTCGATGTGCCCGACGCGCAGTTGTTCGGTGCACTCGTCGCGGCACGCGCGGGTCGCAACGAACTCTCGCTGCTGGGCTTGTCCGCCGGCCAGTTCGCCGGCCTGCTGGCCCGGCAGTTTCCGCATCTGCGATCGATCGATACCACCGCGCTCGCGCCGACGGTCGCGCCGCCACCGTTGCCGGCCGCCCACTCGGCATTCGTCGCGACGCTGCACGCACGGCTGATGGCCGACGCGAATCCCGCCGTCGCCCGCGACGATGCCGACTGCCTCGCGTCGATCGTCGCGCATGCATGCCTGCGCCCCGATCATTTGTGGCGCGACCTCGGGCTCGATGGGCGCGATGCCGTATCCGCGATGCTCGAGCGCTTTTTCCCCGCGCTCGCCGCGCGCAACGTCGCTCATCTGCGCTGGAAGAAGTTCCTTGCGCAGGAAGTGGCCGCGTCGCTCGGCGTGCCGCCCGCGCCCGCACCCGGATGCCCGGGTTGCGAGGATTTCGGTTTCTGTTTTCGTCGAGCGTGATGGTCGTCGCGGCGACGTGCGTGCCGATGTCTGTTGCGTCGCATCGTCAGCCGGAACCCGTCGTGATGCGACTTCGACGCCATATCGCGCTTTCGCGCCCCCCCGCAGATCGCCGATATTCGCGCAACGACGACCGGATGTTCGTCAAACGCGCAGACCGGTTGTCGGAGTTGGTCCCGCACCTCCGACGCGATCCGGCGACGAGCGGCGTCCAGTGCGCGAAGCCCGCATCTGCCTCGACGACGTGACGGCAATCCGCATGCGGGACCGACGTTCGGCTGTGGGCGTTCCCATGAACGGTCACCTTGAAATGTGCAGCGTTCATCGCTGACGACACAGTCAGTTGTCGATGCCGGTGATGAATGTCCGGAAAATGCGCGTGGCTGTGCGTGATCGGCAGATGCACGGGCGAATGCGAGTGCGGTTCATCGCCGTCATACGGAAAGTCGCGTGCGTGCTGATGAGGATCGTCGTGCCGGTGCCGGTGCCGATGCTCGAGCCGCTCGTGCGCATGCGTGTGTTCGTGCCGTTCGCGTACGTGCAGCCAGATACCGAGCGCCATCAGCGCGGCCGCGATTGAGCACGTCGCGGGTAGCAGCGCGGCTGAGGTCAGCAGCGACAGCGCGCCCCCGAGCAGCGGGGCGACGCGCCGAACAATCAGCAATGCATATTATTTCGCAATCGAAACGTCGCACGCGCCAACGTCGATCGATGAACGTCAGTCGTCCGGTTGCGTTGTCTGTTCGACGAGGGAGGTAAGGGAGATGAGGTACCGGCAGGTTTTACGGCGGGGGAGGCAGTCCCGACCTGCCTCTGTCGAGGCAGGTCGGTCTGTCGTGTCATGCACTGCATGCGACTTGCATGCGGAGAAGCACCGTAGGGTCGACGCGCGTCGTGCGAATTACTCGTTGCCGGCCGCTTGTTGTTCGACCTGCGGCGCGGCGTCGGCCTGGACCTTCGCTTCCGCTTCGGCTGGCGCCGATTGCGGCGCGGCAGCGGCCTCGGCCTGCTGCTCGGCCTTCGGCTGCTGCGGCGCCCCCTTGGCCGATTGTGCCGCGCCCTTGCCGGGGCGACGCGCCTTCAGGCGGCGCGCACGCGCCGCGTCGTCGTGCGTCACGCGCCCGGCTTCGTTACCCTGCAGGTCGACGCGCACCGCGTCTTCGACGAGGCAGGACCAGTAGCGGTTGCCGCGGCACCACGTCGACATTGCTTCGCGCAGTTCGGCTTCGTTGAGGCCGACGGCCTGCGCTTCGCGTGCGAGGTCGTCCCAGATGCCGACCTTGAGCGGCACTTTGGGGGCCGGATTCTTCGGGAACGCGCGCGGAAACTTCCGCTGCAGTTTGCCGATTGCGACGATGACCGGATCGACCGGCGCCGACGGCTTCGCCGAAGCAGGCTTCGCCCGGTGCTGCGCCTTCGCGCCGGCAGCCGGCTTGGCGCCGCGGGACGGCTGGTCGCCGGACTTCGGCTTCGCGCCGGCGTCCGTCGGCGCAGCCGGCCGCTTCGCGTTGCGCTCCTGCTTGGCCTTCGCCGCGAGCTGCGCCCGCAATTCGGCAAGTTGTTCAAAACCCATAAATTCAATCCACCAGGAATATAAGGTGTGGTTCGTGCGGCCGTGCCGTTCGGCACAAAAGCGTCGCCGCCATGCGTGCGGCCGGCCTGCCGCCGGTGCGGAATACTACGGGGCCGCATCGTGCACGCCACTCTGTTTTCAGGCACCCGGCCTCGATGCCGGACAAGACAGGATTGGAAGTATACCGGTACGCGGGACGGCCGGTTGACTCGCCGGTCTGCATTTGCCCGATCCGCGACGCCGAAAATGCGCCCGCGCGGTCGTGTTGCGCATTATATGGATACGTTTCCGGATGTCACGCCATTCGCGACCGCTACCGGAAACGGGGCTGTGTGCGCACCCGGTCCGCAATCTTCCGCACGGCTACCGACGAACAGTGTCGTGCCGCATCCGCGACGTGTTGCGTGGCCCCCGACGTCGCGCAACACGCCCGACCGACCGTCGTTTGCGCCGGCATCGGTGCCCGACTCGTTGCGTCCGCATCGATCTCGCCGCGGACGAAGATATCGGAAAGTGCGTAGTATGGCCGAATCGACTTCGTTGGCAGCATGTCCCCGCAGCTTTTCGCCGCGCCCGATCGGTCCGGCGCGATCCCGTTGCCTGCGAAAAGACCCGGTTACTCACGATGGAGCGGATGCATGGTTTCCCAAGACGACACCCCGCACGACGACGTCACGCGCGAGGAGATTCACCATCGGCAGATCGACATGCGCGGCTATCGACGCAGCGATGGCCTGTTCGAAGTGACGGCCTGCCTCGCGGACCGCAAGACCAGCGATTTCACGCCACCCGGCGGCACGCGGACGGTCGCCGCGCTGACGCCGCTCCACGATCTCGGCGTGACACTGGTCTTCGACATCGACATGGTCGTGCGCGCCGTATCCACGTTCATCCGTTCGCATCCGTATGCGCAGTGTCCGGGCGGCGGCGACTCGCTGCAGGCACTCGTCGGATTGAACATCGGCGCCGGCTGGAACAGCGAGGTTCGCAAACGCCTGCCGTCCTGCGATACGTGCACGCACCTGAAGGAATTGCTCGGCCCGATCGCCACGACGGCCTATCAAACGATGGTCGGCATGCGGCGATCGTCGCTCGATTACCGCGACGGCGACGGCAAGCCGCTCAAGATCGACAGTTGCTACGCATACGGCGCATCGCGCGATCTCGTGAAGCGTCTTTGGCCCGAATATCACCAGCCTCCGGCGACGGCAAAGGGCAGCTAGCGCGCCGGCATTCGGCCGGTTCGGCGTTTGTGGAATGAATGGCATCGAACGAACGGCCGCAGAGCCTGCCTTCGTCGATTCGGCGGAGCGGCGCCGTCGCACCCGTCATCAGAAAACACCTAGCGCCAGCCCGGCGGCAAGCCCCGCGCCCAGTTCGGCGCAACGCGCGAGCGCGTCGCGGTCGATCGTCTTCGTCGCGAGAATACGCTCCGGCGTCTGGGCATGCGTGCAGACGATCAGGCCGGGCGCGACGTTCTTGAGCCGCCATCCGGTCGCGATCCGGTCGATCTGGCGCAATGCGTTCTGGCCGTCGCTTCCCGCGCAGATCATCGCCGCATACGGACGGCCGTTCACGCGATCGAGCGCCGCGTAGTAGCAGCGATCGAAGAAATCCTTCATCAGCCCCGACATCGCCGCAAGATTCTCCGGCGTCGCGAACAGGTATGCGTCGGCGGCCAGCACGTCGTCCGCGCTCGTCGCGTCCGCGCGCTGCAGCCTGACGTCGACGCCGGGCTGCTCGCGAGCCGCGCCGGCAGCCGCTTCGGCCATCTGCTGCGTGCCTCCGGTCATCGTGTGATAGACGATCAACAGCGTCTTCATGGATAGTTGCTCGCAATCGGCTTCGGATGCGCCGACGGTATCGTCGAGTTTGGCTCGATGGCCGGTCGGCACGGGTGGGCGCCATTTTTTGGTCGTCTTCCCCGGATCGGCCGGTTTCGCGCATTGCAACGATTTCGGTTGGCCCGCGCTTGCGGATGCTTCCGGTCGCGCATTCAGTCCTGCGTGCGATGCGATGCTGTGCCGTCGTCCGGTCGCGCGTAGTACGCGAGGAACATGTCGGCGGCCGATTCCGCCACTTTCTGCTGTTCCTGCGCCGTCAACGGCGGCTGGCCCATCGTGATCTGCGGCCAGAACGCGAATGCCTTCACGGCCCCATGCAATTGATGCGCGGCGAACACCGGATCGGCGACCGACAGACGACCGGCGGCCGCAGCCGCACGCACCCAGATCGTGACGTCTTCCTCGCGCTCGCCGAGGCGTTCGACCATGTCGCGCGCCCGTTCCGGCGAATGGATGGCCGCGCCGATCGCGACACGCGCCAGCGCGATGAACGCCTCGTCGTTCATCAACCGCAATTTGCGGTCGAGTAGCGCAAGCAGTTGCTCGCGCAGCGGCACGTCGGCGCGATAGGTCGGCGAGTTGCCGGTCCGCGTCGCATCCCACAGCTTGTTCAGGATCGCGGCGAACAGCGTCTCCTTGCCCGGGAAGTGGTTGTAGACGGTGCGCTTCGACACGTCCGCGCGCGCAGCGATGCGATCCATGCTCGTCGCATCATAGCCCGCTGCAAGAAATTCCTCGATCGCCGCGTCGACGATGGCCGCGCGCTTTCGGTCGGTCAGACGCTGAGGGGGAGTGCTGTTATCCATTCGGAAATTTTACACTGGGCAGTTTACTTATCCCAAAAATAAACTACACTGTTTAGTGTACTTTCTTCTCCGGATGAACCGACATGGCATCGCCTCTCGTTATGATTCACCGCATCTTGGGGTTCGCGGCCGCCCGACGTGGCCGGACGCTGTCCGGCAGTTCGCCGCAGCACAATGGCGAGCGCTTTGCCAATGTCGCCCCGCGACCCGCGGAAGGATTGGGGAAGACGTTGAGAATCGCATGGAACATGCTGATCAACAAGCCGCGTCATACCGTGCCCGCCGGTGCGTTGCCCGTCGATTCGCTGACCCGCGCGGAACTCGACGCGGCGCCCGATCGCAGCCTGTACCGGCTCGGCCATTCGACGCTGTTGCTGAAATTGCGCGGCGAATTCTGGCTGACCGATCCGGTTTTTGCCGAGCGCGCGTCGCCGTTTCGGCGCATCGGCCCCAAGCGTTTTCATGCGCCGCCGATCGCGTTGGAAGATCTTCCGCCGCTGCGTGGCGTGATTCTGTCGCACGATCATTACGATCACCTCGACCGCGACACGGTGCTCGCGCTCGCTGCAACCACGGGCGTGTTCGTGACGACGCTGGGCGTCGGCGATCGGCTGATCGAATGGGGTATCGACGCGAACAAGGTCCGCCAGCTCGACTGGTGGCAAAGCATGGACGTGGCCGGGCTGACGCTGACGGCGACGCCGGCGCAGCACTTCTCGGGCCGTAGCCTGTTCGACGGCAACAGTACGCTGTGGGCGTCGTGGGTGATCGTCGACGACGACCTGCGTCTGTTCTTCAGCGGCGATACGGGTTATTTCGACGGCTTCCGGGAGATCGGCGAACGCCTCGGGCCATTCGACGTCACGCTGATCGAAACAGGCGCCTATGATGCGCAATGGCCGTACGTGCACATGCAGCCGGAAGAAACCGTGCAGGCGCACATCGATTTGCGCGGACGCTGGCTGATGCCGATCCACAACGGCACGTTCGATCTCGCCATGCATCGCTGGCAGGAGCCGTTCGAACGTGTGACGGCGTTGGCGCTCGTGCGCGGCATCGAGCTGTCGACACCGAGGATGGGCGAACGCGTCGATCTCGGCGCACCGCACCGTGGTGAGCGCTGGTGGCGCACGGTCGACGAGCGCGCGGCAGCGCCGGCGGCGAAATCGCGACGCTGGCAGCTTTGCGCATCGCAGGCAACGAAGTAGCCCGCCGGTCGCGGCACGTGCCTCCCGAGTAGATGGCGGTGCCGCGATTCCGGGTGGCGCACGCGTTGCCGGCTTCGCCGCACGTCGGCGGGCTGTCTGTCGATCCGATTACCCGAGTAGAGAAGTCATGCATCCGGTACCCGTCCGATACATACCCGGCCAACGAGACGACGATGTCGACATCGCGACATTCGATCACGCAGGCCACCGTCCGACCCGCCGCAGCCGCGAGAACGAGCTGCGACAGATGCTCGCGGAACGCGTCGCGAAATGGACCGAAGGCGTCGATCACCTCGACACGGCCATTCCCAACCTCAGCTTTCATCGAAGGGAAGCGCCAACACTGCCGATGGAATGCATGGTCGAACCGAGCTTCGGCCTCGTCGTTCAGGGCGCGAAGCGAGTCATGCAGAGCGGAGACGCCTATATTTACGACGCCGACCGCTTTCTGATCACGTCCCTCGATCTACCCGGTTCGACGCAGATCATCGAGGCCAGCTCCGACAAACCGTTTCTCGGGCTGGGTCTCAAGCTCGATTTCCGCGTCATGGCCGAGTTGATGATGCAAGTCGCACCGGATCACGACGATACGCCTGCAGGCCGCGGGCTCGTCGTCGGCGACATGACAGAACCACTGTACGACGCGCTGAACCGGTTACTCGCGTTGCTGGACGACCCGAACGCCATTCCCGTTCTCGCACCGTACGTCGAGCGGGAAATTTACTATCGGCTGCTGACGAGCGACCAGGGCGCCCGGCTACGCCAGATTGCGTCCACCGGCAGTCAGTGCAATCGCGTGTCACGCGCGATCCGGTGGTTGCGCGCTCACTATGACGAGTCGTTGCGCGTCGATGATCTCGCGGCGCAGGTTCAGATGAGCAGTTCGACCTTCCATCACCACTTCCGTCAACTCACCGGCATGAGTCCGTTGCAGTATCAGAAATGGATACGGCTGAACGAGGCACGTCGGCTGATGCTGGCTGAGCGGCTCGACGCTGCGTCGGCGGCCTTTCGCGTCGGGTATGCGAGCCCAACCCAGTTCAATCGGGAATATAGCCGGCTGTTCGGTAATTCTCCGCGACGGGATATCGATAGCCTGCGAGGAGGCGCGGACGTCGCGCTATCGATCGTGGCGAGTTATTGATCGCGCTGGGCGACGGGGAAGATGTGCCGGCATTGGACGGGGCCGTGAAGTTGGGATCGGCTTCTCGCATGTGGGGTCAAGCGGACATACTCGTCGTCCGAAGATTACGGTGCACGGGCCGTGCTTCGGATTCCTTCCCTCCGGCCTGAGCGTCTTCTCGCGATGCTCTGAGATTCCAGGAATCGGGGGCCAACCTATGCGTTGTCACGTGACAACTGGCGCTAAATATAGGCGCACGTGGCGCCGAATTGGCGGCTCGACGCGACTCAGCAGAGCCTGGGCCTTCCGGCACATCGACAACTTTCTGCGGCGCCTGTCGCGAAACGTATTAAAAACCACAAATCACGTACCAATAAGAACAAATCCGCGCGCGATCTCACCCACTTTCTCCGTCGGTGCGCTGAAATAGCATACGCCCCCATTTCCAGGCGCCGTCACGCTCATTTTGCGTGAAACAACATGAAGAATGTGGCGCAAGCCATTGCCGTACAAGGATTTCCGGCGGACTGCGATTTTCAGAGAATGTTTCACGACCCGGCTCGTTTGGGTTGTCCCGCCGATCTGACACACTGATTCGGCGCCAATTGCAGCCTATATGCGCGGCAATCTCGACACTTTGCAGTCCTCGGGCGCAGAGCACCACTGTCTGTAACGAAGCTATCCCCTGCCCTACCGATCGGCGCCTGTGACAACGCCCACTCCCTTTCACAAAATAGGGACACATCAACGCCATTGCGATATCCCGTTTGAAGGATGCCACAACAATCGCCCCCGGTATCGTTTCAGCACGCGAGCGCACGCGCGACGATAGAGGAGTCAAACGTCCGGTCGTGTCCGGAACTCGCTAAACCAGAGGTCGATTGCGCGTCGCTTCATATTTTCCCCCGCTGTCCGAGCTTTCAAACATCGGCTCCTGTTGTCACGTGACAACTCGCCGATTCACTAACGGGCTCGGCGGACCTAAAGCTATCGACGACATCTTTTTCTGAGCATATGCCTGCTGCATAGTGAAGATCGGCCCAGCCGCGACAACTCCTTTGAGGATCGCGAAGTAGCGCCGACAGGGTGCGGGTGGAGGCGTTTGTCACGTGACAATTCATCTCGTTGCCGGATAACCATATGCGGTCATGGGCTGCGCACTAGGACTGGGACAAAGCGATTTCTCCCCGTTCGAGCATCGAAGATTCCTCGAGACGTATGCCCCTGGAGGAAGCCGGTGTTCAGCGGCTTGTCACGTGACAACTATTCACGCTCTCGACAACATCAACGGCCCGGATCCGTACCGAGCCGCGAATGAAATCAACGCACGATGAGGCACCAAGTGCTCGTGCAATGTCTTCGCGATCAATGTCGAAGAAAGTTGTATTCCTCCAACTTATGTTCCTTCTCAATCATGATCGAGCGCCTTGATCACGCCATTGCCTACGAATAGCGTCTTGGCCATTTGGCCTATTTGTCACGTAACAACCACAACGATCAATAAAAAGTCCGCGATCTCGAGTACTTTTCTGGACATTTCATGAATAACTACATATATTACGCAAAACTCCGTGGAGAAATTCAATGGCTTTCAAGATCGCCGTCAGTAATCAAAAAGGTGGAACTGGAAAGACGACCATCTCCGTCAATATCGCGGCTGCGTTCGAAGCCGGCGGCAACAAGGTCGCGCTGATCGATGCCGACCCCCAAGGCACTTCCGTCCGTTGGGTCACGAGTGGCGAGAACACACTCCCGATGACGGTCCTGTCGCTGGCGCCCGCCGGCCGCGGCATCGGCGGCGAGATCAAGAAGCAGGACGCAAATTTCGACGTGATCGTCGTCGACTGCCCCGGCAACCTCGAAGATCCGCGTATTGCATCCGTCCTCGAAGTGGCGGACTTCTGCCTCGTGCCGCTTTCGCCGTCGCCGGCCGATCTGTACAGCACCGTCGCGATGATCCGCATGATCGAGTCAATGCGCGCCGTTCGAAATCCTCAACTTTCTTCCGCATTAATGCTGAATAGCGTCAATGGAAAAACTAAAATGCGTGAAGAAATTTTAAAAATTTTAAGAGCTGAAGAAATAGGGGAGCATCTGCTCGATAGCCAGATCGCGCAACGCGAGGTCTATCGTCAGACGTTCGCACTCGGCACCACGATCCATCACCACAATCGATATCTGAAGGGCCTGAAGGAAGCCCGCGCGGAAATCGAAAAGCTGGTCACGGAAATGGCCCAATACATCGCGTCGACGCGCGCTACCGGAGCCGCCCATGGCTAAGGACACCTCGAAAGACAAGAAGCCGGCCGGCAACCTGCATCTGGCAGCCGGCCTGTTGCGCGGGCTCGCGCAGGAAAATGCGGCACTTGAGACGCGGCTGCCCGAGCCGGCGGCCGCATCGGCTGCCGTCGTCGAAGCGACGCCCGCCAGTGTCCCGGCAGCAACCGCGCCCGCCGGTACGCCCGATCTGGGCGCGCCGCAGAAGGTGCTGGTCAAGGACTGCATCCCGAACCCGTTCAACCCGCGCGTGTTCTACTCGGAATCGAGCCTGCACGAGCTCGCACTGACGTTGAAACGGGAAGGGCAGATCGAGCCGATCAAGGTCACGCGGCTCCCCGAATTTCCCGGCAAGCTCGTCGTGATCGACGGGCAACGTCGGCTGCGTGCGACGAGCATCAACGGCGACGAAACGATCAATGCGACGTTCCGCACGGATCACACGCCCGAGCAGCTCTATACGATCGCGTATCGGGCAAACCACGACCACGAACGCCAGACGATCTTCGACGATGCGGTCGCGTGGAAACGCCTCCTGGACGAAAAAGTCTTTGCCGACCAAAACACGCTGGCGGAGAAAATCGGCAAGGACAAGGCATCGATCAGCAAGACGCTGTCGCTGAATGCGTTGCCGAACACGTTGCTGGAGCGGATGGCCAGTGCGAGCGACGTGGTCGGTCTGCAGGCCGCGTACTTCCTGAAGCTGATCTTCGAACGTCTGGGCGAGCCGACGGCCGACCGGCTGCTGACGGCCGTGATCGACCGGAAGAAATCCGTCCGCGATCTCGAGAATTTCCTGCGGACGCAGAGCGACGGCGCCAAGAAAGCCGGACGCACGCGCTACAGCGTTCGCCATGACTTCGCGCTCGAATCGCGCGCGATCGGCCAGTTGAAGACTTATCCGGACGGGCGTCTGGACCTGCAACTCAAGGGGGTCGACGCATCCCACCAGGAAGCGCTTGCCGACAAGCTCAAGACCGTCATCGACGCGTACGTCGCCGATCTGGCGACGGCCACGTCGAAGTAACGCGCCACCGGCACAAGGCCTCGCCTCCGCGCGGCGCCGCGAAGCCGAACCGCACGACGGTCCGGCACACGGCGCACGACAGCGAGGCCTCGCTCAGTTGCCTGCGAGGCTGCTTTTGAGCAGGAATTCCAGCAGGTCGTCCGAGGTCGGCTCCCCCCAGGTGTCGAGCGCCAGCCATCGGAAGAAGCTGGTCTGCGCCAGCTTGCTCGCCTTCTTTTTCGGCGACAACGTCAAGTCCTTCGAACCCGCCACCGTCTCGTTGTAACGCTCGATCAGCTTGGTCTGGTCGTCGATCTCCAGTTCGCGGAAATACGCGCCGGCTTCCTCGACCTTCGCCGCCAGATATTTGTCGCGAATCTGTTCCTGCTTGCTCTGCGCGGATTCCTTCGCCGGCGCGACCGTTTCGGTTCCCTGCCCGTCGGCCAGCGTGTAACCGTGCGTCAAGGCCTTGCGGAAATACGCGGCCACGTTGTCGACGGGCGCTGCATTCTTCTTCGTAGTCCGATTGAGCGTATAGGCGATCGCCGCCTTGATGCGCTGCACGCCGTATTGCGTGATCAGCCGGCGCGCTTCCGAGCGCGGAATACCGAACTTCGCGACCTCGTCGACCAGCGCTTCGTTCTTGACGTCGCCGTCTTCGACCGTATCGGTGCTCTCCTTGCGTGTCACCTTGAACTGCACCGCTTCCACGCTGCGGCCGGATTTGTGTTCGATCAGCTCGAGCGTGTGGTCCGATACTTCGTTCACCTCCTGGATGCACGGCACCAGGACCTTGCTCTTGAACAGCTTGTATTCCTTGTACGACTGCGATGCCTTGTCCTGGCCGAGAATGAGGTCGCGGAATTTCGGCAGCGGAATCTTCGCGGTGATGCCGATCCCTTCGTAGCGCACGGTGTTTTCCCACAGCGCGAGCGAGTGCGACCGCCGGAACTCGCGAGCGATTCGCATATCGATCAACGCGTAGATTTCGGGATTGAGCAGCTCGCTGCGGATCTGGTCGGAGAAGCTGTACTTCAGCACCGATTGCTCGAGTTCGGCGCCGGCAAGCAGGCCCGACGCTTTCCAGACCGTCGAACGGTCCGCGGCCAGGTAGTCCCAGTTGACGACGGTACTGATCAACGAGTTGACCGTGTCCTTCACGTACTTCGTGTTGTTGCTGTTCAATCCGCTCTCGTGCGACAGCGACGCGATCGAGATCGAGAAGCTCGTCCGACCCGGTTCGAACGCCTCCTGCCGAAGCGCGTTCTTGATCAACGAGCTGAACATCTTGCGCTGCTGCAGACCGATCTTTCCCGACTTCGGCGCGATATGAATCGCCTGGACCGCCTTGCGCAGCAAGTCGGGAGGCTCGGGTGTCTGAAACAGCGAAACCTGTTTATCTGAGCCTTTGCTTGCGGGCTTGCGCGGCATCGTGGTGTCCGGGTAAGGTTGCCTTATTGAAAGCGGACTTTATACCTTTTCGTGCCGCGGAGCAACGCCCTTATTCCAGCATCACTTTCAATATCTCGCCTAACCAACTGATACAGAAGGAAAAATGTAGATTGTTGTGTTTGTGCAGGACCCCATATCCGTCTACCTTTCGATCAAAAAGCCTCCCAAAAGTCGCTACCTTTCCCGGGTGGACGGAGAAACCCGGCACAAGATTTGCCACCGCAAAGGTACCCGTCCATGGGGGCAAATGGGCGAAATCGAGAGCGCCGGGTGGATGCGTGATGCCCCGCAACATGACCGCGGTTTCTCCCATAACTTGCTACCTTCATCGATTCCCATAGGAGGGTACCTGTCAGCACCGTCGACGATATTGCTTTCTCTCCCGACGGTAGAAATCGCTCCCATAAACGGCAACCATTCATTTTTCCCATAAAAGGTAACCTGTCTGCGGTCCTGGTCCTGTCTATGGGAATGCTTCACGGGACCATCGAGCAAAAGGCAGCGAACGGATTGAGAACGAATCCCATGAATGGGTACCTTCGAGATCTCCCATAACGGGCTACCTGACGAAAATCGCTGTGCAAACATCGGACTGCCGATCGAGAAATGCATCCCAGAAAAGGCTACCTTCGTGTGTTCCCATAGATGGCTACCCAGCTCGATCTACGGTCGATTTCCCATAACCGGATACGTTCGCCCCATATCCACAACCCTGATTCCCCACAACCTGGTACCCCAAACCCCAAATCCACAGACCTGAAACCCCACACCCTGCCACCTGTGCTCCCATAAATGGGTACCGAACACCGTTCAAACCCTTGCCAGACAAGGATGTGAGCCGTCTAAAAGTAGTTAAAGAAGTAAACGTGGTTTACCAAAGATGTAAACACACGTGTGCTTGCACAAAAAGACGAGCCCCATAAACCGCTACCAATGGGAGCCGTCTGTGGGACACCAGCCGCCCAGCCCGGCCGCCTCAGGCTGACTTGCCTCTGTTTGAAGCCCTGTTCCTGGATAACGCCTTGCCTGACAAGGCATCCCCGAGAGGTGAGCGCCCACTCACAAGCTCCCAAACGTAGAAACTTATGGGAGGAAATCCCCCGATTCGGCATAGAGGTTCCCGTCTATGGGACCCGAAATCCTGCTCCTGGCCGGCTCGGTACCCGGTGATTGATCCGCGGAACGGATCCCGTCACTTTCCTTCACGGCAGTTCGAAATCATCCTGGACTGCCTGCGAGAAGTTTTTTGTCCTCGCGCAGCCTCGTCTGTAGACAAGTTTTTGTCGATCGCCTGTGACGTCGCTCGCCAGATTTAGCCTGTGACCTGTGCTCGGAGGCATCCGAGCCGAGCCGTTCGTCATCCCCCGTCCCGTCCGTTTTTCTACCTTTGGGAGCTCACCCGGGAATTCATGCCGACGCCGTCACAGGCAACGAGAGGACCGGACCCCGCCGGAAAACGGGCTCGGGACCGAGATGCCACCGCATAGAGGCCCGGGGCCGGACGATCGTTGCGAGCCAACGTGAAGATGCCGGCGGCACCGAAGCTCACCGCAATCGACTTCCACGATGCTCCCGAACATGCTCACCTTTAAAAAACCGGACTCCCGGAAAAGCTCACCGATCGGGCGCAGCACAGGTATCAGCAAGCGGTGTAGATTGCCGCTCCGTTCATATAAGGAATCGTCGATCCGAGCAACAAGAAACGATCGGTATCCCTGTGTGACGCCTGATGCGTCGACAAGCACGGTCGCATGGGCGGACAGACTTTCACAGCCATGTGCGCATCCGTCAGACGATCGCTGCTCGTTCATGTTGGCTTCAGCTCATCCGTGTAATCGATCATGCGACGTCTCCACCGCTCGCACAGCCCGCCTTTATCGTCGGACCTTGCCAGTCTCGACAACAAGCCGCGCGTCCACGGCTAGCCTTCTGCATTGCAAGGCGGCAAGGATTGCCGGACGAATCACCGCGCACCGCAATGACGCAACGTAACCGTGATCGCCGACCACGCGAATCGTGGTCGTTTATGGGAGGAACCGTCGTTCGAGCCGCGTCGAACGATGACGCGACGCACGGATCGACTACTGTGCGGCGATCGTGCCAGCACGACGATAGTCACGTCACACGTCAGCGTATCGATATCACCACCAGTGAAACAACCACCGACGCCGCGCGTCGTCGCGTATCCAACGATTCCCGTCATCGAACGCACGAGCCGCGGCGTCTCCCATACGTGTATCCCCAATTCCGTCAGCACGTTGGCGCCACATTTTTTGCGACCCGGTTATGATGCTCTGGTCCTGATCGCGACATGACGACTGGTCAGGGCAGGGGCGGTATCTCGATGGTTTTTCAAACCGTGATGGTCATCAAAAAAGAGAGTTCAGCGATGCGAATCCAGATCAGAAAACTCACGCTGGCTGCGACTGCAGCCGCTTTCCTGTTCGGCTCGGCCGTTCCGGCGTTTGCGCAGACCGACGCCGCCAGCGCACCGGCTGCGCAGGACGCCAAGGCCGCGAAGAGCGAAGCGCGCAAGGCGGCCAGGGCCAAACGCAAGGCCGAGCACAAGGCTGCGCGTGCGAAGAACACCGCCGAGCTGAAGAAACTCGAAGACGCCGGTTACAAGCCGGCGGCCAATGATCCGAACTATCCGCAGAATCTGCAAAACGCGGAAAAGAAGGCCGGCGCCGCAGCAAGCCAGTAAGTCAGTAAGCGTCGTCCGGCGGCAAGCCGCGGTTTGATCCGCGGCTTGCCGCGTGCGTCGCGATCATGCGATGCAGGCAGGCAAACACGTTCCACACGCTTACGCGATTCGATTCGGAATCCTGCATATCATGAAGAGGCACGAAACGCATGCAGCGGCGGTCAGCGCCGCCCACCCGACGCAGTTTCGTTTCCCGTTGCCTTCAACCAATCCTTGAACGCGCGTACGGCGTCGTCGTCCGCCCGCGCCGACGCCACATACGTGAAGTAGCGCCACGGCGGCAGCGCCGGTTCGCTGAACGGCTGAACGAGGCGGCCTTCGGCGATGTCGTCGGCGACGAGTGCGATCGGCCCCATCGCGACGCCGAGACCGTCGAGCGCGCCTTGCAGCGTCAGGTAGAAATGCTCGAGCGTGAGCGAGTGCCGCGGAACGAGATTCGGATGCCCGGCCGCGGCGAGCCATTCCGGCCACATGCCCGGATAGGTTGCCGCGTGCAGCAGCGTGAAGCCCGCGAGATCGGCGGGCGTATCCAGCGACCGGCCCTCCAGCAACTTCGGCGCACACACCGGCAGACGGACTTCGGACAGGAATTCTTCCGCGACGTATCCATCGATGGCCTGCGGGCCGCCGCGAACGATCAGGTCGACGTTGTCGCGCAGCTTTTCGATCGGCTCGTTCGACGTCGACAGCCGCACCTCGATGGCCGGATGCACAACCTGGAACGACGACAGCTTGGGGACGAGCCAGCGCAGCGAGAACGTCGCGGGCGCGCTCACACGCAGTACGCGCTGCTGCGCGCGGCCGAAGTGCTGCGCGGTGGCGAGTGCGATCCGGTCGAACGAAGCGCCGACCTCGGCGAGGTACGCGCGCCCGGCCGCGGTCAGTTCGACGCGCCGGTTGTGGCGTTCGAACAGCGGCCGGCCGAGCCATGCTTCCAGTTGCTGCACATGCCGGCTGATCGCGCCGTGCGTGACGCACAGCTCGTCGGCGGCCAGCGTGAAGCTGCCGAGCCGCGCGGCGGCTTCGAACGCACGCAGCGAATTCAACGGAGGGAGTCGTCGGGCCATTGCATCGGTTCGCGTGAAATTTACTCACACGATGGTTCAGGTTTAATCGTTTGATCGGGCGATCCGGCTACGCCAATATGGCACACAAACGGCCGATCCGGGCTGAACGAGTGTCTGAATTTCTCACATGGAGTACGGAACATGCCGAACGTGGTGGTCGTGGGCGCCCAATGGGGTGACGAAGGCAAGGGGCGCATCGTGGACTGGCTGGCGGCACAGGCCGATCTCGTCGCACGCTACAACGGCGGCCACAACGCGGGTCACACGCTGGTCGTCGGCGGCCGCACGTACAAGCTCGCGCTGCTGCCGAGCGGCATCGTGCGCGGCAAGCGCGGCGTGATCGGCAACGGCGTGGCGCTCGACCCGGAAGCGCTGCTCGCGGAAATCGGACGGATGGCCGCGCTCGGGTTGTCGGTGACGCCGGACAACCTGTCGATCGCGGAGAACGCGACGCTGGTGCTGCCGATTCACCGTGCGATCGATCAGGCACAGGAGCGTTTGCGCCGCGAACCCATCGGCACCACGCTGCGCGGGATCGGGCCGGCCTACGAGGACAAGGTCGGGCGTCGCGGGCTGCGCGTCGGCGATCTCGCGGAACCGGGCGGGCTCGCGGCCAAACTCGACGTGCTCGTCGACCATCACAACGCGTGGTTCCGCGGCCTGGGGCTCGACGAGTACGATCGCGACGCGATGCGGGCGACGCTGGTTGCGCTTGCACCGAAGATCCTGCCGTTCGTGCGTCCCGTCTGGGCCGACCTCAACGACGCGACCGATCGAGGCGAGCGCATCCTGTTCGAGGGTTCGCAGGCCGTGATGCTGGACATCGACTGGGGCACGTATCCGTTCGTGACGTCGTCGGGCACCGTCGCGTCGGCCGCGGCGGCCGGCACCGGGCTCGGTGCGGCGAAGCTCGGCCACGTGCTGGGTGTCACGAAGGCGTATGCAACGCGGGTCGGCGGCGGCCCGTTCCTCACCGAGTTGACCGATGCGACCGGCGAAACGCTGCGTGCGCGCGGACAGGAGTTCGGCGTCAATACCGGCCGGCCGCGACGCTGCGGATGGCTCGATGCCGCGCAACTGCGTCAGGCCGTGAGGGTCTCTGGCATCGATTCGCTGGCGCTCACCAAGCTCGACGTGCTCGACGGCTTCGAGTCGATCGAGCTGTGCGTCGGTTACGAATTCGACGGCGTGCGTGTCGACCATCTGCCCGCGAGCCTCGATGCGCAGTCGCGCGCGAAGCCGCGCTACGAACGGTTCGAAGGCTGGCAAGGTTCCGTGAAGGGCGTGCGCGAGCGTGCGGCGCTGCCCCGAGCCGCGCAGGACTTCATCGCGCGCATCGAAGCGGTGGCGGGTGCGCCGGTTTCGATGATCACGACCGGCGCGGAACGCGACGATACGATCGTGTTGCGCAATCCGTTCGATGCGGCGGGCACCGTGTAACGCGCGAGACGCGAAGGGTGCCAATCGAGAGCGGATCATGGCGGGCGGGTAGTTTTTGCCGACCGCTGTCGTTGGCCTGTCCGCACCTTCGATACGCACGTACGTTCGGCCCGGACGCCGCGCGGCGAGCGGCCCGGCAGCCCGATTCCGCATCCGGATCGTGCCGCATACGGCGAACTGGACACGCCTGCAACGCTGCTGTACTGTTCCGCACGATTCGCGCCAGACCGGCGTGTGCCGGCGCCGCCGGCACACCGGCGGCACGGTGGCGCGACGTGACAATCCCGGGGACAGGTCGATGGACACGTTACAGATGATGCGCATTTTCGTCCGGGTCGCGGAGGAGGGCAGCTTCACGAGCGCGGCCCAGCGCCTGGACATCACGACGGCCTACGCATCGCGCTCGGTCGCGCAGCTCGAAACGCATCTGCGCACGCGCCTGCTCAACCGCAGCACGCGCCGCATCGCGCTGACCGACGCCGGGCAGCGCTATCTCGACCGCTGCCAGCGTATCCTCGGCTATATCGACGAAGCGGAAGCCGAGGCGGCCGATGCGCAGGCGAAGCCGTCCGGACGGCTGCACGTCCACGCGACGACGAGCTTCGGCCAGTCTTACGTGGTCCCCGCGGTCGTGCGCTACCGTGAGCGCTATCCGTCGGTCGCGGTCGAGCTGACGCTGTCGCAGCACGTGCCCGACATCATCGACGAAGGCTACGACGTGTCGCTGCAGTTGAGCACGACGGAGCTGCCCGATTCCGGGCTGGTGTCGCAGCGGCTCGGCGACGTGGGCAGCGTGTTGTGCGCGTCGCCCGCCTATCTGAAGACGCGCGGCACGCCGCGCACGGTGAGCGATCTTGCCGGTCATGCGTGCCTGCAGATCGTCACGCCGCTTTTTCCGCGCGACCGCTGGCATCTCGACGGCCCGAACGGCCGCGAAACGTTCGAACTGCCGGTGCCCGATTTCCAGGTGAATATCGCCGATGCGCTCGGCGCCGCGCTGCGCGCCGGGCTCGGTATCGGCTCGCTGCCGATCCCGGCTGCGCTGCCCGCGCTCGCGAGCGGCGCACTGGTGCGCGTGCTGCCCGACTACCGGCTGCAGAAGCTGACGGTCTATACGTTGTATGCGTCGCGTCAGTATCTCGATGCGAAGATCCGCACGTTCGTCGATTTCCTGCGGGAATGCGTGCCCGAACTGCTCGCCGCCGACGAAGCCGCATTGAACGCTTGCTGCCAGTCCCGTCACGCGTGATACACGCAAGGCCGGTGTCGTGAGTACCGCGCACCGTCTTGCGGCTCGATGTTGATAATTCGGTATCCTACATTACAAGCGATCGACGAATGCATGTGCGCTGACCGTTCCGGACAACGCTGCTCGTGCCGCCGTCAGGTCCTTATGAAAACGCTTGCTTTCGATATCGAACATCGTTGGTTCGGCGTGCGGCGGCCGCCTTTTAGAATCGGTTCGACCTGATTCATCGCATGCGCGCGCTCCGCTCGCGCCCACTTCATCGAACCCGAAACGACATGGCAGATCGATACTCCAGTACCCGCCGCCGGCTGCTTCATGCCGGCCTGGCGATCGCGGCAGGCGCCGCCGCCCACCCGGGCCTTGCGCTGGCCGGCGCGGCCGCTACGCGTACTTTGCGCATCGGTTATCAGAAAGGGCCGTTCAGCCTGCTGAAGGCGCGCGGCACGCTGCAGGGCAAGCTCGCGACACTCGGCGTGAACGTCACGTGGACCGAATTCCCGTCGGGCCCGCCGCAACTCGAGGCGCTGAACGCGGGATCGATCGATTTCGGCGATGTCGGCGAAGCGCCGCCCATCTTCGCGCTCGCGGCGGGCGCGCCGCTCGTCTACTACGCGCAGACGCCGGCCGGTCCGGCAGCCGAAGCCGTGGTCGTCGCGAAGGATTCGCCGGTCAAGACCTTTGCCGACCTGCGCGGCAAGCGCATCGCGCTGGTGAAGGGATCGAATACGCACTTCCTGCTGGTCCGGCTGCTGCAGGCGGCGAAGCTCGGCTATACCGACGTCACGCCGGTCTGGTTGTCGCCGTCCGATGCGCGGGCCGCCTTCGAGAACCGCTCGGTCGATGCGTGGATCATCTGGGATCCGTTTCTCGCGGTGGTCCAGCAGGCGTTCGGCGCGCGCATCGTCGCGGACGGTACCGGGCTCGTCGAGAACCGCAGCTACTACTTTGCATCGCGCACGTATGCGCAGCGCAATGCCGACGTGCTCGATGCGGTCGTGTCGGAACTGGCGACGATCCAGCGCTGGCTCGATGCGAACCGCGCGCAGGGCGCGGCCGAATTCTCGAAGCTGTGGGGGATTCCGGAGCCGGCCGTGGCGCTCGCGTTTCGCCGCGCACGCTTCGGTGTCGAGCCCGTCACCCGCGACACGCTCGCGTACCAGCAGCGCATCGCGGACGTGTTCCATCAGGCCGGCATCCTGCCGAAGCGCGTCGACGTCAGCCTGGCTGCACCGCCCTCGCTCGCATGAGCCGGGAGCCGGCCCGACGAGCGGGTTCGCGGTGAGCCGCGAACCCGTTGCGATATCCGTTCATGGCGCGACGCGCGACAGCGGTACCGCTTCGCCGCGCAGTCTCGCGACGTCGCGACCCGGCGCGTCGCCGAACAGCCGCGCGTATTCGCGGCTGAACTGCGACGCGCTCACATAGCCGACGCTTCGGCACGCCTGCCGCGCGTCCATCGCCGACAGGCACATCAGGCGGCGCGCTTCCTGCAGCCGCAGCACCTTCTGGCATTGCAACGGACTCATCGACGTGACCGCCCGGAAGTGATGGTGGAAAGTCGACGGGCTCATCTCCACCCGTCGCGCGAGCGCGTCGACCGCTATCGGATCGAGGTAGTGGTCGCGAATCCATGCGACGGCGCGCGAGATTCGTTGAGTCGTCGAACCGGCGTCGCCGATCTGCGCGACGCGTGTGCCCGACGGGCCGCGCAGCAGCCGGATGAGGATTTCGTCGACGATCAGCGGTGCGAGCAGGTCGAGGTCGTCGGGCTGTGCGATCAGTTGCATCAGCCGCGCGACGGCGTCGACGATTTCGGGCGTTGCGTCGAGCGTGTCGAGCGCGCGGTAGTCGACGGCTTTCGGCAGCCCGCGCGGAAAGACCACCGGCGTGAGCGCCGCGATGCGGCGCGGATCGAGCGCGAGTTGCGCGTAAAGGAACGGCTCGGCCGGGTTTGCGCGGGTCACGCGTCCGGTCACGGGCAGATCGGCGGTGGCGACCAGCATCCGCGATTGGTCGATCGGGTAAGTCTCGTCGCCGACGCGCATCGACTTCGCGCCTTGCCCGACGATGCTCAGGCACGCGTGGTGCACGCCGTGGTTCCACTGCGGCGACGGCGCGGAAGCGCGCGCGACGCGCATGCCGCGCAACGGGAGGTCGAACATGCCGTCGTGCGGCGCGTACGCGGCGATCAGCGCCGCGAGCCGGGCCGCGGGCGACCGGGCGCGCGGCCGAGCATCGTGATCGGGCGGGTGGCGCGGTTGCGGCGGCGTTTCGGCGTCGATTTCCATGTTGCGTAAGCGGGTGGCGGCGTGGTCGATGCAATGTGCGCGGCTGCGATCCGCTGTCGCGGTGCAGGCACGGCGGTCACATCGTACGGCCAGTTGCGTGCGCGGGATTGCCTAAACCTGTCCGAAATTAGCCCGATCATCCGGACCTGCATGGCCGACGATCGTGCCGTCGTCGTTGCACGGTGTGCGGCGCACAAATTCGGAAATTAAGGCAAAACAATCGCAGGATCGGGCAAGCCATTTTTCGGTGGTTTCCCTACCATTGCACCTGCTGAAGGAAATGCGAATCAGCGCGCCCGGATGATGCGGGCAACCTCGTCCGCGTGATGCGCGGCCGCCGCCATGCCGCGTGCGTCGCCCCGCGAATCGCCGGAAAAGACTCAGGACTGCTATTGAACGATCGTGCATCGGGCTTGCCGAGGCCGGTTTGCGTCCGTTGCAAGCCGGCCCGTGCGTGTCGCGCGTGCCGACCGACCCGGCTGAGCCGGGGTCGGTGCCGCCGCATGGGCCGGGCCGATGGGGGCCGGCTGTGGCACGGCGGCGGGTGCAGGCATACGGGCAGTCGTCCGCGCAGGGAAATCCGGACAAATGGACCAACTTCAATCGATTCGGGCATTCGTGACGGTGGCAAGAGAAGGCGGGTTTCGCCGGGCGGCGACGCGCTTGCGCGTGTCGACGGCGATGGCGAGCCGGCTGGTCGATGCGCTCGAGACGCGCCTCGGTGCGCGCCTGCTTCAACGCAGCACGAGCCACCAGTCGCTCACGGAAATCGGCGAGCTGTATCTCGCGCGCGTCGAGCGGATTCTCGGCGCGATCGACGAGATCGACGGTCGTTTCGTCGCGATGGGCAGCAAGCCGGAAGGCGTATTGCGCGTGGCCGCGCCGGTCGCGTTCGGGCTCAGCCAGTTGAGCGCGTTGCTCGATCGCTTCGTGCACCGGTTTCCGGACGTGCGGCCGACCGTGACGCTGACCGATACCCACGTCGACCTGGCCGCCGAGGACATCGACGTCGCGTTCCTGACCGATGACATGCCGGTGTCCGGCGCCCATGCGCTGCATACGCTGGCCGCGTACGAAACCGTGCGGGTCGCGGCGCCAGGTTACGTCGCCGCGCACGGCGGCGCGGCTGCGTCGGGCGACTGGCCGGACATCGCGGCCGTGCGGCTGGAACTGCCGGCGGCCGACGACGGTCACGCGGCCGGGATTCGATCCGGCGCGACGCCCGGCAATTCGGGCGTCGGCCATCTCGAGATGGCGCGGCGGCTGGCCGTGGCCGGCATGGGCGCGACAGTGCTGCCCGCGTATCTCGTCGATGCCGATCTGGCGGCCGGCACGCTGGTGCGCATTGCACCGGTCCACCCGCTCGCGCCCGTCACGCTGAAGCTCGCACATGCGCGCGCCGCGCGTTTGCCGGCCGCCGCGCGCGCGTTCATCGAATTCGTCGGCGCCGCGTTCCGGCCCGCGAGCCAGCGGTCAGGCTGAACCCGCGGCAACGCGATCCCGCGGGACCGCGGGCTCGCCGTTCTTTATCGGAAGCAGTTCGGCACACGAACGCTTCGCAGGGTGCAACGCACACCCGCAACACGCGTCCGCATCCGCGCCGGACAGGAAGCTGCAAGTCCGCCGCGCGTCAGGGCCATGAGGAGATCTGGTGATTCCCATTGAAGGTCGTCTAATTGTGAGAGGTCGCTCCATGCGCGTCGAACGGGTTCCATACCGCTTAATCACCGCCGCAACGGCTGCCGTTTTCCTGGCCGCGTGCGGGAAAAAAGAATCGGCACCGCCGCCGCCAACGCCGGAAGTCGGCGTCGTCACCGTGCAGCCGCAAGCCGTGCCGGCGGTGGCGGAGCTGCCGGGCCGCACCAGTGCGTTCCTCGTCGCGCAAGTGCGTGCGCGGGTCGACGGCATCGTGCTGCGTCGTGAATTCACCGAAGGCACCGACGTCAAGGCCGGTCAGCGCCTCTACAAGATCGATCCGGCGCCGTACATCGCCGC
>NZ_LOYP01000049.1:0-197753 GCF_001526365.1 Burkholderia sp. MSMB1835
TGGCACCTCGTCGATTGATCAGATCAAGGATAGGTGCCAACGACCACGAATGCCGAGTTTTTCAACAGAATCGGCCAGGAAGGGACACTCGACTGGGCAGCCTACATCGTTGACAATCAAGCACTGCGTATGGACGATTTGCGGGCACGTCGAGGAGATGAATGGATATCTTATCGACAATCCCAAGCGCACCCTTCGAACGCCCAACTTTGATTAAATATGAGTGAACTCCAGCAAGAAGTGCAACGCCTCGCAGCACAAGCGCTGGCCGATTTCAACGACCGTGCTGAGGGGAAGCTAGATTTTTCGGAAGCAAGCCTACAGGTTGTTGAAGAGATGCTTGCAGAGGCTTCGATGTACCGAAATGACCTGCCATCTGAGACGGTTGAGGGGATCGTGACGCGATTCGGTTGTTACGTTCTGGAGGTCGGTCGCCAGCAGTTCGGCGGCACGTATTCCTGGCTCGAAGAGCGAAATCAGCCCGTGCTTGTTGTCGGTAATTCACAAAATCACACCGCTCTCGGAACTTGGGACAAGGTGCGTGGCCGCTTATCCGGGGACACCGGCGACAACGTTCCTTTTTTCTTTGAAGGCTTTGCAGAACGTGTGCGAACGTCGTCCGGTGGGGGGCGAGCTCTTTACATTTGAAGCCACCGTGGGAATGTCCGCTCGGAGTGAAGTCAAGGACCGCTCCGGGTCGGAAGCGGGCCTCCACGTGAGTCTGCTACCGGCCACGAGCGGACGTTTATAACTCCGCCCGTCTCCCTCCCTAGCTCCGCACAAGACTAACGATGAGTCGTCCGCTAAACGAAATTCTCTTGGAAATCGACCAGTTCAAGCCTAGCCCCGCAGGCGACTGGCGCAAGTTAGACACGCTCTTATCGGAGCTTTGGTAGGGAGACGTATCGATCGCTTGTCTGCCGGTCCTGTTTCGCATTTTTGAACGATTTCCCGAGGATGATGGTGCTGGAGTCTTCTGGAGCATCGTGCACGGGCTTGAGTCGACAGATCTAAATTACGAGGGACCATTGCGCGAATCGTTGTTGCGACAACCTTCAGAGCTCGGCCAGATCATGCTTCGCCGGCTCGAAAAGTAGAAGGCAGCCCTGCAGTAGGTATAAAGCTGTATGTTTTGAACGGCGGTTCCCAGCAACTTTGAGCGTCTCTTGAGGGTCGGTAACTGCCACTCCGAAGAAGCACGAAGCGCATACGTCTATCTCGGCGCATCAGCGCGCCGAGCCTTCGGACGCGACATAGGCCGTACCGCACAACGATATCGGCGTGTCATCCGAGGGCATGCGGCAAAACCTCCCACAGCAACTGTTCAATTTCCGCACACAGAATCGCAAACACCTCCCAATCCACGCGCCCTCCGCGCGTGGGAAGAAACCCGGATAGCCCCGTCTCTCCGCCCCCGCCTACCCTCCCGCGCATGCCGGCCAGCCCTCAAGCACCAACCCCGCCCCGGCCGATCCGAATTTCCCCAGGAGCGCACATGGATAGCACCACCCCCGCCCTATTCGACACCGACGTCTGGCGCGGCAAGACCTTCACCGGACGCTGGCACGCGAGCCCGCTCGCGGCCGACGTGATCGAACCGGCGACCGGCAACACGCTCGGCCGCATCGGTCTCGCCGACGGCGCGGCCATCGCCGAAGCATCGGCCACCGCCCACCGCACCCAACCCGCATGGTTCTCGCTGCCCTACGACGAGCGCGCAGCAGTCCTGCGCCGCGCCGCAGCCGTCGCCGAAACGCACTTCGACGCAATCGTCGACTGGCTCGTGCGCGAAAGCGGCTCGACGCGCGCGAAGGCGGCGTTCGAAACGTCGGTCACGATCAAGGCGCTCCACGAAGCAGCCGGCCTGCCATCGCGCGCGGCCGGCGAAGTGCTCCCGTCCGCAGCCGGCCGGCTGTCGCTCGCGCGCCGCCGCCCGCGCGGCGTGGTCGGCGTGATCTCGCCGTTCAACTTCCCGCTGTACCTCGCGATGCGTGCGGTCGCACCCGCGCTCGCGCTCGGCAACGCGGTCGTGCTCAAGCCCGATCCGCGCACCGCCGTATGCGGCGGCGTCTCGATCGCGCGCGTGTTCGAGCTCGCCGGCTTGCCCGAAGGCGTGCTGCACGTGCTGCCCGGCGACGGCGCGGCCGGCGCGGCGCTGGTCGCCGATCCGCACGTCGCGATGATCCAGTTCACCGGCTCCACCGCGGCCGGGCGCAAGGTCGGCGAAGCGGCGGGCCGTCACCTGAAGAAGGTGTCGCTCGAACTCGGCGGCAAGAACTCGCTGATCGTGCTCGACGATGCCGATCTCGACCGCGCGATCGCCAACACCGCATGGGGCGCGTACCTGCATCAAGGCCAGATCTGCATGGCGACCGGCCGCGTGCTCGTGCAGCGCGCGATTCACGATCGCTTCGTCGCGAAGCTCGTCGAGAAGGCGCGCAGCCTGCGCGTCGGCGACCCGGCCGCCGGCGACGTCGGCCTCGGCCCGCTGATCAACGCCGCGCAACGCGACCATGCCGCGAACCTGGTCGACGCGGCGCGCCGCGCGGGCGCACGCGTCGAGACGGGCGGCGGCCATCGCGGCCTGTTCTTCGAGCCGACGGTGCTGAGCGGCGTCGCGCCGGGCAATCCGGCATTCGACGAAGAGATTTTCGGGCCGGTGGCGGTCGTCGTGCCGTTCGATACCGACGAAGACGCGATCGCGCTCGCGAACCGGACCGAATACGGGCTGTCGATGGCGATCCTGTCGGCCGACGTCGGCCGCGCGCTGCGGATCGGCGAGCGCTTGAACACGGGGCTGCTGCACATCAACGACCAGACGGTCAACGACGAGGCGATCAACCCGTTCGGCGGCGTCGGCGCGTCGGGCAACGGCTCGAGCATCGGCGGTGCGGCAAACTGGGAAGAATTCACGCAGTGGCAGTGGCTGACGATCAAGGGCGAAGCGCCGCTCTATCCGATTTGACGAGGAGACCGACCATGTACACCGAACACGATACACGCGCCGTCACCGCGGCCGTCGCGCGCGCCGCCGGCGCGCCCTTTTCGATCGAAGCGGCCCGGATCCGCGCGCCGCGCGGCGACGAGGTGCTGGTGCGCGTCGTCGCGACCGGCTTGTGCCATACCGACCTGATCGTGCGCGACCAGTACTATCCGGTGCCGCTGCCGGCCGTGCTCGGTCACGAAGGCGCGGGCGTGGTCGAGGCGGTCGGCCCGAACGTGAAGACGCTCGCCGCGGGCGATCACGTCGTGCTGACCTACGGCGCGTGCGGCCACTGCGCATCGTGCGTCGGCGGTCACGGCGCGTATTGCCGGCAGTTCTTCGCGCTGAACTTCGGCGGCGCCGACGCCGACGGGCAGACCGCGATCCGGGACGAAGCCGGGCAACCGCTGCACGATCATTTCTTCGCGCAGTCGTCGTTCGCGAGCTACGCGCTCGCGCGCGAGAACAACGCGATCAAGGTGCCGAAGGAAGCGCCGCTCGAACTGCTCGGCCCGCTCGGCTGCGGGATCCAGACCGGCGCGGGCGCGGTGATCCATTCGCTCGCGGTGCGCCCGGGCAGCAGCTTCGCGAGCTTCGGCGCGGGCGCGGTCGGCATGAGCGCCGTGATGGCCGCGCGCATCGCGGGCGCGACGACGATCATCGCCGTCGACATCGTGCCGTCGCGGCTCGCGCTGGCGCTCGAACTCGGCGCAACGCACGCGATCAACAGCCGGGAAGTCGACGTCGTCGACGCGATCCGCGAGATCACCGGCGGCGGCGCCGACTTCGCGCTCGAATCGACCGGGCTGCCGGCCGTGCTGTCGCAAGGGATCGAAGCGCTCGGCTCGCGCGGCACGATGGGCGTGGTCGGTGCGCCGAAGCTCGGCACGAAGGCCGAATTCGACGTGAACAGCCTGCTGCTCGGCGGCCACACGATTCGCGGCATCGTCGAAGGCGACAGCGTGCCGCAGACGTTCATCCCGCAGCTCGTGCAACTGTACCTGCAGGGGCGGTTTCAGTTCGACCGGCTGGTGAAGTTCTATCCGCTCGACCAGATCAACCAGGCGGCGGCGGACAGCAGCGACGGGAGCACGCTCAAGCCGATCCTGCGTTTGCCGCACTAGGCGCGGGGCACCGCCGGCCGCCCGCCGACGCCAATCGGCGTCATGCGGCGGGCGCCGTTGCCGGGAACGAAAATACCCGGCTTCGGGCACCGGGCTATATTACGCATTCGCGCGACACGCCGGGCCGGCAATACCCGGCCCGGACATCGACCCAACTGGAGCGCAGCGTGAAGCCAGCCCCCGAATCCCTGTCTCGGCCGGTCGACCTCGACCGGCTCCGCGCCCGCTTCGCCGCGGGCGAGCCGCTGCCGGAAACGGCCTTGCCGGCCAGCGTCGCGCGCTCGTGGCTGCGTTCGCGCGACGCCGGGCTGCGGCCGTGGCAAACCGCCCGCTATGAGATGCAGCGCGAACTCGACGAATCGCGCGCGGACCGGCGGCTGACCCGCTGCGTCGCGCAGGAGATCGAGCCGCTGTGGGCCGCATTCGGCGGCAACGAATGGACGATCATGTGCGTCAATCCGCACGGCACGATCGTCCATGTGCGGCGCAGCCCGCAATGCGACGACGCGCTGCTCACGCCGATCGTCACTGGACGCCGGATCGTCGAACCGAACATCGGCACGACCGCCCCGAGCTGCGTGATCCACGACGGCGCCGAAACCGTCGTCGCGGGCGCGCAGCACTATCTCGACGCGTTTTCGCGGGTATTCTGTCTCGCGGTGCCGCTGCTCGGCTTCGACGGCGAAGTGATCGGCGCGCTGGACATCACGGGCGTCGGCCGGCGCAATGTCGCGCAGTTGCGCGAGTCGTTCCGGCACGCGTCGCTGTCCGCCGAGCAGCGACTCTATGCGATGCTGCGCGACTGCCATCTGCTGCAGGTTCAGCATGACGCGCGCTGGCTCGGCACGCCGCTCGCCGGCGTCGTCGCGCTCGACGTAGCGGGCCGCGTGCGCGCGGTGAGCCGGCTGGCGCGCCGCATGCTCGATCTCGCGCCGGAAGGGCCGCTCGGGCCGTACGATCTCCGGCAACTGTTTCCCGGCGCGACGCCCGCGCAGCAGCGGCGCTTGCTGACGCCGTCGCGCACGCCGCAGCGGATCGCGCGCGACGACGGTAGCCACGTATGGGTGCGCACCGTGCGTGCGCCGCTCGATCGCGCGACGCTCGCGCGTCAGGCCGATGGGCTCGAAGACGCCGCCGACGTATGCAACGCGGCGCCGGCCGCCGGTCCGCAGGCGAGCCTGCACGAGCAGTCGCTCGATGCGATCCGCCGGGCGCTCGACGAGCACGACGGCAATGTGTCGGCGGCCGCGCGGCAACTCGGCATTTCACGCACGACGCTGTACGCGAAACTTCGGCAGATCGATACGGCGGGAATCCGGCCCGACGGGTCGCATCGGCGGTTCGGGACGAAGCCCTAAGCCGCTGCCCGCCGCTCGTGCAGCCGCAACGCGAGCCACGCGATCCCGGCCGCGAAGATCGCGACCACGCCGCCGAAGGTGCCGATCCACGGCAGCCCGAAGTCGCCCGCGATATGGTTGCCGAGCAGCGCGCCGGCGCCGATGCCGACGTTGTACAACCCGGAATAGATCGATACGGCCAGGTCGGTCGCCTCCGGCGCCAGCTTCAGCACCCACGCCTGCATCGCCAGCCCGAAACAGACGATCGCGCCGCCCCACGCCAGCGTGTGCACGGACAGCGTGACGATGTTCAGCGCGCACGGGAACAGGATCAGCAGGCAGCCCGACAGCGCGACGATCGACGCCAGCAGGAAATCGTCGGGCCGGTACGGATAGAGGCGATTGAAGCAGACCGCGGCCGGCAGGCCGGCGACGCCGAACAGGATCAGCACGTACGTGATCCGGCTGCTGCTCGCATGGTTGACGCTCTGCACGAACGGTTCGATGTACGTGTACGACGTGAAGTGCGCGGACACGACGAGCACGGTGATCGCGTACAGCGCGACCAGCGCCGGCTTGCGCAGGAACACCCCGATGCTGCTCAGCGAGCCTGCGCCCTGGCTCGGCAGCAACGGCAACGTCGCGCGCAGCAGCAGCAGCGCGACGCCCGCCGCGCCCGCGATGATCAGGAACGTGACGCGCCAGCCGAACGCCTCGCCGATTACGCGGCCGAGCGGAATCCCGGCCACCATCGCGATCGCCGAGCCCATCGCGAGCAGGCTGAGCGCACGGCTTTTGCGGTCGCTCGGCGCGAGCCGCACGGCGAGCGGGACCGAAATCGACCAGAACACCGCATGCGCGCACGCGATGCCGAGCCGGCCGATCATCAGCACCGTGAAATTCCACGCGACGCCGGTCACGACGTGGCTGCCGACGAACACCAGCAGCGCGACGCTCAACAGCTTGCGGCGCTCGACGTGACGCGTGACGAACGTCAGCGGCAGCGATACGACCGCAACGGCCCACGCGTAGATCGTCAGCATCAGGCCGACCGCGGTCGGCTGCATCTGCAGGCTGTCGCCGATCGCGCTCAACAGCGCGACGGGCACGAATTCGGTGGTATTGAAGATGAAGGCGGCGAGTGCCAGGGCCAGAACGCCCCACCACGATTGTTCGGAACTGACGGCGTCGGGGGTTGCCATACGGGAATTCGGCGAAGGTTGGGCGCGCGGGCGGCCCGCCCGGCGCATCGGCGCGATTGTACCAGCGCCGTTCGACACGCTGCCGCGGACGCGGCGCGTGCCGCGCGGGACATGGCGGTGACACGGCCGCGCGCCGATAATGTGACGAACCGGGTTTTGCCGACGATTTGCCCGAACGCTACCGGGCCAGGAGATTCGCATGCGTATTGAAACGTCATTTCTGTTCGATCTCGACGGCACGCTCGTCGACAGCGTCTATCAGCACGTGCTTGCATGGAAAGAAGCGCTCGACGCCGAAGGCATCGAGCTGTCGGTATGGCGCATCCACCGCAAGATCGGGATGAGCGGCGGCCTGTTCCTGAATCAGTTGCTGCGCGAGACGGCCGGCGACATCGACGCGGCGCGCGTCGAGCGGCTCGCCCGGCTGCATGCGGCCGCATACCAGCGGCTGCGCGCGCAGGTCCGGCCGCTGCCGGGCGCGCGCGAGTTGCTGGCCGCGCTGTCGAATGCCGGCATCCGCTGGGCGATCGCGACCAGCGGGCGGATGGAAACCGCGGCGATCAATCTGGAGGCGCTCGGCGTCGATCCGGCGAAGAACGTGGTCGTCACGCGCGATCAGGTGAAGTATGCGAAGCCGGACCCGGACCTGTTCCTGACCGCCGCCGCGAAGCTGAACGTGCCGATCGAGCATACGGTCGTGGTCGGCGACAGCATCTGGGACATGCTCGCCGCCGCCCGCTGCCGCGCGCTCGGCGTCGGCCTGCTCTCGGGCGGGTACGGCAGCGACGAACTGGAACGCGCCGGTGCACTGCGCGTGTACGACGATCCGGCGGACCTGCTGTGGCACCTCGACGAGGTGGCGGCGCGGCCCTGAGCGTCGGGCGGCCCGTCGACGTCGGCAACCGACCCACACGAGGGTCGGTGCAATCGCATACAAGTTTCCGGCAGCTTGCGTGGGCGACAAGCTCGACGTGAAGGCGCGGCCCGCCCGAACCGGCAGGCCGCGCGCCTCGTCGTTACTGCTTCACCGGAGCGGCGATGCCGTCGATGTCGGGCGCCCAGCCCGTGGGGTTCGAGAATCGCAAGGTGTTCGCACTGCCCTGCTGGAACGTGCCGGTCACCGTCAGCGTCGATACGTTCCCCCAGCCGCCCGTCGACGGGAACGACACCGTGACCGGCGTCGCGCCGTCGAAGCTGATCTGTGCGTTACGCGGCGCCCCATCGCCGTTCGCGTAGCTGACCGACACACTGTACGTCCCGCTCGCCGCCACGTTGATGCCGTTGATCGTCAGCGTGCCGTTGCTGGTTCCATCGCCGTTGCCGATGTAGCCGACGTCCTGGCCGCCCGAGCAGCCGTTGCAGGACGCAACGCGCGCCGCACCACCGAGCGTGTTGCCGGCCGCCTCGGCTTCGTACGCCAGCGGAGGCGGGGGCGGCAGTTTCACCGGCCCGGCCACCACGGCGACCGACGCGATCTCGGGCGCCGGCGTGGCACCGTCGAGGCTCGACAGCGTCAACGTGTTCAGCCCCGACTTCAGCCCGACATATACCGTCACGGTGCCGACGGATTTGCCGGCCGGCGGAAATGCCACCGTCGTCGGATTGCCGCCGTTCACGCCGAGCTGCGCTTTGGCGGTTTCCGGCCCGGCATTCAGGTAAGCGATCTGGACGAAGCCGCCGACCGTCGACGACGCGACGTTGCTGAACGTCACCGTGCCCAGCCCCGTGACCTTCCTGCCGCTCGCGCAAGCGATGCAATGCGCATACGCGGCGCCCCCCGACAGCGTGCTCGGCAGGAACGTGGACGACGGCGCGTCCTTGCCGCGCAGCACCAGCATCACGGTGCCTCCGGCCGGAACGCTCGCGACCGTATAGGCGTCGGCGGCCGTGCCGAGATTCTTGTGCGCCCAGACATCGCGCACCGTGGCCCGGGTGCCCGCAGCCAGCCCCAGTTGCTTCCACGTCACCGTCATCGGGCTCGCCGTGGCGCCGTTGTTGAGCAGCAGGACCGCACGCCTTCCGCTGCCGGCCAGCAGCTTCGCCCAGATCTGCTGCCCGTTGGCGTCCGCGACCTTCAATCCCTGCAGTCCCAGCGCATCCTGGTCGATCGCGATCAGTTCGGGATTGGTGAGCAAGGTCACGCTGTCGCTCGAAAGCGGCTTCGACAGATCGTTGCCGAGGATCATCGGCGCGCCGGCGATCGCCCATAGATTCACGTGGGCGAGATCGTTCGCCGCCGTCATGCCCATGCCGGCAACCATCATGTCGGGATCGTTGTAGTAGCCGGTGTGCTGCCCTTCCGGATGATAGTTTCCGTTGAAGTTGCCCAGCACCGAGCCGAACTTCGGAACGCCGCTTCCGGGGCCGTAGATGTCCCCCGTCGTACGCCACGACGTGGCGATCCCCGCGCCCCAGGCCCACGGCCCCAACCCAGCATCGGGATAACCGCTCTTGCCCAACGTGCCCCAGTCGCACATGTTGAGCACCAGCAGCTTTCCGGTCGCGGCGTAGGCTTTCTGAATGGCCTGCGAGATGGCCGTATACGCTTGCTGCGGGTCGTATCCGGCCGCGCTGCCGCCGCACCAGTCGACCTTGACGAAGTCGTAGCCCCACTGCGCGAACTGCAGGAAATCGTGATCGTAGTGCGCGTAATCGCTGCCGACGAAGTGCACGCCATTCGTGCTACCACAGCCCTGCGGCCCGGAGTCGATATAGATGCCCGCCTTCAGCCCCTTGCCGTGAATGTAGTCGGCCATCGCCTTCATGCCGCCCGGCCACTGGTTGGTGGGATTGCCGTTCATGTCGACGTTGATGATGAAGTTGCCGTTCGCGTCGCGCTTTCGGGAGGTCCACCAGCCTTCGTCGATATTCACATACTGGTATTTGTTGCCCGACGCAATGCGCTCGTTCAGCTTGGCCAGCCCGTCCGCTTGCGCCTTGATCGTATCGAAACTGACATCTTCCGCGAGGCTGTTCCATGACGACCAGCCCATCGGCGGAGGATTCACGGCGATCTGCTTTCGCGCGGCCGGTGCCGCGTCCGTCGTCGCGCCATCGTCGGACGTCGCGGTCGTGTCGGTACCGCCGGCTCCGACACCCGCCATCGCGACACTGCTACTGACGGAGGCGGGGCTCGTATCGTCACCGCCGCACCCGGATATCACGCCGGCCGCCAGCAGCATGCCGACCGTCAATATTCCTAACTTATTTTTCAAATTCATCTGCGTCTCCAGATTATTTGAGTGGCGCGTACCCGTGTGCGCGGCACGCGTTCGCAGATTAGTGAGTTCCTTGGCGTTTATTCAATCTTTGCGACGCGCGGCCAGATACTGGGATCATTTCCACAATCAAGCCGAAAGATGCAATTATTTAACCGATTCAATCAATTTCGGTTGACACGCTCATGCTGCCGGACCGCTCCCGTCGGCGTGGATAGCGTCGTCTTGCTGTCCGATCCCATCGATGCATGAGTCGAGCAGCCGGGTCGCGCGTCCGACAACCTCGCCAGCAACCCGCTCATCGCGTCAACATGCCCCGCACGGCCCTTCGTCTCGATTTCGGCACGGATTGCGACTATCGCATGCTCCTGCACCATCGCAAATGCGCGCTTGATCGCGTACACATTTCGCGTTATTGCTTCGGTATCCTCATTCACGATCGCGGCGCGCGTCTGGACAATCGCATTCATCCAGACGTTGACGGTCAAGGCTATTTATATGGGACCAAAAAGATGACCGCGGTGAGGCGCGGAGGCGGCCAAGCGGACAGATGCACGGGATTGAAGGTCACCCCTGGCACGCGAACCGGGATTCGAGGTTTGTGCGCTGGAGGCCGAGAACGATCGGAGGCACATGGTCGAGCATCGAACGTACGTCGGGGCCTCCAGCACGGTGATCCTGAGACACATTGCGAATGACGCAGCGACCACGACCCACGTCATGCGCCATTCATAGTTTCAGCCGGCAACCACGCCGAAGCGATAGACCTTTCCACGACGACCCATCGAAGTCGTGCGCGTCGCGCTTCATCGCCATGTCGCCTTCCAGGATGGACGGCTGGACGGCGCGACGACCTCTGCTGCAACGACTGATCGCGGTATTGTCATAAGTTCCACGGCAAGCATTCAGGCGTCGCGCGTCACACCGTCCGCCTGACCAGCATCGTCCGGATCTCCGAAATCGCCTTCGTCGGATTCAGCCCCTTCGGGCACACGTCCGTGCAGTTCATGATCGTCCGGCAGCGAAACAACCGGTACGGATCCTCGAGATCGTCGAGCCGCTCGGCCGTCGCCAGATCGCGCGAATCGGCGATGAAGCGGTACGCCTGCAGCAGCCCGGCCGGCCCGACGAACTTGTCCGGGTTCCACCAGTAGCTCGGGCACGACGTCGAACAGCACGCGCACAGGATGCATTCGTACAACCCGTCGAGCTGGTCGCGCTCTTCCGGCGATTGCAACCGCTCGCGCGCGGGCGGCGTCGTGTCGTTGATCAGGTATGGCCGGATCGAGTGGTACTGGTTGAAGAAGTCGGTCATGTCGACGATCAGGTCGCGCACCACCGGCAACCCCGGCAACGGTCGCAGCACGATCTCGCGCGGCAGCGTCTGCATGTTGGTCAGGCATGCGAGGCCGTTCTTGCCGTTGATGTTCATCGCGTCCGAGCCGCAGATTCCCTCGCGGCACGAGCGCCGGTACGCGAGCGTCTCGTCGTCGCGCTTCACGCGGCCGAGCACGTCGAGCAGCATGCGGTCGGCCGGGTCCACGTCGATCTCGTAGCGCTGCAGGTACGGCTGCGCGTCGCGATCGGGATCGTAGCGGTAGATATGCAGGGTGCGCGGATCGCTCATCGGTTCCTCCCGGCCCGGGGCCGGCATGGGTTCACGGGTGCTGCGGGTGGCGTTGCGGCGCACGGCGCCGCAAGCGCCATGCCGGTCAATCGTCGTCCACGCGCTTGTCGACCAGATAGCGGCCGCGCTCGACGCCCGCGCGCAGCGCCTCGACCTCGGTCAGCCATTCGGGGCCGGCGGCCTCCGATACGGCCAGTTCGATGCGCGCGCCGGCGGCGTACACCTGTACCTCGTCGCGCCACGCGCCTCGCTCGTTGGGCCGCGCCCATACGAGGATTTCGTGACCGCGATACGGGTCCCGAACCTGTGCGTCCTGTTGATGTGCCACGGTGGCCTCCTGTCTTATCTGCGATGGCGATGCAAAAAATGCGCGCCGGCGGCGCGCCACGCACGCCGTCGGCCTCGTGCGCACGCGCCGTGCCCGGCCGGCACGCCGCTTGCGTCCCTTTTCCGCGTCGAAGCGCAACGGGCCCGCCTCGCGCAGGGCCGGAAGGAATGCACATCATGATCGGCCACCTCGAATTACTCGGACGCCTGCTGCTGGCCGCGCTGCTCGGCAGCGTGATCGGGCTCGAACGCGAGCGCCTGAACTGGGCCGCCGGGCTGCGCACGCACATGCTCGTGTGCGTGGGCGCCGCGCTGGTGATGCTGGTGTCGACGTTCGGCTTCGAGGACGTGCGCGGGCAAAACGGCGTCGTGCTCGATCCGTCGCGGGTCGCCGCGCAGGTGGTGTCCGGCATCGGCTTTCTCGGCGCGGGCTCGATCCTGCTGCGCGGCGAAATGGTGCGCGGGCTGACGACGGCCGCGAGCCTGTGGGCGGTGGCCGGCGTCGGGCTCGCCGCGGGCGGCGGCATGGTGGTTGCGTCGATCGGCGCAACGGCGATCGTGCTCGCGATTCTCGCGGGCGTGAAGCCGCTCGAGCGCCGCTTCATCGCGCAGCGCCAGCAGCGCACGCTGCTGCTCGTGGCCGAGCGCGGCGGGCTGACGCTCGGCACGCTGCACGAAGCGCTCGGCCCCGGCCGCGTGCGCGTGAAACGGTTCATCGTCCAGCAGTCGGACGACGATCCGGACACCGACGACATCTCCGTCTCGTTCTCGCGCACGAGCGGGCCGGAATTCGCGGCGATCTGCGAGACGCTGCAAAACATCGCGTGCGTACGGACCTGTCGACCCGACACCTCGTCAAGGAGTTTCGCGTGACCCAGACCGACCTGCTCTCCTATCTCGTGACGAGCCAATTGGCCGCGCGCATGCGCAGCGGGGCCTGGCTCACGACCGGCCAACTGGTCGGCGCGTTGCGCGCGTGGCTCGCGTGCCGCCACGCCGAATGCGACTGGCTGGACCGGATCAGGATCGCGCACGCGTCGGCGACGATCGCGCAGGAAATCTACGAGATCGCGGTCGCGCACGGCGATCCGCACAGCGGCGAGCGCGTGCGGCTCGACGCGGATTCGCCGGAACTGCAGGCGCTGCGTGCACGCTGCGATGCGCTGTTGCAGTGGCTCGACGGCGACCGGGACGTCGGCGCCCGATGATCGTGCCGGATCGCATCGCCCGCACTGACGATGGTCGGCTCGACGCCGCGCCGGCGGACGGCCCGCCGCAGCACGGCCTGCTCGAGCGCGGGCGCAACTGCGACGCGATCCGCGGCGCGGACCGCTTCGCGATGCTGGTCGACGGCGACGCGTACTTCTCGACGCTGCGCGCGGCGCTGCTGCGCGCACGCCATACGGTGTTCATCGTCGGCTGGGACGTGGACAGCCGGATGCGGCTCGCGCCGGGCGGCGCCGACGACACGTTGCCCGACACGCTCGCGGCCTTTCTGCACGCGCTCGCATCCGCCCGCCACAACCTGCGCATCTACGTGCTAGCGTGGGACTTCGCGATGATCTACGCGCTGGAGCGCGACTGGCCGCCCGTGTATCGGGCCGGCTGGCGCGCGCATCGCGGCATCCGGTTCCGGCTCGACGATGCGCACCCGCGCGGCGCGTCGCATCACCAGAAGCTGGTCGTGATCGACGACCGGCTCGCGTTCGTCGGCGGCCTCGACCTGACGCGCGCCCGCTGGGACACGCCCGCGCATGCGGCCGACGACCCGCGCCGCCGCGACGAGCACGGCATGCCGTACGGGCCGTTCCACGACGTGCACGCGATGTTCGACGGCGATGCCGCCGCCGCGATCGGCGAACAGGCGCGGGCCCGCTGGCTGCAGGCATGCGGACGCCCGATCGCGATCCGCGCGCAGCGCCATCTCGACCGGACGGACGACGATCCGTGGCCGCCCGATGCGCGCGTCGACGTGCGCGACGTGCGGCTCGGCATCGCGTATACGGCGCCGCGCCACGGCGGCCGCGAGCCGGTGCGGCAGGTGCGCGCGCTCGTCGAGGACGCGATCCGCGCCGCCCAGCGGCACCTGTATGTCGAAAACCAGTACTTCACCGCGGCGGTCGTGCGCGAAACGTTGTCCGCGCGCCTCGCCGACGCGCACGGGCCGGACGTGACGGTCGTCGCGCCGCGCGTGCAGAGCGGCTGGCTGCAGGAAGCGACAATGGGCGTGCTGCGCGCGCGGCTGCATGCGACGCTCGCGTCGGCCGACCGCTTCGACCGCTACCGGCTGCTGTATCCGCACGTCGACGGCCTCGGCGACGCGTGCGTGAACGTGCACAGCAAGGTCGCGATCGTCGACGACGAATGCATCGTGATCGGCAGCGCGAACCTGAACAACCGCTCGATGCTGCTCGATACCGAATGCTGCATCGCGCTCGTCGCGGCCGGCGACGCCCGCATTCGCGGCGCGATCGCGCGCATGCGCGAGCGGCTGCTGGCCGAGCATCTCGGCACGACGCCCGATGCGGTGGCCGACGCGTTCGCGTGCGGGGAACGGCCGAACGTCGTGCTCGACCGGCTGCGCGCGAAGCCGGGCCGCACGCTGCGCACGCTCGACCCGGCCGTGTCGCCGCAATTCGAGGCGCTCGTGCCGGTCAGCGCGCGGCTCGACCCCGAGCAACCGATCGAGCCGGACCGGTTCGTCCGCGAATTCGTGCCGCACGAGCAGCATCGCTCGCTCACCGCGCGCTTTTTCGTGCTGGGGGCGATCGTGCTCGCCATCGCCGCGCTGGCGCTCGCGTGGCGCTTCACGCCGCTGGGCGCGTACCTGAACGTCGCGTCGCTGTCGCGCGCGGTGGCCGGCATCGCGCGGCTGCCGGCCGCGCCGGTGCTGCTGCTCGCGGCCTACGTGGTCGCGGCGGCCTGCGCGGTGCCGATCACGCTGCTAATCGCCGCGACGGGGCTCGTGTTCGGCGCGTGGCCGGGCTTCGCGTATGCGGGGGTCGGCTCGATGGCGGCCGCCGCGGCGACCTACGCGCTCGGCCGCTGGCTCGGGCGCGACGCGGTGCGCCGGCTCGCCGGCCCGCGTGCGAACCGGCTGAGCGAGCACATCGGCCGGCGCGGCGTGGTCGCGATGGCCGTGCTGCGGCTGCTGCCGATCGCGCCGTTCACCGTCGTGAACCTCGTCGCCGGCGCGTCGCACATCGGGCTGCGCGACTTCCTGATCGGCACCGCGCTCGGGATGCTGCCCGGCATCGTGCTGACCGTCACGTTCGCGCACCAGTTGACCGCCGCGCTCAGCCATCCGCGGCCCGGCGCGTTCGCGTGGCTGGCGGCGATCGGCCTCGCGCTGGTGGGCGTGTCGATCCTGCTCGTGAGGATGCTGCGACGATGGCGCTGAGCACACACGCGGCCCCGCCGCCGCACGTCGTCACCGCCGACGCGGCGCCCGTCGCCGCGCCGGGCGGGCGCGACCTGCGGATCGCGACCTACAACATCCGCGGCGGCTACGGCGTGTGGCACGCGCGCGCGGCCGACCGGATCGCGGCGGTGATCGACGAACTCGACGCGGACGTGATCGCGCTGCAGGAAGTGCCGCTCGGCGGCACGCGTGCACCGGACGTGCTCGCGCACCTGCGCGACGCGACCGGCATGCACGCGGTGGCCGGCCCGACGATCGACACGCCGGAGCGCCGCTACGGCAACGCGGTGCTGTCGCGTTGTCCGATCCGCGCGGCGCGCACGCTCGACCTGTCGTTCCACCCGCGCGAACCGCGCGGCGCGCTCGACGCCGACATCGATTGCAGCGCCGGCCCGATCCGCGTGGTCGCGACCCATCTCGGGCTGTCGGCGAGCGAGCGCAGCGCGCAGGTGCAGCGGCTGCTCGCGGCGTTCGACACGGGCGCGATGCCGGTGATCCTGCTCGGCGACATCAACGAATGGTTCGTGCGCGGCCGCGCGCTGCAGGCGCTCGTCACGCGGTTCCGGCGCGCGCCTGCGCCGCGCACGTTCCCGACCGTGTGGCCGGTGTTCTCGCTGGACCGGATCTGGATCCATCCGGGCGAGCTGCTGGTGGACGTGGTCGTGCATCGCAGCGCGCGGGCGCGGCACGCGTCCGACCACTACCCGCTGGTGGCGCGGATGCGCGCGACGCCCGCGACGGGCACGGGGCTTGCACGGTGAGGATTTTTTTCGATCCGACGGAGCCCGCTCATGCGAACCGACGCACTCGACGGAAAGCATCTCGATTACTGGTGCGCACGCGCGTTGTGCGCGGATGACGAAGACACGCTGCGCTTTACGGCCGTCTCGCCCACCGTCGTCGTGACGGCCGCCTGCGACGCGCTCCGGCACCTCGACGCGCCGTTCGCGCCTTCGGCATCGTGGGCCGATGCGGGCGCGGTGCTCGATCGCGTGATCGACCTGCGGATCGCCGGCCACGGCGACACCGTCGAATGCGATGCGACCTTCGTCGACGGCCCATCGACCTGCGGCGCCCGCGGCCGCACGGCCCGCGAAGCGCTGCTGCGCGCGTTCGTGCGCGCGCGCTTCGGCGACGAGGTGGACGAACCGCCGCCGTTCCCGCACCGGATCGAACATGGCGCGGTGGTGCGGTATGACCCGGGGGTGCCGATTCCAACTTCGGACGACGACCCGGCGGCCGGCGATCCGGCGGCCGGCGACAGTTCGGATATTCGGTCGATTCCGCGCATGTGAGTGCAGGCGCGAGTCGGCGGTCATGTAAAAACGACAGTCCCCTTCAATCCGCATTCCCGCCAACGCCTGCCCGGCCGGCGGTCGCGCAGCAGGCACGCGCGTTGCGACGCACCGGCTTTACCGCTCGCCGCCACTCGCCCGCGCCACGCCATGGACTCCACACCGCCGTTCGCTCCGCACCTCTACTTCTGCGACGCCCGCCTCGTGGGGCCGCTCGACGCGTGGCCGCCCACCTTCGCGCATATCGCCGGCATGGGCTTCGATCATGTGCTCGTCGGTGCGTTCTGGGCCGCGAGCGTCGCCGGTTTTCCGCGCCACGTGGCCGATTTCCGGCGGCCGGCACAATCGTTCGCGACGCGCGCGAGCGCACTCGAAACCTTCTCGCGGCTCGCGCAACTGGCGAAGGGCCACGGGCTGCGCCTGCTGCTCGAAGTCGTGCCGGACCGCATCGCGCGCGAGAACCCGCTGCGCGCCGACCATCCCGACTGGTACGTCGAGCACACGCACGACGACGCGCTGATCGACCCGCGCGGCACCGCGCACGCGCTCGATATCGCGCAGGCGAACGCCGGCGACGCAGCGGCGCGCGACGCGCTCTCGGCATGGTGGTGCGCGCATCTCGCGACGTTCGCCGACGCGGGCGCGGCCGGCTTCCTGATCGACGCGCCCCATCATCTGCCGGCCGACTGGTGGCCCGGCTGGCGCGCGGCGCTGCGCCGTGCGCGCCCGGACGTCGCCGTGCTCGCCGGCGTGCCCGGCCATGCGCGCGACGCGCTCGCGCAGCTCGAAACCGCCGGCTTCGACGCGGTGTTCTCATCGGTGCGCTGGTGGGACCTGCGCGCGCCGTGGTTCGCGGACGAACACCGGCTGCTGCGGCGCATCGGCGCGCCGATCGCGTTTCCCGATGCGCCGGACGGCCCGCGTCTCGCCGACGACTGGCCCGACACACCCGACGACACCGTCGCCCGCGCGTATCGCCGCGCGCTGTGGACGGCCGCCGCCGTCGGCACCGGCTGGCTCGTGCCGATGGGTTTCGAGCGCGGCGTGACGGTGCCGCTGATGGCCCGCGACGCGGATACCGAACGCTACCGCGCCGCGTTCGAACACGCCCGTTTCGACCTGTCGGGCACGATCGCCGATGCGAATGCGTGGCGCCGCGCCACGCCCGTCGTGGCGGCCCGCGGCGAAATCGTGCAACTGAGCGCGCCGGGCGCGCATGCGACCGCGCTGCTGCGCGGCACCGGGCCGTTGCTCGAACACGACGACACGGCGTTGCTGATCGCGTTGAATCCCGATCTCGACGCGCCGGCCACGGTCGACCCGGCGACGATCCTGCCCGGCGTGCCGGGCGGTTTCACGCGCGTCGCCACGCACGACGGCGCGCAAACGCATCCGCCGGCCGCGCTCGAGCCGTTCACGCTCGCACCCGGCGCGTATGCGCTGCTGCACGCGTGGCAGGCGCCGCCCGTCGCCGCGCGCCCCGACGCCGCGCGCGAGCGCACCGTGCTGTCGGCGGCGCTCGCGGCCGACCGGATCGCGATCGAGCGCGTCGAGCCGTCGGTCGACGACGGCCGCTTCGCGATCAAGCGCGTGATCGGCGAGCCGCTCGTCGTTCGTGCGTCGATCTTCACGGACGGGCACGCGCATCTGGCCGCCGTGCTCCAGTGGCGCGCCGCCGACGACGACGCCTGGCGCGAAATCCCGTTCGACGCCGAGCCGAACGATCGTTGGCATGCGCGCGTCATGCTCGACCGGCTCGGTCGCCATGAATTTCGCGTGCTCGCGTGGCGCGACGACTGGGCGTCGCTGGTCACCGACATCGCGAAGAAGCGCGCGGCCGGCCAGGACGTGACGCTGGAGGTGCGCGAAGCGCAACTGCTGCTCGCGACCGCGCTGAAGCTCGCCGAGCCGGCCGATCCGCGCGCGGTCGCGCAGATGGAACGGCTCGCCGCCGAGCTCAAGGACGCGTCGCCCGACGACCGCCTCGCGCTGGTCGGCGCGCCCGCGCTCGCCGACGCGTTCGCGGCGCTGCGCTACCGCCCGTTCGTCACGCACGACGCGACGACCTACCCGGTCGACGTCGAACGCCGCAAGGCGCGCTTCTCGAGCTGGTACGAGATGTTTCCGCGCTCGGCGAGCGACGATCCGCACCGGCACGGCACGTTCGACGACGTGATCGCCCATTTGCCGCGCATCCGCGACATGGGTTTCGACGTGCTGTATTTCCCGCCGATCCACCCGATCGGCACGTCCGCCCGCAAGGGCCGCAACAACAGCCTCACAGCCGGCCCCGACGACGTCGGCAGCCCGTACGCGATCGGCTCCCCCGACGGCGGGCACACGGCCGTGCATCCGCAACTCGGCACGCTCGAATCGTTCCGTGCGCTGGTCGACGCCGCGCGCGGGCACGGGCTCGAGATCGCGCTCGATTTCGCGATCCAGTGCTCGCCCGATCATCCGTGGCTCGCCGCGCATCCCGGCTGGTTCGCATGGCGGCCCGACGGCTCGCTGCGCTTCGCGGAGAATCCGCCGAAGCGCTACCAGGACATCGTGAACCCCGATTTCTACGCGCCGGACGCGCTGCCCGACCTGTGGCTCGCGCTGCGCGACGCGGTGCTGTTCTGGGTCGACGCGGGCGTGCGGATCTTCCGCGTCGACAACCCGCACACGAAGCCGCTGCCGTTCTGGGCGTGGATGATCGCCGACGTGCGCGGCCGGCATCCGGACGTCGTGTTCCTGTCCGAGGCGTTTACGCGGCCGGGGATGATGTACCGGCTCGCCAAGGTCGGCTTCTCGCAGTCGTACACGTACTTCACGTGGCGCGAGTCGAAGCGCGACTTCATCGACTACCTGACCGAGCTGACGGCCGGCCCCGCGCGCGAATTCTTCCGGCCCAACTTCTTCGTCAACACGCCCGACATCAACCCGCGCCACCTGCAGAACGCGCCGCGCTCGCAGTTCGTGATCCGCGCGGCGCTCGCGGCGACGCTGGCCGGCTCGTGGGGCCTGTACTCGGGCTTCGAGCTCGGCGAATCGGCGCCGCTGCCGGACAGCGAGGAATACGCGGATGCCGAGAAATACGAGCTGCGCGCGCGCGACTGGAGCAAGGCCGCGCACATCGGCACGGAAATCGCGCGGCTGAACCGCGCGCGGCGCGATCATCCGGCGCTGCAGACGCATCTCGGGCTCGCGTTCGTCGAGGCCGACAACGATTCGGTGCTCGTCTTCACGAAGGCGACGCCCGCGTTCGACAGCGTGGTGGCCGTCGCGATCAGCCTCGACCCGTGGCATCCGCAGGCCGCGAACTTCACGCTCGATGCGGCGCTGTGGCGCGGCCTCGGGCTGGCCGACGGCGAACCGCTCGATGCGCTCGAACAGGACGCCGCGCACGCGGAAACCTGGCGCGGCCATCGCCAGTACGTCTCGCTCGATCCGCACGTGCGGCCGTACGCAATCTGGCGGCTCGCGCCGTCTCCGGGCGCCGCGCGGGCGGCGGCGCCCGCACCGGACGACGCCCGACCCTCCTCGGGAGCCCACGGATGATGAAACGCGAAGATTCCCTCGACGACGTACGGCGCGCGCAGTTCCCGTCGCTCGCGCCGGCCGGCACGCCGCGCCGGCGCCGCGCGCGCCGTCGCGAACCCGCGCTCTGTGCGGACGATCCGCTGTGGTACAAGGACGCGATCATCTACCAGGTGCACGTGAAGTCGTTCTACGACTCGAACAACGACGGCATCGGCGATTTCCCCGGCCTGATCGCGAAGCTCGACTACATCGCCGAACTCGGGGTCGACACGATCTGGCTGCTGCCGTTCTATCCGTCGCCGCGCCGCGACGACGGCTACGACATCGCCGACTACCGCGACGTGCATCCCGACTACGGCACGCTGGCCGACGTGCGGCGCTTCATCCGCGAAGCGCATGCGCGCGGCATCCGCGTGATCGCCGAGCTCGTGATCAACCACACGTCGGACCAGCACCCGTGGTTCCAGCGCGCGCGCCGCGCGAAGCCGGGCTCCACGCATCGCGACTATTACGTGTGGTCCGACACCGACACCAAATACGCGGGCACGCGGATCATCTTTCTGGATACCGAAACGTCGAACTGGACCCACGACCCGGTGGCCGGCCAGTACTACTGGCACCGCTTCTATTCGCACCAGCCGGACCTGAACTTCGACAACCCGGCCGTCGTGCGCGAAGTGATCCAGGTAATGCGCTTCTGGCTCGACCTCGGCATCGACGGGCTGCGGCTCGACGCGGTGCCGTACCTGGTCGAGCGCGAAGGCACGAACAACGAGAACCTGCCGGAAACGCATGCGATCCTGAAGCGGATCCGCGCGACGATCGATGCCGAGTATCCGAACCGGATGCTGCTCGCCGAGGCGAACCAGTGGCCGGAGGACGTGCAGGAATACTTCGGCAACGAGGACGAATGCCACATGGCGTTCCACTTCCCGCTGATGCCGCGCATCTACATGTCGATCGCGAGCGAGGATCGCTTCCCGATCCTCGACATCATGCGGCAGACGCCGGCGCTCGCGCCGAGCAACCAGTGGGCCGTGTTCCTGCGCAACCACGACGAGCTGACGCTCGAGATGGTCACCGACTCGGAACGCGACCTGCTGTGGCAGGCCTATGCGAGCGACCGGCGCGCACGGCTGAATCTCGGCATCCGGCGCCGGCTCGCCCCGCTGATGGAGCGCGACCGGCGCCGCATCGAGCTGATCAATTCGCTGCTGCTGTCGATGCCCGGCACGCCGGTCATCTACTACGGCGACGAGCTCGGGATGGGCGACAACATCCACCTCGGCGATCGCGACGGCGTGCGCACGCCAATGCAGTGGTCGTCGGATCGCAACGGCGGCTTCTCGCGCGCCGACCCGGAACTGCTCGTGCTGCCGCCGGTGATGGGCTCGCTGTACGGCTACGACGCGATCAACGTCGAGGCGCAGACGCGCGATCCGCATTCGCTGCTGAACTGGACGCGCCGCATCCTCGCGACGCGCCGCGCGTCGCAGGCGTTCGGGCGCGGCACGATCCGCTTCCTGCGTCCGGAGAACCGCAAGGTGCTCGCGTACCTGCGCGAGCTGGACGGCCACGAGCCGGTGCTGTGCGTCGCGAACCTGTCGCGCGCGTCGCAGGCGGTCGAACTCGATCTGTCCGAATTCGCGGGCCGCGTGCCGATCGAGATGACGTCCGATTCGCCGTTTCCGCCGATCGGCCAGCTCCCGTATCTCCTCACCTTCCCGCCGTACGGGTTCCTGTGGTTCGTGCTCGCCGAGCACGGCCGCGAGCCGTCGTGGCGGCAGCCGCATGCGGAGCCGCTGCCCGAATACGTGACGCTCGTGATGCGGCGCGGCGATACGCGGCCGGACGTCTCGCAACTGCATGCGCTCGCGCACGACGCGCTCGCGTCGTGGCTCGCGCGGCGGCGCTGGTTCGCGTCGAAGGATCGCGCGATCGGCGACGCGTGGCTGAACGTCGTCACGCCGGTGGCGGACGAGCCGTTCCAGTATGCGGAGGCGTGGGTGTCCGCGAGCGACGGCGGCGTCGAACGCTACGTGGTGCCGCTCGCGACCGCGTGGGGCGGCGAGACGTCTCATCCGCTGTTCACGCAGCTGGCCCTGGCGCGCGTGCGGCGCGGCCACACGGTCGGCTACCTGACCGACGCGTTCGCGCTGCCGGCGTTCGCGCGCGGGATGCTGCGCAAGCTGCGCGACGGCGCAACGGTGCCGACGTCCGACGGCGGCCGGCTCGACTTTCTTCCGGAAGACGCGCTCGCCGGGCTGGACCCGGGCGACGACGCGGAGGTGCGCTGGCTCGCGGCCGAGCAGAGCAACAGCTCGCTCGTGATCGGCGACGCGATCGTGCTGAAGCTCGTGCGCAAGGTCGCGCACGGCGTTCATCCGGAAGCGGAAATGAGCCGGCACCTGACGCGCATCGGCTATGCGAACACCGCGACGCTGGCCGGCGAAGTCGTGCACGTCGATCCGGACGGTTCGCCGCACACGGTCGCGATCCTGCAGCGCTACGTCGACAACCAGGGCGACGCATGGACGCGCTCGTTCGATTTCCTGCGGCGCGCGATCGACGAGCTCGCGCTGCCGGCCGCGGACGACGGCGAGGCCGCCGAGACGGACGAAGCGCCCGATGCGCTGCTCGGCTACGCGGCGTTCGCGGGCATCATCGGCACGCGGCTCGGCCAGTTGCACGTCGCGCTCGCGCAGCCGTCCGACGATCCCGCGTTCGCGCCGGAACGCGCGACGCCCGAGCACGTCGACGGCTGGTGCGTGGACGCGATCGCGTCGTTCGAGCGTGCGCTCGACGTGCTGCGCACGCGGCTCGACGCGCTCGATGCGGCCACCCGCGCATCGGCCGACGCGCTGCTCGCGTCGCGCGACGCGGCCGTGCTGGCGCTCGGCGAACTCGTGCCGCGCACGCTCGATGCGCAATGCACGCGGATTCACGGCGATTTTCATCTGGGCCAGGTGCTCGACGTGCAGGGCGACGCGCTGCTGATCGACTTCGAAGGCGAACCGGCGCGCCCGCTCGAGCGGCGTCGCGCGAAATCGCATCCGCTGCGCGACGTGGCCGGCCTGCTGCGCTCGCTGTCGTACGTGAGCGCGACCGCGCAGTTCGCGATCGAGAAAGCGCCGCCGCAGGCGGCCGGCCGCAAGCGCGCGCTGTTCGACCGCTTCGGGCAGGCCGCCGCCGACCGCTTCGTCGAGTGCTATCGCGCGGCCGCGGACCTCGCGCCCGCGCGCTTCGTCGACCCGCGCTACGCGGACCGCCTGCTCGCGCTGTTCCTGATCGACAAGGCGTCGTACGAGCTGTGCTACGAAGCCTCGAACCGGCCCGACTGGCTGAGCGTGCCGGTCGGCGGGCTCGCGGCGCTGGTCGAGCGCCTGCTCGGCGACGGCGTGCCGCCCGACGACGGAGGACACCCATGACCGACACGCTGTTCGAACGCGCCGACATCGACGCACTGCTCGCCGGCCGGCATCCCGACCCGTTCGCGTGCCTCGGCCCGCACGAACAGGCCGACCGGATCGTCGTGCGGGCGCTGCTGCCCGGCGCCGAACGGGTGCGCGCGCTGTCGCCGGACGGCGCCGAGCTCGGCGCGCTCGCGTGCATCGATCGCGCCGGCTGCTTCGCGGGGACGATCGCGCACGACGGCGGCTGGCCCCATTACCTGCTCGCGATCGACTGGCCCGGTGCGCACCAGGTGACCGACGACGCGTACGCATTCGGCACGCTGCTCGACGACGCGGCGCTCGCGCGCTTCTCGGGCGGCGACCCGGCCGCCGTGCTCGAATGCCTCGGCGCGACGCCCGTGCGTATCGACGATACCGACGGCGTGCGCTTCGCGGTCTGGGCGCCGAACGCGCAGCGCGTCTCGGTGGTCGGCGATTTCAACGGTTGGGACGGGCGCCGCCATCCGATGCGGCTGCGACGGCCGTCGGGCGTATGGGAGCTGTTCGTGCCGGGCATCGGCGCGGGCGAGCGCTACAAGTACGAGCTGCGCGCGGCCGACGGGCGCGTGCTGCCCCACAAGGCCGATCCGTGCGCGCGCGCGACCGAAGCGCCGCCGCGCACGGCGTCGGTGGTCGCCGACGTCGCGGCGCTCGACGCGTTCGCGTGGCACGACGACGGCTGGATGCATGCGCGGCCGCACCGCGACCGCTATCGCGTGCCGTGGTCGATCTACGAGGTCCATCCGGAGTCGTGGCTGCGCATCCCCGAGGAAATGGAACGCAGCGCGACCTGGGACGAACTGGCCGAGCGGCTGATTCCGTACGTCAAGGGCATGGGCTTCACGCACGTCGAGTTCATGCCGATCGCCGAATACCCGTTCGGCGGCTCGTGGGGCTACCAGCCGCTCGCGCAGTTCGCGCCGTCCGCGCGCTTCGGGCCGGTCGACGGCTTCGCGCGGTTCGTCGATCGCGCGCATGCGGCCGGCATCGGCGTGCTCGTCGACTGGGTGCCCGCGCATTTTCCGAACGACGCGCACGGGCTCGCGCAATTCGACGGCAGCGCGCTGTACGAGCACGCCGATCCGCGCGAGGGGATGCATCCCGACTGGAACACCTGCGTGTACAACCTCGGGCGCACGGAGGTCGGCGCGTTCCTCGTCGCGTCGGCGCTCGCGTGGGTGCGCCGCTATCACGTCGACGGCATCCGCGTCGACGCGGTCGCGTCGATGCTGTACCGCGACTATTCGCGCAAGGAAGGCGAATGGGTGCCGAACGTATACGGCGGCCGCGAAAACCTCGAATCGGTCGCGTTCCTGCGCCGGTTGAACGACACGCTGCACGGTGCGGCCGCGCCGGCCGGCGTCGTCACCGTCGCGGAGGAGTCGACCGCGTGGCCGGGCGTCACCGCGGCGACCGGCGACGGCGGGCTCGGCTTCGACTTCAAGTGGAACATGGGCTGGATGCACGACACGCTCGCGTATCTGCACGAAGACCCGATCCACCGCCGCTATCACCACGACCGCATGACGTTCGGGCTCGTGTACGCGTTCTCCGAGCGCTTCGTGCTGCCGCTGTCGCACGACGAGGTCGTGCACGGCAAGGGCTCGCTCGTCGCGAAGATGCCCGGCGACGCGTGGCAGCGGCTCGCGACGCTGCGCGCGTATTTCGGTTTCATGTGGGCGCATCCCGGCAAGAAGCTGCTGTTCATGGGCAGCGAATTCGCGCAATGGGCCGAGTTCGCGCACGATGCGTCGCCGCACTGGGACTTGCTCGACGCGCCCGCGCATCGCGGCGTGCAGCGGCTCGTGCGGGACCTCAATCGCACGTATGCGGCCGAACCGGCGCTGCATGCGCTCGACTGCCATGCGGCCGGGTTCTCCTGGCTGATCGGCGACGACCGCGACAACAGCGTGTTCGCGTTCGCGCGCCGCGACGACGCCGGGCACCTGGTCGTCGCCGTCTGCAACTTCACGCCCGTGCCGCGCGCCGGTTACCGCCTCGGGCTGCCCGCGCCGGGTCACTGGCGCGAACTGATGAACACCGATGCCGCGTCGTACGGCGGCACCAACGCCGGCAACGACGGCGCCGTGTGGGCCGAAGCCGTGCCCGCCCACGGCGAGGCGTGGTCGGCGAGCTTACGGCTGCCGCCGCTCGCCACGCTGTGGCTGACACCCGCCTGATGTCCCGCGCCCTCGACACGGAGATCCGCCCCATGCCGACCGCCCTGCCCGCCCGTCTCGAACCCGGCCGCTGCTACCCGCTCGGCGCCACGTGGGACGGCCTCGGGACCAACTTCGCGGTATTTTCCGCGCACGCGCAGCGCATCCAGCTGTGCGTGTTCGATCCGACCGGTCGCAAGGAGCTCGCGCGCCTCGACCTGCCCGAATGCACCGACGAGGTGTGGCACGGCTACCTGCCCAACGCGCATCCGGGCACCGTGTACGGCTTTCGCGCGGACGGCCCGTATCAGCCGCAGCACGGCCACCGCTTCAATCCGACCAAGCTGCTGCTCGATCCGTACGCGCGCAAGCTGGTCGGCCAGTTCCGCTGGTCGGACGCATTGTTCGGCTATCGCGTGCATTCGAACCGCGCGGACCTGTCGATCGACCGCCGCGACTCGGCGCCCGCGATGCCGAAGGCCGTGGTCGTCGACGAAGCGTTCGACTGGAGCACCGACCGCCGCCCGAACGTGCCGTGGCGCAGCACCGTGATCTACGAGACCCACGTGCGCGGCGCGTCGATGCGCCGCGCGGGGCTGCGCCCGCCGGAGCGCGGCACGTTCGCGTCGCTCGCGCATCCGGCGTTCGTCGATCATCTGCTGTCGATCGGCGTGACGACGGTCGAGCTGCTGCCGGTCCATGCGTTCCTGCAGCAGCGCGCGCTCGTGCATCGCGGAATGCGCAACTACTGGGGCTACGACACGGCCGCGTTCTTCGCGCCGGAACCCGCGTATCTCACGACCCGGCGGCTCGACGAAATGCGCATCGCGATCCGCCAGCTGCATGCGGCCGGCATCGAAGTGGTGCTCGACGTCGTCTACAACCACACGTGCGAAGGCAATCAGCTCGGCCCGACGCTGTCGTGGCGCGGCCTCGACAACGCGAGCTACTACCGGCTGCGGCCCGACGATCCGCGTTATCACGTCGACGAAACCGGCTGCGGCAACACGCTGAACCTGTCGCATCCGCGCGTCGTGCAAATGGTGATGGACTCGCTGCGCTACTGGGCGACCGCATTCAACATCGACGGCTTCCGCTTCGATCTCGGCGTGACGCTCGGCCGCGAGGATCACGGCTTCGAGCCGGGCGCGGGGTTTTTCGACGCGTTGCGGCAGGACCCGGTGCTCGCGCAGCGCAAGCTGATCACCGAACCGTGGGATCTCGGCCCCGGCGGCTATCAGCTCGGCCGCCATCCGCCCGGTTTCGCCGAATGGAACGACCGGTTTCGCGACACCGTGCGGCGTTTCTGGCGCGGCGACGCCGGGCAGCGCCCGGAACTGGCCGCGCGCCTGTCGGGTTCGGCCGACCTGTTCAACCACGGGCGGCGCCGCACGTGGGCGTCGGTCAATTTCATCACCGCGCACGACGGCTTCACGCTGGCCGACCTCGTGTCGTATGCGGGCAAGCACAACGACGCGAACGGCGAGGACAACCGCGACGGCCGCGACGACAACTGCAGCGCGAACTGGGGCGCCGAAGGGCCGACCGACGACGCGGCGATCCGCGACGTGCGCGCACGCGTCGCCCGCTCGATGCTCGCGACGCTGTTTACCGCGCTCGGCACGCCGATGCTGGTCGCCGGCGACGAGTTCTGTCGCACGCAGCACGGCAACAACAACGCGTATTGCCAGGACAACGAACTGTCGTGGCTCGACTGGGACCTGGCGCAGAGCGAAGAAGGCGTGCAGATGACGCGCTTCGTGTCGCGGCTCGCCGCGCTGCGGCGCATGTATCCGGTGATGTCGGCGCCGCGCTATCCGTCGGGCGACCGCGACGGCGCGCCGGGCATGCGCGAGATCGAGTGGTTCGACGAACGCGGCGACGCGCTCACCGTGCCCGCCTGGGAAGACGGCGAAGGCCGCGCGCTGACGATGCGGCGCGTCGGCACCGGCCGCACCGGCCGCACCGAGGCGTTGCTCGTGATGCTGAACGCGTCGGCCGCGACCATCACGTTCATGCCGCCCGCGCCCGTGCTCGAGTACCGCATCCTGCTCGATACCGCCACACCCGACGCCGGCCCGCGTTCGTGGCCGGAAGCCGGGCTCGACGTCGCCGCGCACGCGGCCGTGATCGCGGTCGCGGCCGTGCCGCCGCCCGATCACCCTTCCTGAGGACCGCCATGACCACCCGTTCCGCGCGCCCCACCCGCACGCATGCATTCGAATCGTCGTTCGGCGCGACCTGCGTCGATGCCGAGCGCACGCGCTTCCGGCTGTGGGCGCCCGCGAGCCGCACGGCCGCCGTCGAACTGCAGGACGAAGGCGGCCGCGCGATTCCGATGACGCCGGCCGGCGACGGCTGGTTCGAGACGATCGCGCCGTGCGGCCCCGGCACGCTGTATCGCTACCTGCTCGACGACGCGCTCGCGGTGGCCGATCCCGCATCGCGCTTCCAGCCTTACGACGTGCTGGGCCCGAGCCAGGTCGTCGATCCGGCCGCGTACCGCTGGCGTCACGACGGGTGGCGCGGCCGCCCGTGGCACGAGACGGTGCTGTACGAACTGCACGTCGGCGCATGCGGCGGCTACGCGGCCGTCGAGCGGCGGCTGCCGTCGATCGCCGAACTCGGCGTGAGCGCGATCGAGCTGATGCCCGTCAATGCGTTTCCCGGCGCGCGCAACTGGGGCTACGACGGCGTGCTGCCGTTCGCGCCCGATGCGTCGTACGGGCGGCCCGAAGAGCTGAAATCGCTGGTCGACACCGCGCACGGGCTCGGGCTGCAGGTGTTCCTCGACGTCGTGTACAACCACTTCGGCCCCGAAGGCAACCTGCTGCCGCGCTACGCACCCGAGTTCTTCCGCGCGGACCGGCAGACCGCGTGGGGGCCGGCGATCGACTTCTCCCGCCCGCAGACGAGCGCGTTCTTCATCGACAACGCGCTGTACTGGCTCGACGAATACCGTTTCGACGGGTTGCGCATCGACGCCGCGCACGCGATCGACGACGACGCGTGGCTGCGCGAACTCGCGCGCCGCGTGCGCGCGTACGCGGGCGATGCGCGCCACGTGCATCTCGTGCTGGAGAACGAGCGCAATACCGCGAGCCTGCTCGGCCCCGGCGGCTTCGACGCGCAATGGAGCGACGACTTCCACAACAGCGCGCACGTGCTGCTGACCGGCGAGCGCGACGGCTACTACCGTGCTTACGCCGACGCGCCGCTGCGCCATTTCGCGCGCACGCTCGGCGAAGGCTTCGCGTACCAGGGCGAGCCGTCGCCGCTGCACGACGGCGCCGCGCGCGGCGAGCCGAGCGCGCATTTGCCGCCGACCGCGTTCGTCGCGTTCCTGCAGAACCACGACCAGATCGGCAACCGCGCGTTCGGCGAACGGCTGCGTGCACTCGCGAACGACGACGCGGTACGCGCGGCGACCGCGCTGATGCTGCTCGCGCCGTCGATTCCGCTGCTGTTCATGGGCGAGGAAGACGGCAGCACGCAGCCGTTCCAGTTCTTCACCGACTATCGCGGCGCGCTCGCCGACGCGGTGCGCGACGGCCGGCGCCGCGAATTCGCGGCGTTTCCCGCGTTCGCGGACGCCGCGCATCGCGACGCGATTCCCGACCCGAACGACATCGCCACGTTCGTGCGGTCGTCGTCGCACCATCCGCCCGACGAGTCGTGGCCCGACGCGGCCGCGTGGCGGCGGTTCTACCGCAGTGCGCTGGCCGTGCGCGCGGCGCTCGTGACGCCGCACCTGCCCGGTGCGCAGTCGCTCGGCGTCGACCTGCTCGCGGGCGACGGCGATCCGCAGGCGCTCGTCGCGCGCTGGCGCCTCGGCGACGGCAGCACGCTGACGATCGCGCTGAACCTCGGCTCGCACGACGCGGCGCTGCCCGCGCTGCCGGTCGGCAAGATCGTGTTCGAGACGCCGCCGCGCGCACGCGACCGGCTGCCGGGCCGGCACTTGCCGCCGCGCGCGTGCATCGCGTGGCGCGACGGCGCGGTCAACCAGGATGCGCGGCAGCATCGCGCGAACGGACGGAGCCCATCATGACGACCGACGTCCCGATCGCGGCGCTCGCCCGTGCGGCCGGGCTGGAGCCCGACTGGACCGACGCGGGCGGCGTCGCGCGGCGCGTGGACGACGACGCGCTCGTCGCGCTCGTCGACGCGCTGGGCTGGCCGTGCGGCACCGCGATCCAGCGGGTCGACAGCGCGGCGGCGCTCGCCGACGCGAACGCGTCGCCGCCGCGCGTCGTGACCGGCGACGCCGGCCTGCCGCTGACGCTGCCCGCGACCGTCGCGTCGCCGGGCGCGCGCTTCCGGATCTCGCTCGAAACCGGCGGGCACGTGGACGGGCGCGTGGGCGACGCAGGCGAGCACGGCACGCTGCCGCCGCTCGCGATGCCCGGCTATCACGCGCTCGACGTCGGCGAGCAGCGCATCGGGCTGGCGATCGCCCCGCCGCGTGCGCAGCCGTTCGACGCGTTCGCACGCCGGCCCGACGCGAGACGCTGGGGTATCGCGGCGCAGCTCTACAGCCTGCGCCGCGCCGGCGACGACGGCGCGGGCGACTACACGGCGCTCGCGCGGCTGGCCGCGCAGGCGGCGCGCCACGGCGCGCAGGCGGTGGCGATCAGCCCGACGCACGCCGGCTATCCGGCGCTCCCCGCGCACGACAGCCCGTATTCGCCGTCGTCGCGACGCTGGCACAACGTCGCGTATCTCGACTGCGACGCGGTGCCGGGCGCCGAGGCCGCGTCTCGCGCATCCGCGGCCATGGCCGACACCGCGCTGATCGACTGGCCCCGCGTGCTGCCGACAAAGCTGCGCCGCCTGCGTGCGTGCTTCGACGCGTGGCGCGCCAGCGACGACCCGTCGCGCGACACGTACCAGCGTTTTCGCGCGGCGGGCGGCGCGGCGCTCGACGCGCATGCGCGCTTCGATGCGCTGCAGGCGTTCTGCATCGAGCACGGCATCGGCGCGGACTGGCGGCAGTGGCCCGCGCCGTGGCGCATGCCGGGATCGGCGGAAGTCGACGCGTTCGCGCACGCGCATGCCGACACGATCGCGTTCCACACGTTCCTGCAATGGTGCGCGTCGCGCGCGCTCGGCGACGCGCAGCACGCGGCGCGCGGCGCGGGCATGGCGACCGGGCTGATCGCCGATCTCGCGGTCGGCTCGGATCGCGCCGGGAGCGACGCGTGGGCGCACGGCACGACGCTGCTGCGCGGCGTGTCGCTCGGCGCGCCGCCCGACCTGTTCAACGCGGCCGGCCAGGCGTGGGGCGTGACGACGTGGTCGCCCGAGGCGCTGCGCGCGGACGGCTTCGTGCCGTTCATCGAACTGCTGCGCGCCGCGTTCGCGCACGCGGGCGGCATCCGCATCGATCACGTGCTCGGCTTCGCGCGGATGTGGATCGTGCCGGACGGCGGCTCGCCGCGCAGCGGCGCGTACCTGCGCTATCCGCTCGACGATCTGGTGCGGCTCGTCGCGCTCGAGGCGGCCCGCCATCGCGCGATCGCGATCGGCGAGGATCTCGGCACCGTGCCGGCCGGATTGCGCGAACGGCTCGGCGCGCAAGGTGTCGCCGGCATGCGCGTGCTGTGGTTCGAGCGCGACGCGAATGGCGCGTTCCGGCCGCCGTCCGCGTGGGATCGCGAGGCGATCGCGACGACCTCGACGCACGATTTGCCGACCGTGGCCGGCTGGTGGCGCGGCGTCGACCTCGGATGGCGGCGCATCGCAGCCGAGGCCGACGCCGCGAAACGACGCGACGCCACGCCGCCGCGCGACGTCGCCGCCCCGGCGCCGGACGACGCGAGCGCGCACGATTCGGACGAGATCGTGCAGAGCATGGCGCTCGGACACGACACCGTGCCGCGCCCCGAACCCGGCAACCCGACGCCGCCGCCGGCGCCGCCTGCCGAGCTGCTCGCCGCGCACGCGGAACGCGCCGGCGAGCGCACGGCGCTGTGGCGCGCGCTGCAGGAGGCCGGGTGCGTGCCGGCCGGCGCCGCGATGCCGCCGGCCGACATGCCGCCGGTGACCGCCATCCTCGGATACGTCGCCAGCGGCCCGTCGCCGCTCGCGCTGCTGCCGCTCGAGGATCTGCTCGCGCTCGACGCGCAGCCGAACCTGCCGGGGCCGCCGTGCGGCCATCCGAACTGGCGGCAGCGGCTGCCGCGCACGATCGACACGCTGTTCGACGCCGACGTGCGCACGCGCATCGCCGCGGTCGTGCACGCGCGCCGCGCGCCGAGGCACGGCCCATGATCCCGCGCGCGACGCTGCGACTGCAACTGCATGCGGGCTTCACGTTCGACGACGCGGCCGCGCACGTCGACTACTTCGCGCGGCTCGGCGTCAGCCACCTGTACCTGTCGCCGGTGTCGACGGCCGAACCCGGCTCGCTGCACGGCTACGACACCGTCGACTACGGCGCGCTCGGCACGGAACTCGGCGGCGAAGCCGGCTTCATGCGGCTCGTCGACGCGCTGCGCGCGCGCGGCCTCGGCATCATCGTCGACATCGTGCCGAACCACATGGGCGTCGGCGGCTCGTCGAACGGCTGGTGGAACGACGTGCTCGCATGGGGACCGGCGAGCCCGTACGCGCGCACCTTCGACATCGACTGGCATCCGCCCGACCCGGCGCTCGACGGCAAGGTGCTGCTGCCGTGCCTCGGCGCGCCGTACGGCGACGCGCTCGCGGCCGGCGACATCACGCTGCGTGTCGATCCGGCCGCGGGCCGCTTCACCATCGCATGCCCGGGGCGGCAGTTGCCGGTCGCCGTCGCCACCTACGCGGAGATCCTGCGCATCGCGAACCGCGCGGACCTGAACGCGCTCGCCGAGCGCTTCGACGCCGCGCCGGCACGCGGCAGCGCACGGCTCGCCGCCGCCCATGCGGCGCTGCGCGACCATGCGCGCGCGCACGGCCCGCACGCGTTCGACGCGATCTTGCGCGGCGCCGACCCGCGCCGCGCGCGCTCGCGCGCGTGCCTGCACCGGCTGCTCGAACGTCAGCACTACCGGCTCGCGTGGTGGCGCACGGCCGCCGACGAGCTGAACTGGCGGCGCTTCTTCGACATCGCGACGCTCGCGGCCGTGCGGGTCGACGACGACGCGGTGTTCGACGCCGTGCATGCGCTGCCGCTGCGCCTCCATGCGGCCGGGCTCGTCGACGGCGTGCGCGTCGATCACGTCGACGGCCTCGCCGATCCCCGCGCGTATTGCCGCCGGCTGCACGCGCGGCTCGCCGCGCAGCGCGACGCGCGGCCCTACGTCGTCGTCGAGAAGATCCTCGCGCCCGGCGAGGCGCTGCGCACCGACTGGGCCGTCGACGGCACCACCGGCTACGACTTCATGAACGACGTCGGCGCGCTGCTGCACGACCCGGCGGGCGCCGAACCGCTCGCCGCGCACTGGGCGGCCGTATCGGGTTCCGCGCGCACGTTCGCGCAGGAAGCCCTCGACGGCAAGCGGCGCGTGCTGATGCGCCAGCTCGCCGTCGAGCATGCGCGGGTCGCGCGGCTGCTGCACGGGATCGCACGTGCCTCGCCGGCGACGCGCGACATCAGTCGAATCGCGATCCAGCGCGTGCTCGGCGAACTCGCGGTGCGGCTGCCCGTGTACCGGATGTATCCGGCGCCGGGTGACGAACTCGCCGAGGCCGACCGGCGCGTGCTCGCGCATGCGTACGACGGTGCGTACGCGGCGGTCGATCCGGCCGACCGGTTCGCGCTCGAGCGCGTCGCCGCGTGGCTCGGCCTGCCGGTCGTGCGCGTGCCGCGTGCGAACCCCGACGCGCTGGCCGCGGCGCGTGTCGCGTTCGCGCAGCTCACCGCGCCGCTGGCCGCGAAGGGCGTGGAGGATACGGCCAACTATCGCTATGGCCGGCTGCTGTCGCGCAACGAGGTCGGCGCCGACGCCGGCGACTTCAGCCTGTCGCGCGGCGCCTTCCATGCGCGCAACCGGCGCCGCGCGCGCACCGTGCCGCACGGGCTCGTCGCGACGGCCACGCACGACCACAAGCGCGGCGAGGACGCGCGTGCGCGGCTCGCGGTGCTGAGCGAAGCGCCCGATGCATGGCGCGCGGTGTCGCTCGACTGGTCGGCGCTGAACCTGCCGCATCGCGGCGGCGCACACCGCGACCTCGCGTGGACGCCCGGGCCGACCGCCGAGGCGATGCTGTACCAGACGCTGGTCGGCTGCTGGCCGCCGGCGCTCGCGCCCGACGATGCGGCCGGGCTCGCCGCGCTCGCGACGCGCGTCGTGCAATGGCAGACGAAGGCGCTGCGCGAAGCGAAGCAATACACCGACTGGCTCGCGCCCGAGCCGGATTACGAGCACGGCTGCGAAGCGTTCGTTCGCGCGATCCTGACGCCACGCGGCGCCGGCGATTTTCCGCATCGGCTGCACGCGTTCGTCGCGCGGATCGCGCCGGCCGGCATCGTCAACAGCCTGACGCAAACCGCGCTGCGGATCGCGTCGCCCGGCGTGCCCGACCTGTATCAAGGCACCGAGTCATGGGATCACTCGCTCGTCGATCCGGACAACCGGCGCGACGTGCCGTTCGCGACGCTGGCGGCGCAGCCGGTCGACGGCCCGGTCGCGTCGTATCTGCCGACGTGGGCCGATGCGCGCGTGAAGCGCGCGCTGATCGAGCGGATGCTGGCGCTGCGTGCGCGGTGGCCGACGACGTTCGCGGACGGCGCGTACGTTCCGCTGCGCGTGCGCGGCACGCTCGGGCGGCATGCGGTGGCCTTCGCGCGCTGCGACGACGCGGCGACCGTGGTGGTGATCGCGACGCGGCTCGCGTGCCGGTTGCTGGGCGAAACGCCGGGGTTGCCGCGTGTGGCGCCTCGGGAATGGGGCGATACGGCGGTCGTGCTGCCGCGCGGGGTGGAAGGGCCGTGGGTCGACTGGCTAAATGCGGAGCAAGCGATCGATACGCCGGACGGTACACTGGCGCTCGATCGCTACTTGGCCCAGTTACCCGTTGCGGTGCTCGTTGCGGCGCGAAGTGGAAATTGAAGCCGACGCCTAATGGGTGCCAGCCCTGCGCCACCGAAATCGATTTTGTGCACGCTTAATCGATTTCAATCGAAACGCGCTCGTAAGCGATTTTGTGCAGCCAACGATGGGCGTCGGCACCTCACGACCACTCTTCCGGCGGCATCTCGCCGCTGTCGTCCTCCCACAGCGGCTTCCTCCCCTCGTCTTCTCCACGGCTCGGCGTCACCGGCCCGTTCCCGCCGTCGTTGCCGCGCCCGGCTCGCCGCGCGCCGTCGCGCGACCCCGCCGCCTGCGTGCCTGCTCGCGTGCGCGTCGGCGTCACGGTCCGCTGTCCGTTGCGGTGGCGTTCGTCCGTCGCTGCGTCGTTAGTCTGTCGTGCGTTCGAATCCGTAGCCATTTTTTCTCCCTGAATCATCGAAGGAACCGGTCGCTCGAACGCCGCAATTTCGGTGCCGCCCGCCGGGCAAGCGTCTTGCTATCCCGATTCGACCGCAACCGTTCCGGAGGTGACGATGCCGACGAATCGCAACACGCCGCCCGCCACACGCCGCCGCCTCGGCGGATGGATGGCCACCGAGGAATCGCACATGGCCGCGTTCCGCGAAAAAATCGCGAGCGAAGCACGCGCGCATGCCGGCGACCGGCTGCGCACGCCGGCCGTGCAGGCACTCGCGCGGCTGTTCGACGACGACGCCGTGCTGCGCATGAGCCTGAGCCGCGCGATCGACGAAGCGCGGGAAGCGGGATACCGGCTCGGCTATGCGTCGATCGGCGAGCTGATGACCGTGCTCGACCATCTGATGACCTATACGCCGCCGTTCAGCGAGGAAAGCCTGATCGTGTGCCCGTTGAACGCGTTCTTCGACTGGCCGATGTGCATGCCGTCGGGCCACGCGGTGTTTCGCGACGCGGCCGTCAACGCGCAGTTGAAGCGCGTGCTGAACGTCTGGTGCGATTTCCTCGGCGGCCCGCATTCGCGTGCGCATCTCGACACGTCGGCGCCCGACGGCTGGTTCTGCGACGCCGCGTGCGAACGTCTGGGGCTGTCGCAGTTCCAGTATCGCGAAGACCAGCCGCACTGGGGCTTCGATTCGTGGAACGATTTCTTCACGCGCCGCTTTCGCGACGGTGCGCGGCCCGTTGCGGCGCCCGACGATCCGCACGTGATCGTCAGCGCGTGCGAGGCCGCGCCCTATCACACCGAAACCAACGTCAAGCTGCGCGACACGTTCTGGATCAAGTCCCAGCCGTATTCGCTGCGCGACCTGTTCACGCCCGCCTGGCTGTCGCTCGCCGAGCGCTTCGTCGGCGGCGACGTCTACCAAGCCTATCTCAGTGCGTACAACTACCATCGCTGGCATGCGCCGGTGCGCGGCGTCGTCACGCACGCGTATCGGGTAGACGGCACGTATTACTCGGTCGCCGAAGCGGAAGGCCCGGACCCGGCAGGGCTCAACGACTCGCAGGGCTACATGACGGCGGTCGCCGCGCGCGCGGTGGTCGCGATCGCGAGCGACGATCCCGGCATCGGCACCGTGGCGGCCGTGTTCGTCGGGATGGGCGACGTGTCGTCGTGCGTGATCGAGGTCGTGCCGGGCCAGCGCGTCGACAAGGGCGACGAGATCGGCTACTTCCAGTTCGGCGGCTCGACCTACTGCCTGCTGTTCGAGGCCGGCGTGATCGACCGTTTCCTGCACGCGCCGCCGTTCGAAGGCCAGCCGCCGGTCGTGCAGGTCAATGCGTCCGTCGCGATCGCGCGGTGAGCGCCGCGCGCGGCGCGGTGCGTCACGCGTCGCCCACGTCGATCGCTCGGGATTCGGCGGCGTCGTGACGCTGCACGCACCGCAGCACCGACAGTCCGTCGGCCGTCAACGCGGGCCGGCGCGCGCCCGAGGCGTCGTCGCGCTGCAGCACGATCAGCGCTTGTTCGACGAGCGCGACGACGTCGTCGCGGTCGATCTGGATCTGTTCCGGCGCGCGGTGCACCAGGAACAGCGCGGCAAATTCATGGGCGGTCAGCATGCTCGTTCCCCGTTGGCGGCGACGCACGACGCGACACCGGCGTCGCATCGGCAGCCGGCGCGAAGCGCGCGCCGGCGACGTGACGAGCATGCAGGGATCGTGCCAGACGGCGTCGCGCGACCGGCGTCCGTGCGGTGCGCGCGCCGCGCGATGTGGCACCGCACGGCGCGTTGGAGCGCTGCAAAGTTTTCAACGGCATGTAAGGGCGGGCGAGCGAACGCGGCGGAAGCAACGCGCCGGCAAACGCGATCCCGTCACGACTGCCCTTGGCGAAACAACCCGCCCCGCCCGCGCTTGGCCGGCGCACGGAAATACCCGCTATGCAGCACCACGTCGTGGTCGCCGCTCGCCAGCACGTCCGCGCACGCGGCTTCGATACGCGCGCGACCGCGCTCGAACGCGTCGCGCAGGTCGGCTTCCAGCGCGGACTGCGCGCCGAAATGATCTTCCAGCGCCTCGACGGTGATCGCGCAGGTCTGCGGCACGCCGGCGACGTCGACGACGAAGCGCAACTGCAGCGCCGCACCGTCGAACGTGGGCGGTTCGTCGGCGAGCGTCACGGGGCGGGCGGAATCGGCCGGCATCGGCTCATGCCCCCCGCGCCGCGAGGCGCTCGACGAGCGCGCCGTTGAACGCGGGCAGATCGGCCGGCTTGCGGCTCGTGATCAGGTTGCCGTCGCGCACGACCTCCTCGTCCACCCACTTGCCGCCCGCATGGCGGATATCGTCCTGCAGGCTCGGCCAGCTCGTCATCGTCTTGCCCTCCACGAGCCCGGCCGACACGAGCAGCCAACCGCCGTGGCAGATCGCCGCGACCGGCTTGCCGGCGCCGACGGCCGCCGTCACGAATTCGCGCGCGGCCGGCAGCATCCGGATCGCGTCGCCGTTCACGACGCCGCCCGGCAGCACGACCGCGTCGTAGTCGCCTTCGCGCGCATCGTCGAACGTGCGGTCGACCTTCACGCGCTCGCCCTTGTCGACGTGCCGGAAACCCTGGATCTCGCCGCGCTTCTGCGAGATCACGTCCACCTGCGCGCCTTCGGCCGCGAGCGCGCGCTGCGGTTCGACGAGCTCGGCTTCCTCGAAGCCGTCGACCGCGAGAATCGCTACCTTGCAATGATCCAGCCTGCCGCTCATGAATGCCTCCGTGAATCGGGTAGGGGTAGGGCGGCACACATCGTGCCGTGCCGTGATGCAGCAATCGCCGTTCCGGCCGGCCGGCCGTTGCGCGCCCGCGCCCGTCCCGACATCAGTCGGGGAACGACCCGCAATCGGATGGGGATACGCTCTACCGAGGCCGCTCGCCCTGTGACAACACCGCCCCGCTGCAAAGATTTCAACCCGATGTAACGCGACGCCGTGCGTCGACCCGGCGCGATTACTGCAGATGGCGTGCGGCGTCGAGCATGGCGGCGGTCAACTCGATCGTCAGCGTCAGGTTCTCGTCGGTATCGGGCAATTGATCGAGCGTCTGCTGCACGGCATCGTGCAGCATCGCGTGCACGCGCATGCGCGCGCCGTCGTCGAGATCCGCGTAGCGTTCCATCGTCGAGCATTCGAGCGCGAGCACGACCGAATGTCGGGCCGCCTCCGGCGGCGCCTCGACGGCATTCGCCCACGCCGCATGGAACATGACCCTGCCCGTCTCGACGTCCACGTGGACCGTCGTGTCGAGATCGTCCGTGTCGACTGCATCGTCGTCGAGCTCGTCGTGCGCCAGGGAAATCCGGGAATTCGATTGCATGATGTCCTCCTGCGTGGTGGCGGCGCGCCCGTCCGGGGAAACCGCGCCGCCATCGCGCCGTGCCGGCCGCGCCGGCACGACACCGTCAATAACCGCTGGACCCGCCGCCGGCCGCCCCGCCGCCGCCCGAGCCCGTCGAGCCCGCCGAACCGCCGCCGCCGGTACCCATACCGCCGGCACCCGTCCCGCCGGAGCCGCCCGCACCGCCGGCCCCACCCGAGCCGCCGCCGACACCGCCGCCCGTGGCGCCGCTGCCGCCCTCGCCCGCGCCGTTCGGGCCGCCGCCCGGCTTCGTGTGACGGGCCGATGAGCCGTGCGAGCGCATCCCGTGCTTCGCGCCGTGCCGTTGCGTGCCCGCGGGCGGCGGCGGCGCGGCCGTATTGCCGTTGGCGCCGTTAGCGCCCGGCGTCGACGTGTCCATCGACGGATTCGGCGCGCCGGTGCCCTCGTCCGAGCGCTGCGAGTTCTGCGCCCACGCGGCCGGCGCGGCCGCGACGATCGCGACGGCCGCGCAGGCCAGCACGTGCCGCGCGACGAACTTCGATTCGAATGCTGACTTCATGGCGTTTTCTCCCTATGGATGATCGCGTGATGGAGATTCCTGCTCCGATCTTTCAGCAAGGGCCATGCCGGAGCGCGGACGACCTGCGCGACGCGGCACGCGGTTTGCGTCGCCTCCTGCCGTCCGCCTGTCCCGCAATCCCATACGGAGCCCCTGCCTTATGCCTTCCGCTTCTGCTTCCCACTCGCACGGCAAGCGCCACACGCGCCGCCCGGGCCGCGCGCGAAGCGCCGATCCGGCCCACCGCAAGCGCTGGTCCGGCGAAGTCATGCAAAAAAGCGATGCGCTCGACCTCGAGCCCGACATCTTCAAATCCGACGATCCCGCCGCGATCGCCGCGTCGCTGAAGCGCTCGGCCGAACACAGCCGCCGCCGCAAGGCATCGCCGTTCCAGTCGGCGATGTCGATGCTGAACTTCTACGTGAACCGCGCGGGTCGCAACCTGCCCAAAACGCGCCGCACGACGCTCGAACGCGCAAAGAAAAAATTGCGCGAGGCGTTCGGCCGCAAGCCCTGACGATCGGCGCGCAATCCGATCCGAATTGCCGCGATCGCACGCATGCACGAAACCCTCTGGTACCTGATCATCGGCGCGGTGCTGCTGGGCATGGGCGTGGTGACGTCCACGCTGCGCCACCTTCCATGCAGCTCGGCCATGATTTACCTGGTGCTCGGCATCGGGCTCGGCCCGGCCGGCGCCGGCCTGCTGCACCTCGACCTCGAACGCGACGGCCGCCTGCTGCGCGAGATCGTCGAAGTCGCGCTGCTCGTGTCGCTGTTCGCGATCGGGCTGCGGTTGCGCGTACCGCTGTCCGACAAGCTGTGGCTCGTGCCGTGTCGGCTCGGGCTGCTCGCGATGATCGTCACCGTGCCGCTGCTCGCGGCGTGCGCGGTGCTCGCGCTGGGCCTCGGCTGGGGCCCGGCGCTGCTGCTCGCGGCGATCCTCGCGCCGACCGATCCGGTGCTCGCGCACGACGTGCAGGTGCACGATCCGGGCGACCGCGACCTGGTGCGCTTCGCGTTGTCCGGCGAAGGCGGGATGAACGACGGCATCGCGCTGCCGTTCGCGCTCGCGGGGCTCGCGCTGTGCGGCGCACCCGGCGCGACGCACGGTATCCCGCCGCTATCGGGCACGTTCGCGCTCGTCGCGCTGTGGGGCATCGCGGGCGCGGCCGCGATCGGCGGCGGGCTCGGCTGGGTCACGACGAAGACGATCGGCTGGCTGCGCACGCGTCACGCGCAGGCGCTCGGCCTCGAAGGCTTCTTCGCGCTGGCGCTGATCGTGCTGTCGTTCGGCGCCGCGCAGCTCGCGCATACGTTCGGCTTCATCGCGACGTTCGCCGCCGGCGTCGCGATGCGGCGCGTCGAGCATCGCGCGAGCGGCGACCGCCCGCCGCGCGAAGTGATCGGCCAGATCGATTCGGAAGACGTCGTCGCCACCGAAAAGCATCCGGAGAAAGCGCATGCGTTCATGGCCGAATCGGTGCTCGGCTTCACGATCGAGCTCGAACGGATCGCCGAAGCGATCGTGATGACGATGATCGGCAGCGTGCTCGCGACGCTGCCCGGCCCGCTGATCACGTGGGGCGCCGCCGCGCTGGCGGCTGTGCTGTTCGTCGCGGTGCGCCCGCTCGCGGTGCTGGTCACGCTTGCCGGCTCGCGTGCGACCCATGCGCAGCGGCGGCTAATGGCGTGGTTCGGCATTCGCGGGATCGGTTCGTTCTACTACCTGCTGTTCGCGCTCGAGCATGGGCCGTCCGAGGTCGTGCGCCCGCTCGCGGCGCCGGTGCTGGCCGTCGTGTCCGCGTCGGTGGTCGCGCACGGGATTTCCGCGACGCCGCTGATGAACTGGTATTACCGGCTCCAGCATCGGCGCTGACGGTCGGTCATGCGTCGGCGCCGAGCCGCGAGCGCATCGCTGCGGTGATGCGCTGGCGCGCCTTCGCGTAGCCGTCCCACGGATCGCGCTTCAACGTGTCCAGACGTTCGTGCAGCGTGTCGATCGTCCATTGCGCGCCACCCGTCGTGTCGGGCACCTCGTCCCAGTCGAGCGGCACCGACACGCCCATGCCGGGGCGCGCGCGCACCGAATATGCCGCGATCGTGCTCGCGCCGCGCCCGTTGCGCAGGTAGTCGATGAAGATCTTGCCGCGCCGGTGCCGCGGCCCCATCGTCGCGGTGAAACGGTCGGGCAGCGTGCCGGCGACGTGCTGCGCGACCGCGCGCGAAAAGTCCTTCACGTCGTCCCAGCCCGCATGCCGCGTGAGCGGCACGACGACGTGCAGCCCCTTGCCGCCGCTGGTCTTGCAGAACGACACGAGCCCGAGTTCGTCGAGCAGCCCGCGCACGAGTTGCGCGGCGTCGATCATCGTGCGCCACGGCAACGCCGGGTCGGGATCGAGATCGAACACGATGCGGTCGGGCCGCTCGATGTTCGACGCATGCGCGTTCCACGTGTGCAGCTCGACCGTGCCCATCTGCGCCGCGCCGAGCAGCGCATCGACGCCGTCGATCGACAGCAGCGGCCCGTGGCCCGGGTCGAGCCCTTCGTGCTGCGTGACGAACGGGATCTCGCGGCGCTCCGCGTGCTTCTGAAAGAACAGCTCGCCGGCGATGTCGCCCGGTGCGCGCACGAGCGAGACGGGCCGGCCTTTCAGGTCGGGCAGCAGCCACGGCGCGACCCATTGCCAGTACCGCGCGAGATCGATCTTGCGCGTGCCGCTTTGCGGGTCGAGCACGCGCTCGGGATGCGTGATGCGCACGCGGCCGAGCGTGTCAGCGTCGGCATCGGCCCGCGCGCCGCGCGCGTGGCCCGCGCTCGCGTGACGATCGGTGCGCGACGGCCGCCGCGGCTTGTCCTGCGTGGTCGAACGCTGATCCATCGCCCCCTCCGTTTCCATGTGTTTCGGCCTCTCGCGGACGATCTGCTGCGCCGGCTTGTCCTCGCGTAGCGCGATGAACGCGGCCTGTCGCACGATGCCGTCGCCGGTCCATTCGGCGAATTCGCATTCGGCGACGAGGATCGGCTCGACCCAGTGCACGCGCGTGCGCGTGCATTCGCGCGGCGGCGCATCGAACGGCATCGTGTCGCGTTCGTGCCGGCGCAGGATCGCGGCGAGACGATCGAGCATCCGTGCGTCGAAGCCGGTGCCGACGCGGCCGACGTAGCGCAGCGGCCCGGCCCCGCGCCGCCGTTTGCCGGCCGGCGCCGGTTCGTGCACGCCGAGCAGCAGCGCGCCGAAGCCGTGCCGGCTGCCCGACGGCTCCGTGAAGCCGCCGATCACGAACTCCTGCCGGCGCCGACATTTGAGCTTGATCCACGCGGGCGAACGGCCGGCGCGATAGCGCGAGTCCGCGCGCTTGCCGATCAGCCCTTCGAGGCCGGTGTCGCAGGCGCTCGCGATCAGCGACGCGACGTCCTCGCCGAGATCGGGCGAAAAACGCACGCGCGCCGGATCGGCGTTCGCGAGCAGCGGTTCGAGGAGCGCGCGACGGGCCGCGAGCGGCGCGTCGCGCAGGTCGTATCCGTCGAGATAAGGCAGATCGAACACGAAGAAAACGATCGCGTCCGCCCGTCCGGTGCCGAACGCGTTCTGCAACGCCTGGAAATCGGGCAGGCCGTTTTCGCCGAGCACGACGGCCTCGCCGTCGAGCCATGCGTCGTCGACGTCGAGCGCCGCGAGCGCGTCGCGCTGCGCGCGCAGCTTCGCGGTCCAGTCCCGGCCTTCGCGCGTCATCAACGTGACGCGCCGGCGCGCGCCCTTCCCTGCGACACGCGCCAGGATCCGATAGCCGTCGAACTTCAGTTCGTAACCCCACCCGGCCTGGGTCGGCGGTGCGTCGACGAGCGTCGCGAGTTGCGGCGCGACGCGCTCGGGCAGCGGCGCACGCACCGCGCCTTCGACTTGCGACGGTTCGACAGGGCGCCGGCTGTCGGGTCGCGCGTCGCGTGCGGCGCCGTCCGCGCCGGTCGATCCGCGGGGCCGCGCCGCGCCGTTGGACGCACCGTCGTGCACGCTTCCCGGCCGCTCGCCGACGACGTCGAATTCATCCGCGCCGCGTGCGTCGTCGTCGCGCTCCTTGATCAGCAGCCACTGCTCCTGGCGCCCTTCCTGCCGGCCGCTGCGCACGAGCGCCCAACCGCCGTGCAGCTTGCGGCCGTCCAGCCGGAACGTCAGCTTGCCGGCCCGATAGCCTTCGCGCGCGTGCGCGATGCCGCCATCGGGCGTCCACGTGCCTTCGTCCCAGACGACGACCGACCCCGCACCGTAATGCCCGGCCGGAATCTCGCCTTCGAACGACGCGTATTCGAGCGGATGGTCCTCGACGTGCACGGCGAGCCGCTTCACCCGCGGATCGAAGCTCGGCCCCTTCGGCACGGCCCACGACTTCAGCGTGCCGTCGAGTTCGAGGCGGAAGTCGTAGTGTAGCCGTCGCGCGTGGTGCTCCTGGATCACGAAGCGCAGCGGATGGCGTGCGCGCGCGGCAGGCTTCGTGTCCGCTTTCGTCCGCGCTTTCGCGCGACGCTTTCCGTGCGCCCCTTCGGGCTCGGGCGTCGCGCCGAAATGGCGCTTGCGGCGATACGGATCGAGCTTGCCGGCCATCGCGTCACCTCGTCGGAATCGGAATCGGAATCGGCGACATCGGCATCACGCCGCGTGCTTGCGGCGCGCGGCGGGCTTCTTCGCCGCGGAGTCGCTCGCCGCGCCGCGCTTCGCGGCGGTTCGCTTCGCCGCGGTTTTCGTCGCCGCGCCTTTCGATGCGGATTTCGCCGCGGATTTCGCCGCCGGCTTGCGGCGCGCGCCGCTTCGCGACGACGACGCGTCGCGCTCCGCTTCGTCGCGCTCGTCGCGCAGATCCACCGCGCGCGCGCCGGCGCCGCCCTTCAGGCTGCGCTTCAGCAGCTCGGTGAGATCGACCACGTTGCTCGCCGCGCGGCCGGTCTGCGCGGGCCGGTCCTCGATCTCCTCGATCTTGCCCGCGCGCACCTTGCGCTCGACCAGTTCGAGGATGTCGTCGCGGAACGTGTCGTGATATTCGTCGGGCGTCCATTTGCCGGACATGTCGTCGATCAGCTTCTTCGCCATGCCGAGTTCGCGCGCGGTGACGCCCGCGCCCTTCGCGTCGTCGGCCGGCACCGACAATTCGTCGAGCGGCCGCAGTTCCTCCTGCCAGCGCAGCGTATCGAGCGCGAGCATCGGCCCGACCGGGATCAGCGCGCCCAGATGCTGGCGGTCGCGCATCACCACGAGCGCGATGCCGATCTTGCCGCTGTCCTTCAGCGCGTCGCGCAGCAGCGCGTAGACCTTCTCGCCCTTGCGGTCGGGCACCAGGTAGTACGGCGTGTCGAGATAGAGAAACGACACGGCGTCCTCGTCGACGAAGGTCAGGATGTCGACGGTCTGCGTCGATTCCGGGTTCGCCGCGCGGATTTCGTCGTCGCTGAGCACGACGTAGCGCTCCTTCTCGTACTCGTAGCCGCGCACGATGTCCTCGCGCGTGACCTCCTTGCCGGTGCGCTTGTTGATCTGCCGATAGCCGATCGGGTCCATCGAGCGCTTGTCGAGCATCCGGAACGACGGTTTCACGGTGCGCGTCGCCGGAAATAGCTGCACGGGCACGTGCACGAGCCCGAAGCTGATCGCGCCTTTCCATATCATCCGCGGTGCCATGCGTGGTTCCTCCTTGCCGGATTCGCGCCCGCCCGGGAGCGGGCGCGCCGTACGGCGCAAGCCGCCGCCGGCCCTATGCCGGCAGTTCCGCCGCCTGCTGTTCGCGCGCCCACACGCGATGCTGGCCGAGGTGATCCGACAACGCGTTCAGCACCTTGTCGAGATCGACCGCCTGCCCGACGCACACGCCTTCGGCGGGATCCGGCAGGTGGGCAGCGCTGAGCAGTTGCCGCCCCGACCCGACGGCCGCGATCGGCTTCAGGTGCTTGAACGCCTCGCGCACGAAGTGGCGGGCTTCGGCGCTGTGCGCGAGGTCGCGCCCATCGCCGTCGCCGCCGCAGACGAACACCGCGTCGAACATCACCGACGGCATGCCGGCCAGCGTCGCCTCCGGTACGATGCCGCCGATCGGCGCGAGCGTCGGCGCGACGATCGTCGGCACCGCGTGCGCGGCCTGCAGCGCGTCGCGCACCTGCTCGACGAGCACCTGATTCACGCCGGGCGTCGCGATCAGCGCGATCTTGCGCGAGCGGATGCCGGGCTTCGCGCGGCCGATCAGGCTCAGCGCGGGCGAGCGTTGCGCGACGGCCGGCGTGGCCGCCGCCTGCGGCGCGGGCAGCCCGAGCCGTTCGGCGACCTGCGCGGCGAGCCCCGCGTCGAAGCGCGCGATGATGTCGTTGACCACCCGTTCGCGAATCTTCGGCTGCGTCACCTTGCCGAGCTCGAAGCAGTACGCGTCGCGGATATGCCGCTGCTCGATCTCGGTCATGCTCTGGTAGAACAGCGCGGCTTGCGAGAAATGGTCGGCGAACGATTCGCTGCGCACGCGCACCTTGTGACCTTCGAGCGGCTCCGGCACGGTCTCGAAACCGCCGCCGGACGGCGCCGGCGGCGTCTCGCGCGGCCAGCCGCCGCTCGTCGAGTTCGGCTCGTACGACGCCTGCCCGACGTTGATCGTCTGCCGGTGCATCGCGTCGCGCTGGTTGTTCCCGAACGGACACACCGGCCGGTTGATCGGGATCTCGTGGAAATTCGGGCCGCCGAGCCGGCTCAGTTGCGTATCGGTGTACGAGAACAGCCGCCCCTGCAACAGCGGGTCGTTCGTGAAGTCGATGCCCGGCACCACGTGGCCCGGGTGAAACGCGACCTGCTCGGTTTCCGCGAAGAAGTTGTCGGGGTTGCGGTTCAGCGTCATCCGGCCGATCGGCCGCACCGGTACGATTTCTTCCGGTACGAGCTTGGTCGGGTCCAGCAGGTCGAAGTCGAATGTGTCCGCGTCGGCCGGATCGATCATCTGCACGCCGAGCTCGAACTCCGGATAGTCGCCGCGCTCGATCGCCGTCCACAGGTCGCGCCGATTGAAATCCGGGTCGTGGCCGGCGATGCGCTGCGCCTCGTCCCACAGCAGCGAATACGCGCCGCTCACGGGCCGCCAGTGGAATTTCACGAAACGCTCGACGCCGGCCGCGTTCACGAAACGGAACGTGTGCACGCCGAAGCCGTCCATCGCGCGATAGCTCGCCGGCAACGCGCGGTCCGACATCAGCCACAGCACCATGTGCGTGGTTTCCGGCACCAGCGACACGAAATCCCAGAACGTGTCGTGCGCCGACGCGCCGGTCGGCATCTCGTTCGGCGCTTCCGGCTTCACCGCGTGCACGAAGTCGGGGAACTTGATCGCGTCCTGGATGAAGAACACCGGCATGTTGTTGCCGACGAGGTCGTAGTTGCCTTCGTCGGTATAGAACTTCACCGCGAAGCCGCGCACGTCGCGCACGGTGTCGGACGACCCGCGCGGCCCCTGCACGGTCGAGAAACGCACGAATACCGGCGTTTCGGCGGCCGGGTCCTGCAGAAACGCGGCCTTCGTGTAGTCGGCCATCGGCTCGTATACGCGGAACACGCCGTGGGCGGCCGAACCGCGCGCATGCACCACCCGCTCCGGAATGCGCTCGTGATCGAAGTGCGTGATCTTCTCGCGCATGATGAAGTCTTCGAGCAGCGACGGGCCGCGCGCGCCGCCTCGCAGCGTGTTCTGGTTGTCGGCGATCCGCACGCCCTGGTTGGTGCGCAACGCCTCGCCGTCGGGCCGCGCACGGTTCTCTTCGAGCTGGCGCGACTTCGCGCTGTCGGGCGGTTGCGTCGACTGGGTCTGGCCGGCGGATGGGGGATTCGTCATCGTCAGGAGTCCTCGTGGGATTCGCTAGGGAACCGCCGCACGACGTCGCCCCGCGGCGCGCGCGTGCGGACGGCAGGGAAAGCCGGCCCCGATGCCGCGAAACGGTCTCGAACGGCCGCGAACGACCGCGGGCCGGCCGTGGCGTCAGGGCGCGCGTAGCGCCGCGTCGAATTCGGCGCGCGTCACGTCGAGCGCCACGTTGCATTCGATCGCGGCATCCTCGATGCGCGGCTTGTGCTCGTCCACCGCGCGCCGCGCGCGGTCGCACAGCTGCGTGCGCACGCGCAGCCGGTCGGCCGCTTCGAGCGACGCATAGCGTTCGACCACGTCCGCATCGAAGCGCATGTCGACCGCGCAGCGCCATTCGCGCGCGTCCTCGGCGGACGGCACGCGCACCCACGACACGTGGATCGTCAGTCGTCCCGATGCGTCGTCCGCATGCACGACGACGGTCGACTGCGACGGAAAGCCGATCGCGAACGCGTGCTCGAGTTCCCTGACGCGCTGCGACCGGTCGGGCGTCATGCTCATCGTCGCACGACGCCCAGGAGCAGCGTGACCAGGAAGATCACGACGAAGATGTAGAACAGGATCTTCGCGATCTCGGCCGCGCCGGCGGCGATGCCGCCGAAGCCGAACACGGCCGCGATGATCGCGATGACGAAGAAAATGATGGCGTATCGAAGCATGGAACCCTCCTGGATGACAGCAGTCGTCACTAAACGTCGGCGTCGGTCACGCATCGTGCTTGTGTTTCGGTTTGCCGTGCGTGGACGTGGACGCCATTTTCTCGAGCTCTTTCTCGCTCATCGACTTGGCCATCGATTTCGCCGGCGGCTTGAGATCCTTCATTTTCGCGTCGCCGCGCTTGGCCGACAGCGCGGCCCCCGCGGCACGCTGCTGGGCCTGGGATTTGGCTGGCATGGTTGCGCTCCTCTCGTTGGCGCGCGAGCCGACGCGACGCGCGGCACGCGCGGGTTGGAACAATCGGGCCGTCACGCGGCGTCGCGACGCCGCAGGTCGGCCGGCGGAATCTTCATCGCCTGGCGATACTTCGTCACCGTGCGACGCGCAAGAAGAATGCCGCGGCCCGCGAGGTTCTCGGCGAGCGCGACGTCGGACAGCGGATCGGTCTGCCGCTCGGCCGCGATCATGTCGCGGATCAGCACCTTCGCGGCCGATGCCGAACACACGCCCTTGCCCGCCGCCTCGAGCTTGCGCGGGAAGAAATGCTTGAACTCGAACGTCCCGTGCGGCGTGGCCATGTACTTGTTGCCGGTGGCGCGGGAGACGGTCGATTCGTGCAGGTCGAGTTCTTCCGCGATGTCGCGCAACACGAGCGGCTTCATCGCGATCTCGCCGTAGCGGAAGAAATCGCGCTGTCGCGCGACGATGCATTCGCCCACGCGCTGAATCGTGTCGAAGCGCTTCTGCACGTTGCGGATCAACCAGCGCGCCTCCTGCAGCTGCTGGCCGAGCGGCGAATCGCGCTCGCCGCTGGACTGCGCGAACAGCGTCGCGTAGCGCTCGTGCAGGCGCGCCCGCGGCAGCACGGCCGGATTGATCGTGACGATCCATTCGTCGCGCACCTGGCGCACGATCACGTCGGGCACCACGTAATCGCCGCGCGTGCCGCCGTAGTGATTGCCGGGGCGCGGGTCGAGCCCGCGCACCAGCGCGCAGGCCGCGTGCAGCGTCTGCGCGTTGCAGCCGAGGCGCCGCTGGATCTCGGCCGTCTCGCGGCGGGCGAGCCGCTCCAGATGCTCGCGCGCGATCGCTTTCGCTTCCGCGAGCGCCGGCGTGCCGGCCGGAATCGCATCGAGCTGCAACACCAGGCATTCGGACAACGAACGGGCGGCGATCCCCGGCCGGTCGAGCATCTGCACGAGCCGCAGCGCGACCGCGAGATCCTGCTCCGACAGCAGCCACGCCGGATCGGCGGCGACCAGCAGTTCGGGAAGCGCCTGACGCAGGTAGCCGTCGTCGTCCAGCGCATCGATCACGAGGCGCGCGGCTTCGCGATCGCGCTTGTTGAGCGGATAGAGCCGGAGCGCATCGTGCAGTTGCTGATGCAGCGACGGCTCGGCGGCCATCCATTCGCCGGGCGACAGGCCGTCGCCGTCCTCGCCCTGGCGGCTCGTGCCGCGCGGCGCGGGCGCGGCGGTAAACGGCACCTCGCCATCCGGCGGACGGATTTCGTCGTGCTCGGGCGCCGCTTCGGGCGCGGCCGCTTCGGTCGGCTGCTCGGGCGTCCCGGCAGCCGTTTCCTCGTCGCCCAGACCGTCTTCGAGAAACGGATTCATGTCGAGCGCCTGACGCAATTCCTGTTGAAATTCGAGCGAGGACAACTGCAGCAGCCGCAGCGACTGCTGAAGCCTCGGCGTAAGTGCCAGATGCTGTCGCATCTGCAGCGCAAGCGAGACGGGCATCGAAAGCCTCCTGACGGTTCGGTTCGCGGTATGTCTTCTACCGGACGTCATGCAGCTTCCGTGCCAATCGCGCGAAGCGCGGTACGTCGCGGCTCTCGCGGGTTCGAACCCCATCTCGACCCATGCCGAGAAAGCTTTTTTACAAGCCGGGGGAAGTTTGGGGCACGCATTTCGCTCGGGGAAAAAACGCGCGTCGTCACCGCTTCGCATCGATGCGGTCAACCGCCGAACGATCGAGAAACGCGGTCGTCAACTCGGGCAGATGACGCAGCAACCATGCGGCCATGTCGCGCTCCTGCTGCAGGATCCGCTCGCAACACGCGCGGATCTCTTCCTCGCCGGCCGCCTGCGCCGCCGCGACGAGCGCCGTGTACGCGGCGATTTCGAGTTGCTCGAACGCATAGCCGGCCAACGCCGTCTTCACGACTTCGTCGTCGGCCAGCATGCCGCTCGCGATCTGCCCGTAGGCGGCGACGCGCGCGGACAGATCCTTGGTCGCCGACGGCGACGTACCGAGCCGCATCAGGCACGCTTCGACGAGCGCCTGCTGGCCGAGCGTCTCGTCGAGATGCAGCCGAAGCCGATCCTGCAATTGCGGATAGTGGCCGACCCGCTTCATCTGCGCGTCGATCATCGTCTCGGCCTGGCGCTCCATCGCGTATGCATCGCGCAGCCAGTCCTCCAGGTGCTCGTGCTGATTCGCCATCGCATTCCTCCGGCCGCATCGCGATGCGGCATGCCGTGACGCGGCGTCGTGACGCGTCGCCGCAACGCGTCCTGTCAGTACTGCATCGGCGGCGGCGTGCCCGGCAGCGGCGGGTCGCCCTGCGTGCCGTTCGGGCCGGGCGGCGGCACGTCGGCCGGTTCGCCGACGGTCGCGCCCTGCGGCATCGTGTTGCCCGGCGACGGACGCGTGTCGTAGCGCGTATTCGCGTCCGGCATCGTCGTGGTCGACTGGCCGCCGCGGCCGTCGGGCGGTGCGGGCGGCGCCGCATGCGCGCCGTACGGGCCGCTGGTCGGTTGCGTGCATGCGCCCAGCGCGCACGCGGCGGCGAACGCGCAGGCGCTCACCCGTATCGTCTGGATCGTGTTCATCGATTCCTCCCGGGAGTCGGCGGCTCGGCGCAACGCCGCGGCGGCGCCGCTCAGAGCCGGTTGAAATGGAAATCGCCCGCGTACGCGGTCGGCGTGCGGCGCGCCATCATCGTGTCGAATTCGGCCGCGACGCGCGTGAGCGCGCCGCGTTGCCGCTCGACGTCGGCCCGTTCGAGCGCGGCGAAGGCGTCGGGGTCGAACGTGACGGTCAGCGACGCCGGATGGCCGTCGACGTGAAAGCCGACGTGCAACGCACCGGCCGGCTGCTCCTCGACGTGGAACGGCATCTCGCGCGCCTCGAAATGGCGGCCGAGCGTCTCCGCGATGTCGCGCAGCAGGCCGGGTTTCACGCGAATGCTCATCGCAGGCCCTCCCTGCGCGCGAACGGCATCGCGCGCACCGGCGGTTCGGGGGACGGCGGATCGCGTTCCGGCGGCGCATGCCCGGGCGGGTCGCCCTCGGGTTCCCGGTACGGTTCGGGCATGTCCGGCGGCACGTCGTCGGGATCGGGCGGCTCGGGGTCCGGCTCGATGTCGGGGATCGGTGGCTCGGGCCGTTGCAGCCACCGTGCGAGTTCGGGTGTCATCGGCATTTCCTGTCGTGGCGGAGTTCGGATCGATACCGGCGCGACGGCCGCGTATCGACGATTCGCAAACCGAAGCTTCGCAAACCGCGTGCCGTCCGCTCCGACGCCCCTGCACGGGCGTCGACGCGCCGCGGCGCGGCTCGACGCGACGCGCCATGCCTTCGCTACACCGTTCGCTGCAAAACTTGCAAGCACGCCGCTACGCGTCGTACGCGGCCATGACCAGCCACAGCTCGCGGCCGTCGTCCCGCACGCGCGCCGCGAGCGCGTACGGATCCGACGGCTCGCACGCGCACTGCAGCGCGAAGCGCGCCGGCTCGGTCGCTCCGAACGTCTCGTCGCCGAGCGGCCGCACGTCGGCCTTGCCTTCGAACATCCGGCGCTCGGGCCGGTAGATCAGCGGTTCGTGCTTCCACGTATCGAAATGGCTCTTCACGGAATCGAATCCGCCGCCGCATACGTTCACCTCGTAGCGCACCCCTGGTCGTCGTTTCGGAATCATCGTCGTACCTCCCGCTCGATATGCGCGCAGCAGGCCTGCTGTTGCGCCGTGTCGTCATGGTCGTCGTCGTGGTCGGCGTGGGAGCGGCAAATCACGTGCCGTGCGCGCGGACCGGGAACGCGGGTTGCGCCGGAGGCGGCTCATCGTCCCCGATACGGAGCACCGCCATGAAGGATTCGACCCGGCACGGCCACGACGCACCGGCGCACGAGCGGCAGCCCGACCCGCACCCGCCGCTGAAGGACCAGGACCGCACGCACACGCGCCACTCGGAGCGTCATATCGACAAGCAGCTCGAGGACACGTTTCCGGCGAGCGACCCGCCCGCAACCGGCGGCGTCACGCGCATCGAGCCCGACACGCCGCCCGGCACGCACGACGACGGGCCGTGGCAGGACAAGCGGGAACGCGACGACGAATGACGCGACGCCCCGCGCACGGCATGCGGTTTGCTGGACCGCAGCGGCCGCATCGGCACAGTGCTTCACCCACCGCAAGGAGAATTTCATGCATCGCGTCAACGAAATCATGTCGCAGGACGTCGTGCGGATCTCGCCGACCGACTCGATCCGTCACGCCGCGCAACTGATGGAGCGCTACGACATCGGCGCGCTGCCCGTGTGCGACAACAACCGGCTGATCGGGATGGTGACGGACCGCGATCTCGCGGTGCGTGCGATCTCGGCCGGCAAGCCGCCGGAGACGCGCATCCACGAGGTCGCGTCCGGCCCGATCGAATGGTGCTTCGACGACGATTCGCTGGACGAGATCCAGCATTACATGGCCGATGCGCAACTGCGCCGGCTGCCCGTCGTCGATCACGACAAGCGCCTGGTCGGCATGCTGTCGCTTGCCGACATCGCGACGCGCACGGCCAGCCCGGAGCGCGACGACGTGGCGAACACGCTGGAAGGCGTGTCGCAACCGAAGCAGACGTGACGGAGCGATTTTCGCCCCGCCCCGACAACCCGCGCGACCCGCAGGGCCCGCCCCCGGGCACGGTCGCGCCCCACGCAGCCTGGAGGAAACCATGCAGACTCCCGATCAAGGTCAGACCCGCATCATCGGCAAGGGCGCCGCGACGGCGGCCGGCCCCGGCCCCGACGTGATGGCGGCCGATACGCTCGAAGGCGACAAGGTCTATACGACCGACGGCGACGATGTCGGCAAGATCAAGGACATCATGCTCGACGTGCGTTCCGGCCGCATCGCGTACGCGGTGCTGTCGAGCGGCGGCATCCTCGGCATCGGCGACAAGCTCCATGCGATTCCGTGGAGCGCGCTGACGCTCGATACCGAGCGCAAGTGCTTCCTGCTATCGGTATCGTCCGAGCGGATCCGCAACGCGCCGGGGTTCGACAAGGACCACTGGCCGGCGATGGCCGATCCGCAATGGGCCGAGCCGCTGCACGAGTTCTACGGCAGCACCCCGTACTGGAGTGCCGGCGACGAGCTCGGGCTGACCGACCCGACCGAAGACCTCGACGATCCGCGCACGCGCGGCCGCCACTGACCGCTCCGCGACGCGGCGCCGGTTCGCCGGCGCATCCGTTCGACACGCCCCGCCCGCGCGGGGCGTTTTTTTGCCCGCGCCGCGGCGCGCCGCCAGCCTTTTTACAAGGGTCGTGTAACGCCCTCGTCCGGCGCCACCGCGCCGCCGCTCGCCGATTCGAGGTAGCCCAGCAGCCGGTGCGGCGTCAGCGGCTTCGCGCAATGCGCATCGAAGCCGGCCTCCTTCGCCTGTTCGCGATCCCGCCGCGACGCCAGTCCGCTGCACGCGATCAGCAGCATGTCGGCCGTTTGCGGATCGCCGCGCAGCCGCGTCGCCAGTTCCAGTCCGTCGAGGCCCGGCATCGCGATATCGAGCACGACCGCGAACGGCTGCCAGTCGCGTGCGACGTCGCACACGGCGAACGGATCGTCGGCGACCCGGCACTCGAAGCCGCGCGCCTCGAGCAGCAGGCGCAGCGCATCCGCCGCATCGCGATAGTCGTCGACGACCAGCACGCGGCGCGGGCGGCGCGGCACGCTGTCGGGGGCGCGCCACAGCAGCACGTCGTCGGCGGCCGGGTCGTCGCCGGGGTCGGGTAGCATCTGCTTCTCCTGTCGTTGGACGGACCTGTCACGCAAGGCGCGCGCCCATACCGACTGCATGCGGCATGCCGGTTGCTGCGTGGTTCGCATCGTCGACCCGGGAGTCCTTCATGCGTGCGATGCGGCATCAATCGTCCCGTTTGCGTCCCTCTGCGCGTGCGACCCTGCGATTGCCGAAGTGTTCCGCCCGATCGGCGCGCGCCGCTGCGCCGGCCCGCACCGGAGGCGCCGCATGACCCGCAACGCGCCCGACGCGCCGACTCCGCCGCCCGACGACGATGCCCCGCGCACGCTCGACGCATGCCGCCGCTGCGCGCTGTGGGAACACGCGACGCAGCCGGTGCCGGGCGCCGGGCCGCTCGATGCGACGATCATGCTGGTGGGCGAGCAGCCGGGCGACCAGGAGGACCGCGCGGGCATGCCGTTCGTCGGCGCGGCCGGCCGCATGCTGGACCGCGCGCTCGACGAAGCCGGAATCGAACGCTCGCACGTCTACCTGACGAACGCGGTCAAGCACTTCAAATGGGAACCGCGCGGCAAGCGGCGGCTGCACAAGACGCCCGCGCAGCGCGAAGTGGCCGCGTGCCGCTACTGGCTCGAGCGCGAGCTGGCAGCCGTCCAGCCGCGCGTGGTGGTCGCGCTCGGCGCGACGGCGTTGCGCGCGGTCCTGCAGGACAACGACGCGACGCTCGAGCGCACGCGCGCGCCGGTGCGCACCGACGACGGCCGGCTCGTCGTCGCCACCTATCATCCGTCGTACGTGCTGCGCACGCGCGGCGCCGATTCCCGCGAACACGCGTACCGCACGCTGGTCGACGCGTTGCGCACCGCGTCGCGCCTCGCGCGCGAGCGACGCGGCGGCGGCGCTAGCCCATCGCACGGGGACGCCGGATGAGCGGACTGGGCGAAGACGCGCGGGCGGCGGCCGAGACGCCGCCGCCCGCCGCGAAACCGTGGTATCGGCGGCTCGGCCCCGGCCTGCTCGCGGGCGCGTCGGACGCCGATCCGAGCAACGTCGCCGTCTACGCGCAGGCAGGCAGCCAGTTCGGCTTCAACATGCTGTGGATGATCGTCGTCACGCTGCCGATGATGGTCGCCGTGCAGCTCGCGGCGACGTTCGTCGGGCGACGCAATCGCGAAGGCCTGGTGGCCGGCATCCGCGAACAGTTTTCCGATCGCGTCGCGAAGACGCTGATCGTGATGGTCGTGATCGTCAACGTCGTGAACGTCGGCGCCGACCTCGCGGCGATGGGCGACGCGACGGCGCTCGTCGTCGGCGGCCGCAGCTACTGGTATGCGCCGCTCTACGGGATCGCATCGCTGGCATTGCAGGTGATGCTGTCATACGAACGCTACGCGCGCTGGCTGAAATGGATGACGCTCGGCCTGATCGCGTACGTGCTCGAACTCGGCTTCGTGCACGTCGACTGGGGCGGCGTGCTGCATGCGATCGTGCTGCCGCAGATCGCGTTCACGCATGCGTATGCGACCACCGCGGTCGCCGTGCTCGGCACGACGCTCAGCCCGTACCTGTTCGTGTGGCAGGCCGCGCTCGAAGTCGAGCAAACCACGGCCGAGCAACGGGACGGCGAACGCGACACGCGCCGCGAGACCGAGCAGCGCGTCACGGTCGATACGTGGACCGGCATGATCGTCACCAACGCGGTGTCGTTCTGCATCATGGTGATCGGCGCGGCCGTCTTCTTCGCGCACGGCCGGCACGACATCGGCAGCACCGCGCAGGCCGCCGAGGCGCTGCGGCCGATCGCCGGCGAAGCCGCGTTCCTGGTGTTCGCGTTCGGCATCGTCGGCTGCGGGCTGCTCGCGATTCCCGCGTTCGCGGGCAGCGCCGCCTACGGTTGCGCGGAAGCCTGGCGGTTCCGCGAAGGGCTGAACGAGCCCGTGCGGCGCGCGCCCGCGTTCTACACGGTGCTGGCGCTGTGCGTGATCGTCGGCATCGCGATCTGCTTCAGCCCGATCGACCCGATCCGGGCGTTGTACTGGAGCGCCGTGCTCAACGGCGTCGCGGCGGTGCCGATGCTCGTGCTCGTGATGCTGCTGTCGGGCAAGCGCGATGCGGCCGGCCAGCCCGGAAGCGGCCCGGTATCGAAACTGTTCGGCTGGGTGGCGGTCGCGCTGATGGCGGCGTCGGTGGTGACGATGCTCGTCGACGTGCTGACGTGAAGGATCGAGCCGGGCGGCGAAACCGGTTGTTCACGCAACCTTCATGGAAGACGGGCAGACGGGCGCCGCGCCACGCGCGACGCCGCCCGCCCGGGCGTTACATCATCTTGCCGCGCGAGCGCTCGGCACGTGCCGCATCGGCGGCGGATTCCACCTTCTTCACTTCCTCCGGCGGCGGCAGCACCGCCTTGAAACCCATCGACTCGATCCACATCTCGCGCGCCCAGCCACGCGTGTGATACAGGTGATGATCCTCGTCGGCCTCCACCTCGTCGTGCGCGGCCTTCAGCGCCTTCGCGGCGTCACTGTCGGGCAACTGGTCGGCCGCGTAGCCGATCAGCTCCCAGTTCAGGTGATCCTTGGTTTCGGCCAGCACCACGCACTCGGCTGCCACCACCTGCGCGACGGCCGGGTCGGCCTGCTTCTTCGCCTGCTCGATCACCTGCACCAGCGACTTTCCGGTGGCGGCCACCGCGGCGCGTCCCGGCGATTGCGCATCGGGATCGAGGCCGAGCGTTTCGAATACCTTGCGCAGCACCTCCTGGTGATGCAGCGTCTCGCGGTGGTACTTCTCCCATTCCTTGTGCAGATCCTCGTCGGTCGCGCACTGGAGCGCGGCCTCGTAGATCTGCGCACCGCCAAGCTCGGTCTCGTATGCCTGGCAGAGCAGTTCGAGGATGCCTTCGTGCTTCGATTGCCGTTGGGCCATGACTGCTTCTCCGAAAAAGCGGGCCGCCCGTGCGGCCCGAGGGTGGAACCGGGCGCGCGTTATTGCGCGCCCACCTTGCGTGCAACCGTCTCTGCCATGCTCAGGTGATGCTTGAGCGTCGGCAGCGTGGACTTGGCGAACGCGCGCAGTTGCGCGTCCTGACCGTCGCGCGCTTCGTCTTCGAACAACGCGACCGCCTTCTTGTGTGCATCGGGGCCGGCCGCCGCCAGATACGCGGTGTCGAAATCGCGCCCGCTCTTGCCGCGCAGCGCCTCCACGTCGGGATCCGAGATCTGATCGACCTGCGGCTTCATGCCCTTGCGCGCGGCGAGTGCCTCGAGCTTCGCGTTCGCCTTGCCGTGATCCGCGACCATCCGTTTCGCGAACGCGCGCACGTCCGCCGACTGCGCCTGCTTCAGCGCGAGCTGGCTGGCCTGCACTTCCGCCTTGCCGGCCATCGCGGCCTTGTCGACGAACTCCGCGTCCGCGCCCTTCGGCGCTTTCGCGATGCCGGGATCGCCCGCGGCGCCCGCGCCCGACGACGGATTGATCACGCCGCCCGGCACATGCGAATTCGACGCGGGCGGCTCGCTCGGCATCTGCGCGCGGGCGAGGCCCGACACGGCGAGCACGCCGGCGGCGAGCGCGGCGATCGTCCAGTTGGGTTGTCTCATCTGCTTTCTCCTTGGCATTGCGTGAGTGCGGCCGTCAGCCGCCGACGATCGAGCCGCCGTTCGGATGCAGCGTCTGCCCGGTCATGTAGCTCGCGCCGTCCGACGCGAGCAGCACATAGCAGTCGATCAGTTCGTCCGGCTGCCCCGGCCGCTTGAGCGGCACATTCGAGCCGAATTTCGCGACCTGTTCGGGTGTGAACGTCGACGGAATCAGCGGCGTCCAGATCGGTCCCGGCGCGACCGCGTTCACGCGGATGTCGCGTTCGGCCAGCTCGATCGACAGCGATCGCGTGAACGCGACGATCGCGCCCTTGGTCGCCGAGTAGTCGGGGAGTTTCGGGCTGCCGTGATAGGCGGTGACCGACGCCGTGTTGACGATGCGCCCGCCCGGCTTCAGGTGCGGCAGCGCGGCCTGCGTGCAGAAGAACATCCCGTACACGTTCGTGCGGAACGTGCGTTCGAGCTGTTCCTCGGACACGTCCTCGATCCCCGGCTGCGGATGCTGCTCGCCCGCGTTGTTCACGAGCACGTCGAGACGGCCGAGCCGTTCGACCGTGCGCGCCACCGCATCGCGCGCCTGCCGGCGATCGCCGACGTCGCATGCGATCGCCTCGCAGCGCCGGCCGGCTTGCTCGATCAGTTGCTTCGTATGGGCGGCGTCGTCGGATTCCTTCAGGTAGACGATCGCGACGTCCGCGCCTTCCTTCGCGAAGCCGATCGCCACCGCGCGGCCGATCCCGCTGTCGCCGCCCGTCACCAGCGCGACCTTGCCGGCGAGCTTGCCGCTGCCGATGTAGTCGGCCGCTTCGTCGCGCGGCTTCGGATGCATCTCGCGCTCGGTGCCCGGCCGATGCGACTGTTTCTGCGGCGGCGGGGTCTGTTCGTGGGTCATGGGTTCCTCCTTGAACGAATGCCGCCGATGCCGCGCAAGCGGCGTGCCGCGTGCGCCGCACGCCGGCCTGCGCGCGGCGAGCGTGTTTCGACGGTTGGCGTTGCAAGCGTCTGGAAAAAGGACGTATTCAGCGCGGGCCGCCGGACGCGGCTTCGTCGGGCCGGCGCACCGGATCGAAATCGCGCCATTCGCCGTCCTGCCAGTCGCCTTCGACGCGCTCGATCGACTTCGCGCCGGTCGCGCGCAGCACGTCTTCCGCGGTCGTCGCGGTGTCGGGCGTCACGCGCGCGGCGAGGATCACGCCGGTTTCGCTCTGCGCGAGCGTGCCCTTGCCTTCGGCCTGCTCGCCGCGCATCCGGCCGAGCGCGCCGCCGAATGCGCCGAGATACGCGCCGGCCAGCGCGCCCGCGGCCGGCACGAACCAGTAGCGCACGCCGAGCGCATACACGATCAATCCGACGACGACGCCGATCAGCAAGCCGCGAATCGCGCCGACCATCGCGCCGCGGCCGCCCGGTTTCGCCGCCGTATCGGCATACACGTCGCCGCCGATCGGGAAGCGCGCGTGCTGGCCGCCGGGGTTCAGGAAGAAGATCGACACGTCGTCGCGCCCGAACGCGCGCTCGTAAAGGTGACGCGCCCCACCTTCCGCTTCATCGAACGTCGTGAAACGGCCTGCGACGATCATCGCCATGGTCGTGCTCCTCGTGATGGGTGCGCCGCGCGCTCGCGCACGCGGCGCGACGGGGCGGCGCCTACATCAGCCGCCCGAGTTCCTTCGATACCGACGCCGGCGTGTCGTACTCGCGCTCGGGAATCTTGCGCAGCATGTCGAGCACCTCGCGATCGGCATGCGCGCGTTCCGCGCACTGCACGACGTCCGACTTGCTGGCCGGGTAGTCCATCCCCTTCAGCGCCTTCTGCACGTCGACCGGGCTCGGCGGTTTGCCGTGCCCCGTCTGGTGCCCGCCCTTGTCGTGGTCCTGCTGCGTGCGCTCGCCTTCGTGCGCGCGCGAGTGGCTGTATTCGTGGCCCGTATGTTGTCGGGATGTCATGAAAGCCTCCTTGGAAAATCGATGAAATCACGCGGACGACCGGCGCGAGCGCGCGTACGCGGCAAACGCCAGCGCCGCCGCGCCCAGCGCGACCGCGCCGGCGACCTTCGGCCGCTGCACCACCGTGTTGTACGCACAGCTGCGCAGCACCGGCCCTTCCATGCCCTCGCGCTCGTGCAGCGCGTGGCGCGAGTCGTACAGCGCGTTGTCGTCGCGCGGCCGCGCGGGGCGCACCGTGCGCTGGCCGCGCGAGAACAGCGTGGCCGCGACGCGATCGAACAGGCGCGGCGCGTGATACGCGCTCGCCGACGTGAACTTCGCGGCGCCGCCGACGAACAGCGTGCGGCGCGCGTGCGCGGCCGCGAACAGGATCGCGTCGGCCACCAGGTCGGGGTCGTAGATCGGCGGCGGCAGCTTCGCCTCGACGTTCATGTAGTTCTTCGCGTGCATCACGAACATCGTGTCGATCGCGGCGGGCTTGATCAGCGTGACGGACACCGGCAGGTGATCCGCTTCCATCTCGAGCCGCAGCGAATCGGTGAAGCCTTTCACCGCGTGCTTCGACGCGACGTATGCGCTTTGCAGCGGCACGGGCGCGTCGGACGCCTCGCTGCCCATGTTGATGATCGCGCCGCCATGGAAATCGCTCTTGCGCCGGAAATGGTCGGCCGCGACGAGCGAGCCGTGCACGACGCCCCAGTAGTTGGTGTCGAACAGCCGGCGCTGATCCTCGAGCGGCACCGCGGCCGCCGTGCCGAAGATCGACACGCCCGCGTTGTTGACCCAGGTGTCGAAGCCGCCGTACGTGTCGGCCGCCGCCGCGGCCGCGCGCTGCAGATCCTCGATATTGCCGACGTCGCCGGCGACCGGCACCGCGAGGCCGCCGTGCTGGCGGATTTCCTCGCACAGCGTGTTCAGCGCTTCCTCGTTGCGCGCGAACAGCACGAGCTTCGCGCCGCGCCGTGCCGCCTTGCGCGCGGTGACGAGACCGATGCCGCTGGTCGCGCCGGTGATGACGATCGTCTGTTCGCCGACGGGTTTGAGCATGCAGTTCATCGCTGGACTCCTTTGCGGCCGCGCGGTTATTTGGGCCGGATGGTCAACTGGTCGCGCACGGACTGCACGCCGTCCACCTGCTTCACGACGCCGACGGCCTGCGTGCGCTGCTGCTCGTCGGGCACGCTGCCGGTCAGCGTCACGGTGCCGTGCCGCGTCTTCACGTGGATGTCGCCGGCCGACAGGCCGCTCGTGCCGACGAGTTCCGCTTTCGCCTTGGTCGTGATCGTTGCGTCGCGGATCTTCGTGCCGGTGCTCGAATGCGACGACGACGACGTCGACGACGATGCGGCGCCGTCGTCGCCGGCGGCGACCGCGTTCGGCGCGACGACCATGCACGCGGTGGCCGCGGCGATCGCGACCGCCATGCCGGTGCGCACCGCACGCTGGCGGCGGATGCGCGGGGAGCGGGCTTGCAGCTGGAATACCTTCATCGTGACCTCCTTTTCATCGGGCCGGGTGAGCCGGCAGGTGAACAGAGGTCGCGCAAATCGCGTGCCGCGGCGCGCGCGCCGCATGCCGGCGGGAAACCGCGATCAGACGCCCTTTCATCCAACGCGTTGTAATTTTTTCGGCACAGCGGGAAGCGGTTTTCCCCGCAATCCGGCGGGCATGCCGATTGCCGATCCACCGATGACGGCGGCCCGTGAGCGCGGCCCCGATATCGGGAGCAAGACCATGCAAAGAATCGCGTTGATCAGTGAACATGCATCGCCGCTGGGCGTGATCGGCGGCGTCGATGCCGGCGGTCAGAACATCTATGTCGCGAACGTCGCGAAGCAGCTCGCGGAGCGCGGCCTCGACGTCGACGTCTACACGCGCTGCGACAATCCGCATTTGCCGGAAGTCGTGCCGATCGGCCCGCACATGCGCGTGATCCACGTGCCGGCCGGGCCGCCGACCGACGTGCCCAAGGAGCGGCTGTTGCCGTACATGGGCGCATTCGCGCACTACATGATCGCGCGCATGCGGCGCGAGCCCGACCCGGTCGACGTGATGCACGCGAACTTCTTCATGTCGGGCGACGCGGCGCTGCGCGTGAAAAAAGCGCTCGGCATCCCGCTCGTCACGACGTTCCATGCGCTCGGCCGCGTGCGGCGGCTGCATCAGGGCACGGCCGACGGCTTCCCCGATGCGCGCTTCGCGATCGAGGACACGCTCGCCCGCCGCTCGGACCGCCTGATCGCCGAATGCCCTCAGGATGCGCTCGATCTGACGACGCACTATCGCGCCGACACCGCGCGCATCGAGATCGTGCCGTGCGGCTTCGACGAGCGGGAATTCCGGCCGGTGCCGCGCGTCGATGCGCGCGCGCGGCTGGGCTGGCCGCAGGACGCGTTCGTCGTGCTGCAACTGGGCCGCCTGGTGCCGCGCAAGGGCATCGATACCGTGATCGATGCGCTCGCGCGCATGCCGCGCGATCCGCAGCGGCCGACGCACCTGTACGTCGTCGGCGGCAGCCAGGCGACGCCCGACCCCGCGCGCGACCCGGAACTCGCGCGGCTCGCCGCATTCGCGCACGAACTCGGGATCGCGAACCGCGTGACCTTCGTCGGCCGGCGCGATCGCGACGCGCTGCACCTGTACTACAGCGCGGCCGACGTGTTCGTGACGACGCCGTGGTACGAGCCGTTCGGCATCACGCCGGTCGAGGCGATGGCGTGCGCGGCGGCGGTGATCGGCAGCGACGTCGGCGGCATCCGCACGACGGTCGACGACGGCGCCACCGGCTACCTCGTGCCGCCGCGCGACCCGGCCGCGCTGGCCGCGCGCCTCGTGCAACTGCGCGCGAAGCCCGAGCTGTGCGCGGCGCTCGGCCGCGCCGGCTACCTGCGCGCGCATCGCTTCTACACCTGGCAAGGCGTAGCCGACCGGCTCGTCGACATCTACCGCGACGTCGCCCACGCGCAGCGCGCCGGCACGTCGGCCGGCACCGGCCGGCGCACGCCCGTCGGCACCGCGACGGCCATGCTCGCACACCGCAAGGAGAACACGTAATGAAGGGCTACGATCGAAAACGCGTCCTCGTCACCGGCGGCGCCGGCTTCCTGGGTTCGCATCTGTGCGAACGGCTCGTGACGGCCGGCCACGACGTGCTGTGCGTCGACAATTTCTACACGGGCACGAAGGACAACATCGCGCACCTGCTCGATGCGCCGAACTTCGAGCTGATGCGCCACGACGTGACGTTTCCGCTCTACGTCGAAGTCGACGAGATCTACAACCTCGCGTGCCCGGCGTCGCCCATTCACTATCAGCGCGACCCCGTGCAGACGACGAAGACCAGCGTGCACGGCGCGATCAACCTGCTCGGCCTCGCGAAACGCGTGAAGGCGCGCATCCTGCAGGCATCGACGAGCGAGGTGTACGGCGACCCCGACGTCCATCCGCAGGACGAGCACTATTGCGGCCGCGTCAATCCGACCGGCATCCGCGCGTGCTACGACGAAGGCAAGCGCTGCGCGGAAACGCTGTTCGCGGACTATCACCGCCAGTACGGCGTCGACGTGCGGATCGCGCGAATCTTCAATACCTACGGCCCGCGCATGCACCCGGCCGACGGGCGCGTGGTGTCGAACTTCGTCACGCAGGCGCTCGCGGAACAGCCGTTGACCGTCTACGGCGACGGCAAGCAGACGCGCTCGTTCTGCTACGTGGACGACATGGTCGATGCGTTGATCCGGCTGATGGACGAACCGGGCGATGCGAGCGAGCCGGTCAATCTCGGTAGCGACGTCGAGATCGCGATGATCGACGTCGCGCGGGAGGTCGTGCGCATCGTCGGCGCGACCGTACCAATCGAATTCCGGCCGCTGCCGTCCGACGATCCGCGCCAGCGGCGGCCGAATCTGGCCGCCGCGCAGAAGCGGCTCGGCTGGCGCGCGACGACGACGTTCGCGAACGGGCTCGCGCACACCGCGCGATACTTCATTCAACGCCAGGTCACGCATCACACGCCCGGCGACCTCGTGCGCAGCACGCGCATCGCGTCGCATCTGCTCGCGCAGGTCCATACGCAGAACCGGCCGGCGCCCACCACCTGACGCGGCCGGTGCGCAAAGCGCGTCAGCCGTCGCGCTTCGTCACGTGCACGATCTTGTGCGCCAGTTCGCGCACGTCGACCGGCTTGCACAGGTAGCCGTCGAAACCGGCCTCCAGCGCGCGGCGTTCGTCGGCGAGGCCGGCGTGCGCGGTGACGGCCAGCACGCGCACGTCGGGCGGGCCGCTGTCGCCGTTCATCGTGCCGCGCCGCAACGCGTCCAGCAGCCAGAAGCCGTCGCCGTCGGGCATCGCGAGATCGGACAGCACGACCGTCGGCCGCATGTCGGCGGCCATCGCGAGCGCCTCGCGCCCCGACGACGCGATCGCGACGGCCGCGCCGAACGTGGTCAGCGCGGCCGTGAGGCTGGCGCGCGTGGTCGGATCGTCGTCGACGATCAGGATGCGCTGCGTATCGAGCACGAGCGCGTCGCGACGGCTGCCCGCCTGCACGATTCCCCACGCTATCGCGCCGCCCGGCTGCCACCCGGACGGCAGCGTCACCGTGAACGTCGTGCCGCGATCGCGGCCCGCGCTCGCGACGGTCACCCGGCCGCCGTGCAGTTGCGCGATATGCCGCACGATCGACAGGCCGAGACCGAGCCCCCGCCGCGGCGACGCGGGCGAATCGTCCGCACGGCGGAACATGTCGAACACGTACGGGACGAACTCCGGTGCGACGCCCTGTCCCGTATCGGCGACGGTCAGCACCGCATGCGCGTCGTCGCGCGCGAGCCCGACCCTCACGCTGCCGCCGGCCGGCGTGAATTTCAGCGCATTCGAAATGAGGTTCGACAGCATCTGCCGCAACCGCTCGGCGTCGCCCGACACGATGCACGCGGACGCGTCGCAGTCGAATTCGAGCATGATGCCGGCCGACGATGCGGCGGTCTGGAACGTGCCGACCTGGTCGGAGAACAGCCGGACGATGTCGACCGGCGTCGTGTCGAGCCGCAGCTTGCCGGTCGCGAGCGACGACGCATCGAGGATGTCGCCGACCATCCGCGTGAGCGAGCGCGCGCTGCGGTCGATCGCATCGATCGCCTGATGCTGCAGCGCGTGGTCGCCGGTATTGCGCAGCACCTCGATCCACCCGTAGATCACGTTCAGCGGCGTGCGCAATTCGTGCGACACCGTGGCCAGCAGCTCGTCCTTCAGCCGGTTCGACGTGTCGGCCTGCTCGCGCGCATGGCGCGCGCCCTGCAACGAGCGCCGCGCCCCGAGGTCGTGCCGACGCTGCGCGCCGGTTTCGCGCAGCGTCAGCGACAGCGCGACGCAGGCCCGCGCGTCGCCCTGCACCGGGCACGCCGATACCGTCGCCCGAAACCGCCGGCCGTCGCGCCGCACGCACAGCAGTTCGAGCGGCCCGACCGGCTCGCGCATCGCGTCGAACGATTGGGCGAGCGGATGGCGCCGCAACCAGCGCGGCGCGATCAGCGTGTCGAACCGGCGGCCGCGCGCATCGACCTCGTCGTATCCGAAGATCCGCTGCGCGGTCGGATTCCAGCTCGCGATGCGGCCGTCGGCGTCGATCCCGACGATCGCGTCCGGCGATGCATCGACGACCGCATGCTGCAGCCGCGACGCGTCGACGCGCGCACGGTCCGCGCCGGCATCGCGCAGCAACAGCACCGCGCCGTCGAGATTGCCGTCCGCATCGCCAAGCGGCGACGCGACCGCGACGATCGGCACCGGATCGCCGTTGCCGGCCTGCAGCCAGTGCCGGTCGGACGTCGCCTCGGCGCCGCCGAGCGCGCGATCGAGCGGCGTGGTCGGCACGCGGCGGCCTTCGTGGTCGACGATCCGCAGCACGTCGCGCACCGGCCGCCCCATCGCATCGTCCGGCCGGCAGCCGACGAGTTCGGCCGCGGCCGCGTTGAGATAGGTGAGCCGGCCTTTCGTGTCGGTCGCGATCACGCCGTGCGGCAGCGCGCCCAGCACGGCTTCGAGCTGCCGACGCGCGGCCGCCTCGCGCCGGCCGGCGCGATCGTTCGTGACGCGCGTGTGATGCAGCATCGACGCGATCGCGCACACCAGCGCGCCGATCAGCATGAACGTGCCGAGCTGCACGAGCCGCTCGGGCAGCGGCGCCGTATAAGCGGCCGGGTCGGACAGGAACAGCGTCCACACGAGCAGCCCGCTGACCACGGTCGACACGATGCCGAACAGGAACGATGTCACCCACGCGGCGCCGGCGAGCAGCGGGTAATACAGCACGAACGGCAAATTCACGCCGCCGAACCGGATCGCGAGCGTCTGCAGCACGGTCGCGATCGCGACCAGCATCACGGCCGTTGCGTAATTTCCGGCCTGCGGCCGTGCAATTTCGGTCATTGAACACGCTCCTGCGGGAACAGTCGACAGCGGGCGCCGTGGGCGCCGCCGGCGGGCACGGCGCATGCTGGCCGATCGGCATCGGCGGCCCGGCCGCTCACGATGGAGATCCTCACGCCATGCCCGACCCGACACGCTGGCTCGTCGTCTCGCCGCATCTCGACGATGCCGTCTTCAGTTGCGGACAACTGCTCGCGCAGGCGCCCGGCTCGATCGTCGTCACCGTATTCGCGGGAATCCCGCCGCGCGGCACGCCCGCGCCGCCGTGGGATCGCCGCGCAGGGTTTCGCGACGCCGACGAAGCGGTGCGCGCGCGCCGCGACGAAGACCGCCGCGCGCTCGCGCTGCTCGACGCTCGCCCCGTGTGGCTCGACTTCCTCGACGATCAGTACGGCATGCCGACCACGGCGACCGCGATCGCGGCACGCGTGGCCGCGACGATCGATGCGCACCCGGGCTTCGGCGTGCTCGCGCCGGCCGGCCTGTTCCACCGCGATCACCTGCAGGTGCAGGAGGCCATGCTGTCGCTGCTGCGCGAAGCCGATCCGGCGCGCGTCTGGCGCTTCTACGAGGACGTGCCGTATCGCCGCATCGACGGGCTGATGGCCAGGCGCCTGATCGGCTGGCGCGAGCGCGGCTGGATCGCGCACCCGGTCGCGCCGCCCGCCGGCCGCGATGCGACGGGCGCCGCCGCGAAAGCCGCCGCCGTCGATGCCTATGCGAGCCAGGTAACGCTGTTCGAACCTCATATGCGCGCCGCTCTCCACGAACCCGAAACGATCTGGCGGCTCGAATGCGACGTCACGTCCGCGTAACGCCCGCGCGCGTCGCGCTGCCGCCGGGCGAGCCGCGCATGACCGCCGTCGTGCTGACCTGCCGGCGCGCCGCCGAACTCGCGCGCACGCTCGAACATCTTTCCGCGCTGCCCGACCGGCCGGCGATCGTCGTCGTCGACAACGCGGCGGACGCCGAGACGGTCGCGCTGATCCGCGAGCGCTTCGCGCACGTCGCGCTCGTGCATGCGCCGGGCAATCTCGGCGCGGCCGGCCGCAATCTCGGCGTCGCCGTGGCGCGCACGCGCCACGTCGCGTTCTGCGACGACGACACGTGGTGGGCGCCCGGCTCGATCGCCGAAGCCGCGAACCTGCTCGACGCGTATCCGCACGTCGCGGCCGTCACCGCACGCGTGCTCGTCGGCCCCGACCGGCGCGAGGACCCGACCTGCCGGCTGATGGCCGACAGCCCGCTGGACGCGCCCGTCGCGCTGCCGGGCCGCCCGATCCTCGGGCTGCTGGCCGGCGCGACCGCGTTCCGGCGCGACGCGTTCGTGCGCGCGGGCGGCTACCATCCGCGCTACTTTCTCGGCGGCGAGGAAGCGCTGCTCGCGCTCGATCTGTCGCGCGCCGGCCACTGGCTCGTGTATGCGCCGCACCTGACGGTCCATCACTACCCGTCGGCGCAGCGCGACCGGCCCACGCGCGCGCGCACCGCCGCCCGCAACGCGGTATGGACGGCGTGGCTCAGATGGCCGGCCGCGGCCGCGTGGCTGCACACGGTGCGCATGTTGCCGCTGCTGCGCCGCGAACGGGCGATCGTGCGCACGTTCGCCGGCCTGCCGTGGATCCTGCGCGAACGACGCGCGATTCCGCCGCACGTCGAATGCATGCGGCGGCGGCTCGAGCGCGACGCGCCCCGCGAGGCCGAAACGGGACCATGAACGGGAACACGGGCGCGATCGGGGCCGCATCAGGAATCCGGTTTCTCCGTTTCGTCTTCCAGCTGCGCGAGCCGGTTGTAGATCGTCTTCAGGCTGACGTCGAGCACCTCCGCCGCCTGCGCCTTCACGCCGCCGCATTGCGCGATCGTGCCGAGGATCAGCTTGCGGTCGACCTCCTCGAGCGGCGTGCCGAACGGCACCGTCACGCGATCTTCATGCGAATCGACCATGCTCGACAACTCGTCCATGATCGGCGGAGGCAACGTCTCGATCACGTCGGCATCGGTGAAGATGCTCGCGCGCTGCACGAAGTTGCGCAGCTCGCGCACGTTGCCGGGCCATTCGTAGCCCTTCAGCGCTTCGCGGGCAGCGGGCGCGAAACGCAGGTTGCGGCCGCTCTCCTCGTTGTAGCGCTGCAGGAACGCATCGGCGAGCATCGGGATGTCGTCGCCGCGCTCGCGCAGCGCCGGCAGCGGAATCGGGAACACATTGATCCGGTGGAACAGGTCGGGCCGCAGCTTGCCTTCCGCCATCGCCGCTTCCGGATCGCGGTTCGTCGCGGCGACGATGCGTACGTCGACGTCGATCTCGCGCGTCGAGCCGAGCCGCGTGACGCGCCCGGTCTCCAGCACGCGCAGCAGCTTGACCTGCGATTCGACCGGCATCTCGGTGATTTCGTCGAGAAACAGCGTGCCGCCGTCCGCCCGTTCGAAGAAGCCCTTGTGCTGGCGTTCCGCGCCGGTGAAGCTGCCGCGATCGTGGCCGAACATCTCGCTCTCGACGAGATTCGCGGCGATCGCGCCGCAGTTCACCGCGAGGAACGGGCCGCGGCGGCGCAGGCTGAGGTCGTGCACGGTCTGCGCGGCGAGTTCCTTGCCGGTGCCCGATTCGCCGGTGAGCAGCACCGACGCTTCGGTGCGCGCGACCCGGCCGATCGCATCGTAGACGGCCTGCATCGCGGGCGAGCTGCCGAGCATGCGGCCGAACCGGCCGAGCCGCTGCAGCTCCGAGCGCAGCTCCGCGATTTCCTCGTGCAGCGCGGTCGTGCGCGGCACGCGCGCGAAGATGCTGTTCAGCCGCTGCATGTTGAGCGGCTTCACCAGATAGTCGGTCGCGCCGCGCCGCAACGCGTCGATCGCGGTTTCGAGGCTCGCGTGGCCGGTGGTCAACACCATTTCGCAATGCCCGCGCTTGGGCAAGGCGTCGAACAGATCCATCCCGTTGCCGTCGGGCAGCACGAGGTCGCACAGCACGAGATCGGGGGTATGCGTCGAGACGAGCGTGCGCGCTTCTTCAAGCGTCGCGGCCGTATCGCACGAAAGCTGCTGCGTGCGCGCGAGCGTGGCCAGCATCGCTCGCGTATCGGCATCGTCTTCGACGATCAGGACGTAAGGCATCGAGGCTCCTTTTAATGCGGCCCGGCGCATGCGTGGGCCGGCACCGCGACACGTGCAGCGTCATGCACGCATCGGGCACACGACGCATCTTCAACGCTGCACACGATCGGGCAGACAAGCGGTCCTGCACTGAAAACGAGTGCTTAGCAGTATAGAAGAACGGTGTCGTGCATTCGTCGTTCATCGAATAAATCTATCTATCGACGCCAGCCGCATTGCCAGATTCAATGTCGACGAATCGGTATAAAAGGTATCCTGCATACGTGAATGACGATGTGTGCCACGTCGTTTTTTACCTGATCACGACACCTTCGGTCAAAACTTCCCAACTCGGTCATACTCCATGTCGAAATCCGACGATGACGGCACGCGACTGTTCGGCCGTTCGCGAACAATTCAGGATTTGCTGCTGAAAGTGTCGCGCGTCGCCGCTACCCGCGTGAGTGTGCTGGTGGTCGGCGAAAGCGGGGCGGGCAAGGATATCGTCGCCCGGCTCATTCACGACATGAGCCCGCGCCGGCGCGGGCCGTTCGTGCCCGTCAACTGCGGCGCGATTCCGAAGGACATCGCGGAGTCGCAGTTGTTCGGTCACGAAAAGGGCAGCTTCACGGGCGCCGTCGCGCAACATGTGGGCATGTTCGAGGCCGCGCGCGGCGGCACGCTGTTTCTCGACGAGATCGCCGAGATGCCCGCCGAGCTGCAGGTCAAGCTGCTGCGCACGCTCGAAACCAACACGATCGTGCGCGTGGGCGGCCACGAGCCGATTCCGCTCGACGTGCGGATCGTCGCGGCCACCCACCACGATCCGGTCGAGGCACTGCGCAGCGGCCGGCTGCGCGAAGACCTGTTCTACCGGATCGCGCCGGTCGCGCTGCACGTGCCCGCGCTCAGGCAGCGCGAGGACGACGTCGGCGACATCGCGCTGCAGATCGTCGAACGGCTGAACGCGCGGCACCGCACGCGAAAGCGCCTGTCGACGCAGGCGATGAAGGCGCTGCGTGCGTACACGTGGCCCGGCAACGTGCGCGAGCTGCGCAACGCGCTGGAGCGCGCGTTCATCCTCGCCGACGAGCAGATCGAACTGCAGTTGCCGCGCCGCCAGCCGCCGCGCGAGGAAGTGCGCCACAACGCGATGACGCTGCATATCGGCACGACGCTCGCGCATACGCAGCAGCGCTTCATCGTCGCGTCGCTGCGCCATTTCAACGGCGACAAGCCGCGCACCGCGAAGGCGCTCGGCATCAGCCTGAAAACGCTGTACAACCGCCTCGCGCTGCTGCCCGAGAACGAGCGCAATGCAGCCAGCGGCGGCGCGCCGGCGGCGCCGAACGCCGCGAACGGCGGCAGTCCGCCCGCTTCGCCGCCCGCGACGACGCAATGAAGACGGCGGGTGACGCCGCCTTCGTCACGCCGCCTTCGTCACGCCGTCACGTCACGCCGTCACGTCGCGCAGTGCGGCGTCCCAGTCGCGCGCGAAGCGCTCGATGCCGAATCGCTCGCAGGCGTCGCGCCTGGCCGCCGCGCCCCACTCGCGCGCCAGTTCCTGATCGCGAATCAGCATCCGCATCGCGTCGATCAGCACGGCCGGCCGCGTATCGGCCACGCCGTTGCTGCCGGTCTTCACGAGTTGCGCCATCTCGGTCGTCGCGAGCGCGACGATCGGCAGCCCGATCATCATCGCCTCGATCACCGCGAGCCCGAGGCTCGTGTAGCGGATCGGATTGAAGAAGAACCGGTAGTGCGACAGGAATTGCGGCAGCGCCGGGTTCGGCACTTCGCCGATCCCGCCGAGTTCGGTCGAGCCCATCCCGACCAGATCGATCGGCACGCTGTGCCGCACCACCTCGAACAGGTCCGCGCCGAGGCGCCGGCCGCGGCGCGCGAGGTTGTTCACGACGGCGACGCCCTTCGGCAGCGTGCCGTGATACTCGACGCCTTCCGGCAGCAGCACGCCGTGCTCGATCACGCGCGTCGGCGTCACGCCGTTGTCCCACATCAGCGCGTTGAACGGCGTCACGTGCACCAGCAACACGTTCGGGTCCTGCACCGGATGCAGCGTGTCGGTCGGATGCTCGCGCGGCGGATCGTGCTCGACGAACAGCGTCGGCAGCGCGCGCTGCGCTTCGCTCAGCAGCCGCAGGCGGTCGTTCCGGTAATGATTCACGTGCTGGTACAGCACGCAGTCGAATGCGGTGTCGCGCACGCACTCGGCCGGCACCTCGTGCACGTTGTCGCCCCACGGCAGGTGCCCGACCCGGCCCGCATAACCGGGCGGATGCTGCGGCTTCGTCACGATGTAGAAATCGTGCGGCGCCTGCGACAGGTAATACAGGTAGTTGCCATGCACGTGCCAGGTCAGCACGCGCAATCGCTTACGTGACATGACGTCTCTCCTCGGCGAGCAGCTCGCCCGCGCGATCGATCACTTCGCCGACGCCGATCGCGGTCGCGCACTCGTGCCCGTACGGACACGTATCGAACATGCACGGCCGGCACGCCGGGTAGTTCGCGAGCACGCGATGGCGTTCGGCGTCGAGCGGCGCCCAGCGGGCCGTATCGCTGCCGCATGCGACGACGATGCTCGGCGTGCCGAGCGCCGCCGCGACGTGCGACACGCCCGTGTCGTTGCACAGCAGCAGCCGCGCGCGGGCGATCAGCGCGGCCAGCGCGCCGAGCGGCGTGCGGCCGCACAGGTTCACGCACGGCCGCCCGAGGTGCTCGGCGAACGCGCTCGCGAGCGCCAGTTCCGCGCGCGTGCCGGTCAGCACGATCTGCCAGCCGTCGTCGGCGAGCTGCCGCGCAGCGAGCGCGAAGCGTTCGACCGGCCAGCGCCGCGACACCATCCGCGCGCCGGGATGGACGATCACGTAGCGGCCGGGATCGAGCGCGTGTTCGTCGCAGAGCACGTGCCACAGCGCGTAGTCGAGCCCGCCGAGCGGGAATTCGAGGTAGTCGCCCCAGTCCGCGTAACCGAGCTTGCGCGTGAGCGCCAGATAGCGCGCCACTTCCGGTTCGCCGTCGCGCCACACGAGCGTGCAGTCGAGCGCGGCCGTGCCGCCGTCGGCCGGCACGAAGCCGGCCGTGCGCGTCGCGCCGAGCGACGCGACGATCGCATTCGTGTGCGCGCCGCTGCCGTGCAACTGGATCGCGAGGTCGAAGTCGCGCGAGCGGCATTCGGCGATGAACGCCTCGCGCGTGGCCGCGTCGGGTTCGGGCTGTTCGCCGAGCCCCGCCGCGCCGGGGAAGGCGATGAAACCGTCGATGTAGTCCGAAAAGCGCGACGCGAACTCGCGCGCCCACGGCAGGCCGATCAGCGTGATGCGCGCATCCGGTTCGCCGCGCCGCAGCGCCCGCAGCGCGGGCACCGCGCACAGCATGTCGCCGAGCTGCAGCGCGCGGAACACCGCGATCCGCTTCGGGCCGCGCGGGCTGTCGGAATCGACGCTGGGATCGAGCTTCATAGAAACAGTACCCGGAAGTGAAGCGCGCCGCGCATGCGCCAGTACAGCGACACGGGCGGAATCGCGATGGACGTGACGATCATTTCGGCCACATGCGACGGCGTGAGCTGCGTGCCGCGCAACCGTTTCGCGCAGAACGCCGCGGTAATCGCGGCCCACACCCCTGCGCACGCGATGGCCGGCGCCGGCCAGCCGGCCGCGAGGCAGCCGAGCGCGCCGAGCGCGGCCAGCACCGCCGCGTAGTAATGCCACGGCGGCGTCGGCCGGATATGACGCCGGTAAGTCGTGCGATGCTTCTTGTACAGCAGCGCATCGAAATACACCTTCGACTGTGCGCCGATGCTCGATCCCCAGCGCGCGGGACGCACCGGATGCACGATGCGCGCGGCGTCGGCCTCGACGATCGGCCCCGCATGCTCGCGCAGCGCGAACATCAGGTCGGCGTCCTCGCGCCACGCGCGCGTGAAGCGTTCGTCGAAGCCGCCGACGCGTTCGAGCGCCGCGCGCCGCACGAAGCAGTTCGCGGTCGCGAATTCCGCACGCGCGAGCCCCGCCGCATCGCGCTCGTAGTCGGTCGGGCACGGCCGCAGCGGCACGTCGATCCGGCCGGCCGCGGCCGCCGCCGACGGCTCGGCCAGCAGCGCGGCCGCGCCGTGGCGCAGCCAGGTCGGATCGGGAATCGTGTCGTCGTCGGTGAACGCGATCAGCGCGCCGCACGCGCTGCGCCAGCCGACGTTGCGCGCGCCGGCCGGGCCCTGCGTGTCGGGCGCGGTCATGTAGCGGATCGCCGGCACGTCGGTCACGCGCGTGCGGCACGCATCGACGACGGCGCGCGCACTGCCGGCCGGATCGTCGTCCACGACGACGATCTCGTAGGTGGTCGGATCGAACACCTGCACGCACAGCGCGTCGAGGCAGCGTGCGAGCAGGTCGGGCCGCCGGTAGGTGGGCACGACGACCGACACGACCGGCGGCAGTTGCGTGTCGCGCGCGTTCATCTCGGTTTCTCCAGCAGGAACGGCCCGATCACGAGCGCGTCGAGCGGCGACGTCCAGAAGCATTCGATCGCGTCGCGCGGCGAGCACACGATCGGTTCGCCGCGCGTGTTGAACGACGTGTTGACGAGCACCGGCACGCCGGTGAGCGCGTCGAACTCGGTCAGCAGCGCATGCAGCAGCGGGTGCTGCGTTTCGTCGACGGTCTGCACGCGCGCGGTGCCGTCGATGTGGCGCACCGCCGGAATCCGCTCGGCGCGCTCGGGCACGACGTCGTACACGAACAGCATGAACGGCGCGCGCAGCGGCGTACGCCGGCCGCCGCTGAACCAGTGATGCGCACGGTCTTCGAGCACGACCGGCGCGACCGGCCGGAAATCCTCGCGATCCTTGATCCGGTTCAGCTTGCGCTGCATGTCCGGGTCGATCGGCGACGCGAGGATCGACCGTGCGCCGAGCGCGCGCGGGCCGAATTCCATGCGCCCCTGGAACCAGCCGATCACGCGGTTCGCCGCGAGCAGCGCGGCCGTCTGCGCGGCGACGTCGGCGAGCCGCCGGTACGGCAGCTGCGCTTCCTTCAGGAACGCCTCGATCGCATCGTCGTCGTAGGCCGGCCCGAGATACGCATGATCCATCCGCCAGCCGCCGCGCTCGCCGCGCATCCGGAAGTCGGTCCACAGCGCGGCGCCGAGCGCCGTGCCCGCGTCGCCGGCAGCCGGCTGCACCCACACGTCGTCGAACGGGCCGCGATCGCGAATCTTCGCGTTCATCACGCAGTTCAGCGCGACGCCGCCCGCCATCGCGAGCTGCCGCTCGCCGGTTTCGGCGGCCAGCCAGTCGACCGCCTGCAGCGTCGTCTCCTCGAGCACCAGTTGCAACGCATGCGCGATGTCGCAGTGATGCGGCTCGATCGGGCCGCCGCGTTCGCGCGGCGGCCCGAATTGCGCGGCCAGATCGCCGTCGACCACGTCGTAGCGCCCTGCGTCGCGATACCGCACCAGCTTGCGCATCTCGTCGGCGAACACCGGCTTGCCGTACGACGCGAGCGCCATCACCTTGTATTCGTCGGACGAGTGCAGGAAGCCGAGATAGCGGGTCACGCGCTCGTACAGCAGCCCGAGCGAATGCGGCAGGTTGACCTGCCCGAGCCGCCGGTACGTGCGGCCGTCGAACACGCCGTAGCTCGTCGTCGCGCGCTCGCCGCGCCCGTCCATCGTCATCACCGCGCAGCGCTCGAACGGCGCCGCGAGAAACGCGCTCGCCTCGTGCGCGAGATGGTGCTCGATGAAATGCCAGCGGAACGGCCCGTCGTGCGTGACGCCGCGAAAGCGCCGCTGCAGATGATGCGGCACGCCGCCCGCGAGCTGGCGCGGCGCGTTGACGATCGACGACAGGAACAGCGGATGCCACGGCGACGCGCCGTCGGCGCGCGGCGCATGCGCGGACGGCGACAGCGGCAGGGTCAGCGCCGGCTCCGTGCCGTCGCGGTCGAGTTCGAGCCACGGGTCGTACGAATACGCGACGTGGTCCACGTCCGCGAGCGTGATGCCCGCTTCCGCGAGGCAATAGTCGATCGCGTGGAAGGGCAGCTCCCAGGTCGAGAACGGCACCGGGCGCTTCGCGTGCTTCACGTGCGTGAAGCGTTCGTCCTCGGCCGCCGCGATCACGACGCCGTCGCGCACGATGCACGCGGCGCTGTCGTGGAAAGCGGCGTTGATGCCGAGCGTATGGATCGGGTCAGGCATGCGTCAGTTCCTCGTGATGACGTGCGCGAACGGAAGCACGTTCGACGCGTGCGCCGCGACCGGCTCGCTGCCGTGCGCGGCGGCCCGCGCGGCCGCGCGTTGCGCATGGCGCGCGCGGCCGTGCAGCAGCGCGTGCACGGCGGCGACCACGTCGTCGACGCTCACGCCGCGCAGGCACGGATGGCCGGGCTGGTTGCACACGCTGCGGTAGCAGTTGCGGCACGGCACGTCGACGTTCAGCACACGATGCGGCACACGCCACGGCGTGTGCTGCGGATTGGTCAGCGCGTACAGGTCGACCACCGGCGTGCCGAGCGCGGCCGCGAGATGCACGGGGCCGCTGTTGTTCGACAGCAGCAGATCGGCCGTCTCGATCAGCGCGCCGAGTTCGCCGAGCGGCAGCACGCCGGCGAGCGGCACCGCGCGCGGCCCGGCGCGTTCGCACACCGCGTCGATCAGCTCGCGTTCGCCCGCGCTGCCCGTCACCGCGATGCCGTCGAACAGCGGCGCGACCGCGGCGGCGGCTTCGCCGAAACGCTCGGCCGGCCAGCGCCGCGACGCCGCGCTCGCGCCCGGATGGACGACCAGCCAGCGCGCGCGCCGCGCGTCCGGCCCGCGTGCGCCGCCGATACGTTGCAACGCGGCCTGCAAGCGCGCGTGCAGCGCGCGCCGCGCCGCGTCGCCCGGGTCGAACGCCATCCGCCAGTCCGACGTCGTCGCGCCGACGGTGCGCACCAGCGCGAGCTGACGCGCGACCTCGTGGCGCACGTGCGATTCCGGCTCGGTTTCCGGCACGCGGTCGGTCAGCAGTTCGTACGGGTTCTCGCGGCAATGCGCGAGCCGCAGCGGAATGCCGGCGAGCCAGCACATCATCGCGGCGGGCAACGGATTCTGGCTGTAGACGGTGAAGATCACGGCCGCGTCGAAGCGGGCCGCCAGCAGCCGGTCGATCATGTCGAGATCGGCCACCGGGTCGCCGCGCACGTCGGGATGCTTGACCCACGGCGCGTCGTAGCGCCACACGTCGTCGACCATCGGCAGATGCGTGGCGAGCGCGGCGCCCGTGCGCGACGTCAGCAGCGTCAGCCGGCGGTCGGCGCCGCTTTCCTTCAGCGCCCGCAGCGCGGGCGTCGTCATCAGCACGTCGCCCATGCTGTCGAGCCGCACGCACAGGATGCGGCGGGCGCGGCTCCAGGCCATGTTCATCGCCGCACTCCCGAGCCGTGCCGGCGCACGGCTTCGCGCACGACGATGTCGGCGGCCAGGTCGATGCGGTCGACGACGTGCAGCGGCGTGCGCGCGGCGTTGACGCGCCATTCGGTCTCGTGACCGCAGTCGACCAGGATCGTGCCGCAGCGCGCGGCGCGGCCGGCCTCGACGTCGTCGAGGATGTCGCCGATCATCCAGCTCCATTCGGGCACGGCGCCGAGCGCCGCCAGCGCGCGACGCAGCATGCCGGGGCGCGGCTTGCGGCAGATGCAGTCACAGGTGTAGCGCGGCACGCTGCCCCGCGGGTGATGCGGGCAGTAAAAAAAATCCGCCAGCGTCGCACCGTTCGCTTCGAACAGTTCGGCGAGACGCTGGCGGACCGCGCCAAGCTCGTTTTCGGTAAAGCGGCCGAGCGCGACGCCCGACTGGTTCGACACGACCGCCAGCGGCATGCCGGTCGCGCCGAGCGTGCGCAGCGCGCGCGCCGCGCCCGGCGCGAGGCGCATCCGGGCAGGATCGACGTTGTACGGCACGTCGTCGAGCAGCGTGCCGTCCTTGTCGAGCAGCACCGCGCCGGGCAGCCGCCGTTCGCGCTTCAGGGCCATGACGTCTCCTTCATCGGCAGCACCATCAGTTCCGGCACGACCGTGCCCGGCGGCTGGGTCAGCACGAAACGCACGGCGGCCGCGACGTGTTCCGGCGGCTGCAGCGTGTCCTCGTCGATGTCCGGAAAACGGTCGAGCAGGAACGGCGTGCGCATCCCGCCCGCGACGATCGCCGACACGCGCACCCCGCTCGCCCGCAGTTCGGCATGCAGCGCGTGCGACAGGCCGAGCAACCCCCACTTCGTCGCGTGATACGCGGACGCGTTCGGCCACGCCCGCTTCGACGCGGTCGACGCGATGTTGACGATATGCCCGTCGCCGCGCGCCTTCATCATCGGCACGGCCGCGTGACACATCAGGTACGGGCCGAACAGGTTGGTCATCAGCACCTGCTGCCACGCGTCGACGCTCACGTCGTCGATCGGCGCGGTCACGTCGATCGCCGCGTTGTTGACGATCACGTCGAGCTCGCCGAGCGACTCGCGCGCATCGTGCACGACCTGCAGCACCGATGCTTCGTCGCGCACGTCGAGCGGCCGGCCCACCGCCTGCCCGCCGTGCCGTTCGAGCCGCTGCGCGACGGCCGCCGCGCGATCGCCGTCGAGATCGGCGACCACCACGTGCGCGCCATGGCGCGCAAGCTCTTCGCAAATGGCTTCGCCGAGACCGCGGCCGCCCCCGGTCACGAGGGCGGTCCGGCCGGCGAGCGGCGGTCTGGCTGGATCGTGAGTCGCGTTCACCTGCACCTCCTGTCGATGTCGGAAAGCAATCCGGCTGACGGCGACGCTTGTCGCGACAACCGTCCGTGGACGAGGTACAGCGAAAACCGTGCCGGCCTGCGCGCGCCCGCGCCGCATCGGGCCGTGCCGCGCGCGCGCTGGCTTTTTTATAACCGGCTGTAAAAACGGGTCCCGGGCGCTCGCGCCTGGGCGGCCCCCTCAGATCGCCAGCCCGTCGGGCGTCGCCTGCGCACGGTGCTTCGCGAGCGCGCGCAGGCAGTGCGCGATGCAGCCCGCGAACGCCTCGTCGAACCACGGCTGCGCGCCCGACACGCCGACCACGATGCCGCCGAGCGCGACGCCGCCCCACAGGTTCGTGTCGCCCGCGCGCAGCCGGTACGGCTCGAGCGCCTGCACGACGTGGCCGTCGCGGCCCGTTTCCCACGACAGCCGCGCCTTGGCCCGCGCATACGCGCGATAGTCGGCGTCCCAGTCCTTCGGGTCGGGCAGCGAAAATTCATACAGGATCGCGTCCTCGAACGCCGCGTCGTGCGGCCCGAGCGCCGGGTCCATGATCACGATGTGCAGGCAGCCGCTGTCGCCGACGAAGTCGCTCTGCAGCGCGGCGGCCAGGCTCGGCAGCAGCAGCTCGACGGCCGCCACCGCGGCCTGGCGGTCGGCGAACGCACTACCGCCGCGACGCGCGTTCAGGGCTTCGGGTGTCGTCGGATTCAGAAGGTTCGGCATGGATTTCTCCGGAGGAATACGCGAGCGCACGCAACGCCGCGATCAGGTCGGCCGCTACCGCGGGCTTGGTCAGGTACGCATGGAAACCGGCTTCGACCGCGCGCGTGCGATCGCGATCGCGCGCATGGCCGGACAATGCCAGCGCCTCGAGCGGCGCGCGGCCATCGCGATCGCGCGCGGCGTCGAGCTGACGCACGCGCGACATCACCGTATAGCCGTCCTCCTCGTCGTCGCCGAGGTCGATGTCGCAGACGAGCAGCGCCGGCCAGTCGGCCCGGCGCGCGCGCCACAGGTCGTCCAGCAACGCCTGGCCCGACGCATACGCGTGCACGTCGGCGCCGGCCACCTGCAGCAGTGCGGTGAGCGCGTCGCGCGCCTCGTCGTGGTCGTCCACGCACGCGATGCGCAGGCCGTCGAGCGGCCTGGCCGCCGCCGCCACGCCGGCGTCCGCGTTCGGCACGGCGCCGCCCGGCTGCATCGACGCCGGCGCCACCGCGCACATCGGCAGCGACAGGTGCAGCGTCACGCCGATATCGTCGCGTTCGCGCACGACGTAGCCGCCGGCCTCCTCGATCGTGTCCTGCAATCGTTCGAGATCGATCAGCGACAGTTCGGTGGCATCGACGCCCGCGCACGCGATCGTGATCCGCGCTTCCGGATCGTGGCGTGCCGTGCGCACCTCGAGTTGCCCGCCGCTGCTCGCGTCGATGGCGCCGCGGCACAGTTCCCACACGAAGCGCCGCAGCGCGGCCGGATCGGCCTTGACGACGAGATCCTCGTCGGACATGTGGCGGAACACCGGCACGCCGCGCTGCGCGGCCGCCTCCGCCAGCGCATCGAGCACCTGCGACACGAGCGGGTTGATCCGCACCGGCTGCCGCGCGAACTTCGCCTCCGTGCGTTCCAGTTCGCGCTGCTTCGCCTGCAGCGACCACATCTGCGCATACACGCCGCCGCTTTCGAGCAGCTCGTCGTGCGTGCCGTGCTCGACGAGCCGGCCATGCTCCATCACGAGGATGCGGTCGGCATCGACGATCGTCGACAGCCGGTGCGCGATGATGAGGCTCGTGCGATGCTGCGCGACGCGCATCAACTCCTGCTGGATCGCGCGCTCCGAGCGCGTGTCGAGCGCCGACGTCGCCTCGTCGAATACGACGATCGGCGGCGCCTTCAGCAACGCACGCGCGATCGCGACACGTTGCCGCTCGCCGCCCGACAGCCGCACGCCGCGCTCGCCGACGCGCGTGTCGTACGCGTCGGGCAGCCGCTCGATGAACGCGTCGAGCTGCGCGCCGCGCGCGGCCGCGACCACTTCGCCGCGGGTCGCATCGCGCTTGCCGTATGCGATGTTGTACGCGAGCGTGTCGTTGAACAGGATGGTGTCCTGCGGGACGATGCCGAGCGCGTCGCGCAGGCTGCGCTCGGTGACGAGCCGCAAGTCCTGGCCGTCGATCCGGATCGTGCCCGCGTCGGGCTGATACAGCCGGAACAGCAGCCGCGCGAGCGTCGACTTGCCCGAGCCGCTGCCGCCGACCACGGCGATCGTCTGCCCGGGCTCGATGCGGAACGACACGTCGAACAGGATCTGCCGGCTCGGCTCGTAGCCGAAGTCGACATGCTCGAACTCGATCGCGCCGCCGCGCACGACGAGCGGCTGCGCGCCGGGCGCATCGCCGTCCTCGCCGGGCTTGCCGCGCGCATCGAGCAGCCCGAACAGCCGCTCGACGTTCGTCATCGCGTCGTTCGCCTCGCGAAACACGAAGCCGAGCGCGTTCAGCGGCAAGCTGATCTGGATGATGTATGCGTTGATCAGCACGAGATCGCCGATCGTCATCGCGCCGCGCGCGACCTGCTGCCCGGCGAGCAGCATCACGGCCGCGATCCCCGCGCCGATGCACGCGCTCTGCCCGATATGCAGCGTCGACAGCGCGTACTGGTTGTCGACGCCGGCTTCGCGCCACGCGTCGAGCACGCGATCGAGCCGGTCGCGCTCGACGTCCTCGCGTGCGAAGTACTTGACCGTATCGACGTTCAGCAGGCTGTCGACCACCCGCGAATTCGACTCGGCCTCGAGCGCGTTCACCCGCCGCTGGTAACGCATGCGGCGGCGTGTAAATACGACCGTATACGCCGCGTAGACGGCGAACGTGACGAGGATGATCGCGGTAAAGCCGCCGCCGTACTTGCCGATCACGATCACGAGCACCGAGCCGATCTCGATGGCCGTCGGCACGATCGTGAACACGGCGACGCCGAGCAGGTAGCCGATGCCGGCCGTGCCTTTCTCGAGGTCGCGCACGACGGCGCCCGTCTCGCGCTGCGCATGAAAGCGCGCGCCCAGCCGGTGCAGGTGACCGAACGTGCGCACGGTAAACGACGCGACCGTATGCTGCGTGACCTGCACGAAGGTCATGTCGCGCACTTCGTTCAGCGCGTTCGACGCGAAGCGCACGACCGCGTACGCGAACAGCAGCAGCACCGGCCACGCCATCGGCTGGCCGGCCACGCGGCCGAAACCGTCGACGATGTCCTTGAGCAGCAGCGGCACCGACACGGCCGCCGCTTTCGCGAGCACCAGCAGCCCGATCGCCGCGAGCACGCGCGCGCGGTAACGCCAGATCGCGCGCCACAGCTCGCCCGCGATCCGCAGCCGCAGGCCGCGCGCGTCGCCGCGCGCGCGGGCTGCGGGGGCGTCATGGTGCCTGGTCGGCGTGTCGTCGATTCCGGTCGTCATGCACGCGTTGCCCGCGGTCGGGGTCGAGCCGTTTCACCCACGGCCGTCAGTGGCGCGATTCACGCTCGCGGCCGGGCACGACGGTGCCGGGCTCGGGGTCGCGCGCGGCAGGCTGGGTCGGCGTGACGGTCCGCTGATCCGGATGCAGCACCATGCCCGTATCGTGTTCGCCGTCGCGACGCACGCGCACACGATTCTCGACGTCGCACACGCCCATGCAGCCGTCGGCCAGATCCTCGATGTCGTGCCTCATCCAGCGTGCCGGCACCGTGCCGTCCAGCTCGACGCGCCCCTCCTTCACCTGCACGGTCACATCGCTCACGTCGATCTCGAGCGCATGCGCGAGCCGCTCGCATACGTCCTCGCGAATCCGCTCGTCCGAGCGCGTATAGCCTTTCGGCCCGCGGCGATGGCGCAGCGCGTCGTGTTCGGCTTCGCTGCCGAACCGCGACAGGTCGGGGGCGCGGCCGCCGTAGCGCGGGTCGCCGCGCGGCGCGCCGCGAGGATCGCCGAGCTCCCGCTCGCCGCCGTACCCGCCCATCCGGTGCTGGCCGCGGAATTCCGGGCGCTCGTCGCCGTACCGGCCTTCCCGGCCCTCCGCGCGGCGGCCCGTGCCGCCGTAGCCGCGCTCGGGGTCCCGCGCCGGCTGGCGCGCGCCGCCCGGCCAGTCCGGGCCGGCGCCGCCGCGCCGCTGCTCGGCCGGGCGCGCGGCGCGCTCGGTCCATTCGCTGCCCCAGTCTTCCGGGCCCACGTCCTCGCTCGCGAAGCGGCGGTAGGCCGATTCATCGTCTTCTTCCGGCCATCGCGCCGGGTCGTCCGGGATGCCGCGCTCGCCGGCGCCCCGGTACGCGCGTTCGTTGCGCTCCTGCCAGTCGGGCGGGCCGCCACGCTCGCCGTGCCGTCCGGGATATCGTCGTTGCATCGTGTCTCTCCTTGATCGCGCCTGCGCCGCGCATGGCCCCATGCCGCGTCGCGGCGCGCGTCGGTCGGGTCAATGCAAATCGCGTGCCGGGGCCGTTGCCGGGCCGCGACGGTTGTGCGTCGCAGCGCCGGGAAGCCGCCGGCGCCCCAATCTGCAACGCGATTGCAGTTTTTGCGCGCCGCGCGTCACGGCGCGCCGCCGGGGCCGCCCCCGTCGTCCGGTTCGTCCGTGCGACCGGGCTCGCTCAGCCGCTCGGTGCGGTCCGGCTCGATGTCGGCGCCCTCCTCGAGCGTCGAGTCGCCGTCCGCCGACGCGCGCTCGCCGGTGCCCGCGCGGTCGGTATCGCTGTCGAGCGAGGCGTCGCCGCGTTCGAGCGCGTGATCGTCGAGCGGCGAGTCGACGTCGAACGGATGGCGCCGCGCGCCCGCCGTGTCGCTGCCGCTGTCGGACGAGTCGCTCGGGCCGAGCGCACGGCCGTCGCGGCCGCGGCTGGCGTTGTCGTCGTCCGGGCCGGCCGGTTCGTTGTCGGGATTCAGCGTGCTGTTCATGTCGATCTCCTTGCCTGGCTTGCCTGCCGTGCAGCCGGCCGGACGGCCGCGGCACGGCAGGGGGACCGAACCGTCGTGCAATCGGCATGCCGCGCCGGCCGGCGTCGGGCGCGCCGGCGCGAATCCGGCTCGCGGTGCGGTGGACGGCACGGCCGATGCGCACCCATTGATCAGCCGAATCGAGTTCCTTTATTCTTTCGGACGTGCCAATCCGGTTCGCGTAGCCGCCCCCGGCGTGTCCGGCGGCGGGCGGACGGTATTCGGCCGCCCGCATTTTGGACCTGCCGCCCACCGATGACGAACGACGACGCCGATCTTCACCCGCTTCCGCCGCCTGGCTCGCACGACGCGCGGGACCTGCTGCACCGCTTCGCCGAATTCCGGTTCCAGACCGTGGTGGAGGCGATCACCGATTACGCGGTGTTCATGCTCGACCCGCAGGGCAACGTCGCGACCTGGAACGCCGGCGCGCAGCGCATCAAGGGTTACCGCGCCGCCGAGATCGTCGGCCGGCACTTCTCGCAGTTCTATCCGTCCGACGCGATCGCGGCCGGCCGGCCGGCGCACGGGCTCGCGCTGGCCGCCGCGCACGGCCACTTCGCGGACGAAGGGTGGCGCGTGCGCAAGGACGGCACGCAGTTCTGGGCGAGCGTGACGATCACGCCGGTGCACGACGCGACGCATCAGCTGTGCGGCTTCATCAAGATCACGCGCGACATGACCGAGCGCAAGCGGCTCGAGGAACTCGAAGCATCGACGCAGCGGCTCAGCGTGTTCATCGCGATGCTCGCGCACGAGCTGCGCAATCATCTCGCGCCGCTGCGCAATTCGGTCGGCGTGCTGCAGACCCTGCCCGATCCGGCACCCGAGCTCGCGCGATGCCGCGACGCCGTGCACCGTCAGGTGGGGCAACTGACGCGGCTCGTCGACGATCTGCTCGACGTCGGGCGCATCACGGCCGGCAAGGTCGAACTCGACGATCGCCCCGTCACCGTGCGCGACATCGTGTGCCGCGGCGTCGAGAGCATCCAGCCGAAACTGGCCGCGCGCGGGCAGTGGATCCGTGTCGATCTGCCCGACGATTCCGTGGTGCTGCACGGCGACGACGCACGACTCGTCCAGGTGCTGCACAACCTGCTCGACAACGCATCGAAATTCTCGCCGCACGGCGGCCGGATCGACGTCGGCGCGCGTATCGACGGATCGTCGGTGGCGATCGACGTCGTCGATCACGGCGTGGGCATCGCGCCCGGCGCGCTCGAAACGATCTTCGACCTGTTCCAGCAGGAAGGTGCGTCGGGCCGCTCCCCGTCCGGCGGGTTCGGGCTCGGTCTCGCGATCTGCCGGTCGTTCGTCGAGCTGCACGGCGGGCGAATCGTCGCGGCAAGCGACGGGCCCGGCCACGGCGCGACGTTCACGGTGTGGCTGCCGATCGTGCGAACGGCGCGCAACGAGCGCGCCGAACCGCACACGCCTGCCGCGCCCGCTCAGCCGGCCGCCGTGCCGCTGCGCGTCGTCATCGTCGACGACAACCGCGACTCGGCCGACACGCTCGCCGTGCTGCTGCAACTGAAAGGCCATGCGCCGCGCGTCGCGTACAACGCGGCCGACGCGCTGGCCCTCGCGCGCGACTATGCGCCGCAGTTGATGCTGCTCGACCTGACGATGCCGGACGTCGACGGCTTCGCGCTGCTGGAGGAACTGCGCGCGATCGATGCGCTGCGCGATACGACCTGTGTCGCGCTGTCCGGCCATGCACGCGCATCGGATCTCGCGCGCACCGAACGCGCGGGCTTCGACGACCATCTCGTGAAGCCCGTCGAGATGGCCGTGCTCGATGCATTGCTTCAGCGCGTCGCGCGCGACGTTCGGGGCACGCCGTAAGCGCCCGTGCTCAGGCCATCGCGCGGCACATCGCCGCGCAGGCCTCGCACGCGAGCGCGCAGCGGCGGCAATGTTCGTGCGCATGCCGCGAACACTCGGCCGCGCACAGGTCGCACGCGTGCGCGCACAGCCCGCAGATGCGCGGGGCAAACGCGCTGCGGCGCGCCATCGCGCCCGACGCGAAGCGGCACAGCTGCGCGCACTCGATGTCGAGCGCGATGCAGCCGGCCAGCGCGTGCACGTCGCGCTCCGCGAGGCACGCGGCCGCACAGGTGTCGCACGCGTGCGCGCAGGCGTCGCACGCGGCCATGCAGTTGTCGTATCGATCCGTCATTGCAGTGCTCCCGGTTGAGGTTCGTGTCGTCACGGCGCCAGCTTCACCTTCATCCAGCCCGGTTCGCGCACGTCGAACGCGCGATACGCGTCGATCGCGTTCGTCAGCGGCTCGCAGCGCGTGAGCACCGACAGCGGATCGAACGCACCGCTGCGCACGAGCTCGACGAGCGGCGGCGTCACCGTCCGGTGATTGCAGTTGCCCATCTTGATCGTCAGGTTGCGGTTCATCGCCTCGCCGATCGGAAACACGCGGGCCGCCGGCGGATACACGCCGATCACCGCGACCGTGCCGGCCTTCGCGACCGCGCGCACCGCCCATTGCAGCACCTGCGACGGCCCGTCGCCCGGCACCCAGTTGCGACCGTCCGGCTTGCGGTGCGGCGCGATCGCGTCGACTTCCGCATCGAACGCGCGCGCGGCGTCGCGATCGGCCGCCGCCGGCCCGTGCGTCGCGCGCATCGCGTCGACGCCCACCGCGTCGATCACGCGATCGACGCCGATCCCGCCCGTCAGCCGCAGCACCGTATCGACCGGATCGTCCTCGGAAAAATCGACGATCTCGGCGCCCTGCGCGCACGCCATCTCGAGCCGCGACGCGATGCGGTCGATCGCGATCACGCGCCCGGCGCCCATCAGCTTCGCGCTCGCGATCGCGAACTGGCCGACCGGCCCCGCGCCGAACACGGCGACCGTGTCGCCCGGTTTCACTTCCGCGAGCTGCGCGCCGAAATAACCGGTCGGGAAAATGTCCGACATCAGGATCGCGCGATCGTCGTCGATCGCGTCGGGCAGCCGGATCAGGCTCGCGTGCGCAAGCGGCGTGCGCGCGTATTCGGCCTGCAGCCCGTCGAACGGGCCCGTATCGGCCGGCCCGCCGAAGAACGCGGTGCCCGCCCGCGGCCCGCCCGGGTTCGCGACATCGCATTGCGCGGTGTAGCCCGCGCGACAGTAGGCGCAACTGCCGCACGCGATCGTCGACGGGATCAGCACGCGATCGCCGCGCCGCAGGTTGCGCACGTCGCGCCCGACCGCCTCGACGATGCCGACGCCTTCGTGGCCGAGAATCGTGCCCGGCTTCATGCCGCCGAGCGTGCCGCGCACCATGTGCAGATCGGTGCCGCAGATCGCGCTGGCGGTCAGGCGCACGACCGCGTCGGTCGCCTCGGAGACTTCCGGATCGGGCACCGTGTCGATGCGAATGTCGCCGATGCCGTGAAATACGACTGCTTTCATGTCTGGCCCTCCTTGTCGAAAGCGGAAACGGTGAATGTGACCGTCGAGCCGATCGAGCAAGGCATGCTCCTGTGCAGCGCGCGTGCGGCGCGCCGCGATGCACGGACAGGAAGCGCTTCGTTTTCGAGGAGGGGGCGTGCCCGCGCGTCGGTCCGTCGACGGGCCGCTGTCGCTGCCGCCGTCACGCGCGTTCGAGATGGCTTCGACGAGCGTCGGTTCGGCGCCGAGCGACGGTGTCGCGTCGGTCACGTCGTCGCCCGGCGGCGCGTCGATATCGGAACAGGACAACACGTCGCGCGTTGCTGATACGATCGACGCACCGCGTTCGCGCACGACGGAGGGCCCCGACCGATGCAAGCCACCGACACTTTCATGGATCACGAAATTCGCGTCGACGCGACGCGCAACGCGAACGGCGCGTGGGTCGCGCAGGTGCGGATCTTCCGCGACGGCGCGCCGGTCGATCTGCCCGCGCCCGAACTCGTCACGCCCGAATGGCTCACGTGCGACAAAGCACTGCGCGGCGGCATCGACCAGGGGCGCGTGATGATCAGGACGCGCGACCGGTAACGACGCCCGGAACATCCGCGCGTCGCGATGCGCGGCGCGGACCCGGTTTCGAAACATGCACGGACGTCGGGGTTCGTCGCGCCTCCATCAACGGTCAGGCCGGTGCCGTCATGCCGCCGTCACGCGGCGGCCATCTGCCGCTCGAGCGCCGCTTCGGCCTTCAGGTTGTCGAGATCGCGGCCGATCGTCACGACCGCGAGCCGCGTGTTGCCGCGCCAGTAACCGATCGAGCAATCGTGCGCGCCGAGGTCGCCGTCGATCTCCACGCGATCCCATTGCTCCGCATGGCCGACATAGCGGATCGTCAGGTCGTACTGCTGACTCCAGAAAAACGGCGCCGCGTCGAACGGCCGCTGCTGGCCGAGCATGTTGCGCGCCGCGATGCCGCCCTGCCGCTCGGCGACGACCCAGTGCTCGACGCGAATCCGCTCGCCCGTCAGCGGATCGGGCCAGCGCGCGATGTCGCCGGCCGCGTAGATGTCGGGCGCGCTCGTCCGAAGGAAGCGGTCGACCGTCACGCCGCGTTCGACGGCGAGCCCCGCGTCCTGCGCGAGCCCGACGTTCGGATGCACGCCGATGCCGACCACCACGACGTCGGCCGGCAGCACGTCGCCGTTCGACAGCGTCACGCTGTCCGGCCCGATCCGCGCGGGCGTCGCGCCGAGATGAAACACGACGCCGTGCGCCTCGTGCAACGCCTTGATCGTGTCGCCGAGCGCATCGCCGAGCACGCGGCCCATCGGATGCGCATCCGGCGCGACGACGTGCACGTCGAGCCCGCGCGTGCGCAGCGCGGCGGCCGCTTCGAGCCCGATGAAGCTCGCGCCGACCACCACGCAACGGCGCGCCGTTTCCAGCTTGCCGATCAGCGCATCGCAATCGGCGCGCGAGCGCAGCAGGCAAACGTGCGGCAGATCGGCGCCGGGCACGTTCAATCGGTTCGGCTCGGTGCCGGTAGCGAGCAGCAGCGCACCGTATTCGACACGGCCGCCGTCGGCCAGCTCGACCGCCCGCTGCGCGGGATCGATGCGCACGACCCGCGTGTTGCAGCGCACGTCGATCCGCTGCTCCGCATAGAACGACGGCGCACGCAGCGGCAGCCAGTCGGCCTGCGCGGTGCCCGCGAGGTAATCCTTCGACAGGTTCGGCCGGTCGTACGGCGGATCGGCATCGGCGCTCAGCAGCGTGATCGAATGCGGATAGCCTTCCTGCCGCAGCGTCACCGCGGCCGCGATCGCAGCGGCGCCGCCGCCGACGATCACGACCGACGCGGGCAGCCCGGCTGCCTTCGGTGCAGCCGGTACGGCGGCCGGCCGCGCATCGAGTACGACGGCGCGGCCGTCGCGCCGCTCGACGCGCCAGCACGGCAGCCCGTCGAGCGCCGGCGCGCGCTCCATCTCGCCGGTGCGCAGGCAGAACGCCGCGTGATGCCACGGGCAGCGAATCGTGTCGCCGACCAGCAGGCCCTGGGCCAGCGGGCCGCCGTAGTGCGGGCATTGCGCGCCCACCGCGAACAGTTCGTCGGCGCGGCGCACGAGCAGCACCGCCGCGTCGCCGACATGGCCCTCGATCATCGCGCCGTCGGCGAGATCGTCGACGGCGATCCCTTGCGTGAGATCGGGTGAGGACGCAGCATCGCTTCCAGTCATGACGTGGCTCCCGGAAAGTCAGGTAACGATTCCATTATCGACATCCGTCCTGGAAAGAACAGGCACAGACGCCCCGCAGCGCACGCAAACACCGACTGTAGCCTGGACCCGATCCATGACCGGCGTAGCACGCGATCGACGTTGCGGCGCAACACGGCGGCCGCTCCGCGAGCGGCCGCCGCCGTGTGGGCCATCGCAAGCCGCGTGCCGACGCGCGCCCGCTCTCCGAGCACCGGCGCGCAGCCGTACCGGCCGCGATGACGGCGCACCACGCGGCGGTACGTTCAGCCGACGCAGGCTGCGGCGAGCTTGCCGACGACGACGACCGCGTGCTCGATCTCCGGCGACCAGGGGCTGCTGTAGTTCAGCCGGATGAAATTCCGGTAGCTGTCCGCGATCGAGAACATGTAGCCCGGCCCGATCGTGATCCCCTGCTCCAGCGCGAGCTGGTACAACCGCATCGCATCGACCTGCGCGGGCAGCTCGACCCACAACACGTAGCCGCCCGCCGGGCTCGACATGCGCGTGCCCTCCGGAAAGAACCGCGACACCATCGCGCGCATCAGGTTCGCTTGCTGCGCATACGCCTTGCGCAAGCGCCGCAGGTGATGCTCGTAGCCGTCTCGCTCGAGAAACTCCGCGATCGCGAGCTGCGGCAACGACGGCGTCGCGAGCGTATTCAGGAATTTGAGTTTTTCGACCTGTTCGCGATAGCGCCCCGGCAGCGCCCAGCCGATCCGGTATGCGGCCGTCAGGCTCTTCGAGAACGACGAGCAATGCAGCACGATCCCGCTACGGTCGTACGACTTCAGCGAACTCGGATGCGTGTCGCCGAAATACAGTTCGTTGTACACGCCGTTCTCGATGATCGGCATCCCGGCTTTGGTTGCGAACTCAACCAGTTCGCGCTTGCGCTCGTCCGGCATCTGGAAGCCCAGCGGGTTCTGGAAGTTCGGCATCACCATGCACGCGGCGATCGGCTGCGACTTCGCGATCGCGGCCAGCGCCGCGATGTCGATCCCGTATTCCGGATGCGTGGCCACTTCGATCGCCTTCATCCCCATCCGCTCGATCGCGTGCAGCATCGCGTAGAACGTCGGCGACTCCACCGCGATCGTGTCGCCCGGCTTCGCGACCGCCTGCAGGCACAGGTTGATCGCCTCCGTCGCGCCGACCGTCACGATGATCTCGTTCGGATCCACCGACATCCCGTTTTCCAGGTAGCGGCGCGCGATCTGCCGGATCAGCCGCGGGTGGCCCGGCGGCAACCCGTCGGTCACGCCCCACAGCGATTTGTCGCGGCCGGCCGCGTACGCGTAGCGATTCAGCTTCTCGAACGGAAACGGGCTCGGGTCCGGATACGGCGAGCCGAGCGGCACCGCGTCGTCCGTGCCGATCGAGCGCAGCGTCGACAGCACGAGCCGGCTCACGTCGACCGACGACGAGATCGCGATCGGCTTCGACGGTCGCAGCTCGCGAACCGGCGCATGGCTGTCGTCGCGCCGCAGGTTCACGAAATAGCCCGACTGCGGCCGGCTTTCGAGCAGCCCGCGGCTCTCCAGCAGCAGATACGCGTGCAGCACGGTCGTGATGCTGATCCGGTGCTGCTGGCTCGCCTGCCGCACCGACGGCACACGATCGCCGTGTCGATATACCCCTTGCCGAATGAGTCGCTCTACGTCGTTTGCAAATTTCTCGTAGAGCTTCATCCGCCTCGCCCCGCCAGCGATGAACCGGCCTGCCCCGCACGAGCGGTACGGCCACGCCGACGCATGAAGCCGGATAGCCGTCGCCGGGCGCGGGTGTCCCGGTGCGGACCTCGTCCGTTACCGAAATTGAAGGCGGATAGCAATGCGAATCTCATCAAGACAAGGTTCGGCATCCTACTGCGTCATTTCGGCGAATGTAAGTGACAGTTTGGCGAGGAAAACTCAAATCCGGCCGGCGTGGTGAACAGATGCGAACGCGACGGCGCGGCCGCGCCGCGGCCGTTCGCCGCGCACGTCATGTCATGAAGTACCGCGGGTGCCGAAGGCGCCGGCGGTAATGCGAGGCCCGGCCACGCGCGGGCTCGCTCGCGCTCACGCGTCGTCGACGTTGTCCGCGTAGTGGTCGATCGCGACCTTGCACTCGTCGAACACCGCCGTCAGCAGCGCGACGTCGTTCGACTCGATCCACTTGCGGATCTGCAGGAACTGGCCGGTGCCGAGATTGGCGATGCGGTCCGGATCGTCGGTCGTCACGTCGACGACCGCGATCGCGCGGTTGCCGGGCAGCGGCGACAGCGTCGCCGCGATGTCGAAGCGCCGGTACGATTGATCGATACGCATGCCATGCCCCCGAATCGGTTCGAAAGGAACGCGCTCAATCGAGCGCCTGGCGAAAGACCTTGCCGCCGAATCCCGTCACGACGTTGTCGACCGAGAACGGCGTGTCCTCCTTCGCTTCGAGAATGACCGCGACGCTGCCGGGCACGAGCCGCGCCGCGACCGTCTCGACGAACGCACCGTCGAGCAGCGCATTGCCGGCCGCGTGCGCGAGCATGCCGGCGCCCGCGCCGGCCGCCATGCCGGTCGCCATGCCGAGCGGCCCGGCGAGCAGGCCGAGCAACCCGCCCGCGATCGCGCCGATCACGCCGCCCTTGAACGGCCGCGATTCGGCGTCGAGCACCGCGAGCTTGCCGTTCGCGTCCTTCTCGACGACGACGCCGTTCTCGATGTGGAATCCTTCGTTCTTCTCCGACAGCGCGTCGAAATCGTTCGCGGCCTGCCGAGCCGTGTCGACGCCGCCGAACACGGCGACGATCAATTGCCTGGTCATGCGACACCTCGTGTGGTGGGATGAAGGTAGGGCCGCCGCACCTCGCGCGGCGTGCCGGGGTTCGCTCCGCATGCCGCCCGCGCGTTACTTGCGGGCATGCAAGTCGTCCTCGACATCGTCGACGTCCGCCGGAAAGCGGTGCTGCCCGAAACTCAGGATCAGCACGCCCACCGCGAGCAGCACGATTCCGAAGGTCGTCATCAGCATCCGCTCGGGACTGTCGGTCGCGCCGCGCAGGATCAGGTCGCGCGCGAGCGACGTCATCGCGATGAACAGCGGAAACCGCACCGGCAGCCGGCCGAGCCGCAGATAGCGCAGGTCCATCGCGAGCACTTCCAGATACAGGAACATCAACAGCAGGTCGGTCAGCGACACTTCGCCCGCGAGCACGACCTTCCACGCTTCCTGCGTCATCGCGAACGCGGTCGCCAGCCCGATCACGACCAGCCCGGCCAGCTCGGCCGCGTGCAGGAAATGACCGAAGCGGCGACGAATGCGCTCGGCGGTCGTATCGGCGGATGCAGTGGACGTATTCAACGCGTTGACCGGTGCAGTGTCGTAGAGGGTGCGATCGATGCCGCATCGCCGCGGCGGGTAGTGTCGGGTAACGGAAAGCCCGCGACGGGCGGACCGGAAACCGTTGCGCACGCATCGGCTCCGCTCGCGCCGGTCGCCTGCGCGACCGCGGACAGCGTCCGCCGGCAACACGCGTAAAACGCGACGCCGGCATCGGTGCACACGACGTCGTCGCCCGCGCGGTCCAGCAGCAACCGGCAGCCGAGATAGCGTTCGAGGCCATCGAGCCGCGCATCGACCTGCGCGACGTCGAGCTTCAGATCGGACGCCGCGCCGTGCAGCCCGCCGTGCTCGACGATTGCACCGAAAATACGCATCGCTTCCAAAAGGTTCATCATGATGGCCGTCGTCGGGCGGAGCGGAACCTAATCTACTGCACGCGACACGCACGCTCAAGAGCACAGCGCCGCGGGCGTCAGGAGTACAGCTGCGCCGCCGCCGCACAAAACCCGGCCCGGTTTGATCCATTCGAATGACAGATCGTCGATACGTGTTCCAAAGACCCGCCGAAGCTGCTAGATTGCATGCTCGACGACGTTACGCGGTGCGGCAGTTCACGCGCCGGGCGAACGCGCGGCGCCACCGTCCGCCTTCCCTTCGCGCCGGGGGGCGGCCGCCGCCGCTGCGGCCCGTTGCGCGATGCCCGCGCAACGTCCTTCATCCGCATGTCACACAGAGCACAGAGAACCGTCGCATGACACAGTTCAACCGTTCGCCTTCGCGCGCCGCGGCTGCCGCGGCCCGTCCGTCCCGACCCGACTGACCGGCAGGCCGCGATGCAGACGCCCCCTCTCCCGATCTCCCAGGCCGTTCACAGCACGATCACGCGCAGCGCGATCTTTCTCGTGGCGACGATCAATCCCGGCGCCGATCACGCCGACACGATCCGTTCGTGGTGCGGCGACATCGCCGCGCTCGTGCGCTCGGTCGGCAAGCGCGTACCGGGCGGCAACCTCACGTGCGTATGCGGCTTCGGCTCCGATGCATGGGATGCGCTGTTCGGCGAGCCGCGTCCGGCGTCGCTGCATCCGTTCCGCGAATTCGGCGCCGGCCAGCGCGTCGCGGTCGCGACGCCCGGCGACATCCTGCTGCACATCCGCGCCGAAGCGATGGACCTGTGCTTCGAGCTCGCGACGCAACTGCTCGGCGCGCTCGGCGACGCGGTCACGGTCGTCGACGAAGTGCACGGCTTCCGCAATTTCGACCAGCGCGCGATGATCGGCTTCGTCGACGGCACCGAGAACCCGGAAGGCCGCGCGGCGGTCGACTTCACGGTGATCGGCGACGAGGATGCCGAATTCGCGGGCGGCAGCTACGTGCTCGTGCAGAAGTACCTGCACGACATGGCCGGCTGGAACGCGCTCGCGGTCGAGACGCAGGAGCGCATCATCGGCCGCACCAAGCTGTCCGACATCGAGCTCGCGCCGGACGTGAAGCCGTCGTGCTCGCACAGCTCGCTGACCACGCTCGACGAAGGCGGCCGGGAAGTGAAGATCCTGCGCGACAACATGCCGTTCGGGCGCCCGGGCGCCGGCGAATTCGGCACCTATTTCATCGGCTATGCGCGCTCGCCGGCGCCGATCGAGCAGATGCTCGAGAACATGTTCGTCGGCCGCCCGCCCGGCAACTACGACCGCCTGCTCGACTACAGCCGCGCGGTCACCGGCTCGCTGTTCTTCGTGCCGTCGGCCGACCTGCTCGAGGCGCTCGCCGATCGCGCGGCGCCGGCCGCCGGCGCCACCCAACCGGAATCCGCGCCGTCCGCGCCGCAGCGCGACGGCTCGCTGAACATCGGCTCGCTGAAAGGAATCCCGACCTATGAATAACCTGCACCGCGAACTCGCCCCGATCTCGTCCGCCGCCTGGGAACAAATCGAGGAGGAAGTGGCGCGCACCTTCAAACGCTCGGTGGCCGGCCGCCGCGTCGTCGACGTCGACGGCCCCGCGGGGCCCGAGCTGTCGGCCGTCGGCACCGGGCACCTGCTCGACGTCGCCGCGCCGCGCGAGCACGTGAACGCGCGGCTGCGCGAGGTGCGCACGATCGTCGAGCTGACGGTGCCGTTCGAGTTGAGCCGCGACGCGATCGACAGCGTCGAGCGCGGCGCGCGCGACGCCGACTGGCAGCCGGCGAAGGAAGCCGCGCAGCGGCTCGCGTTCGCCGAAGACAACGCGATTTTCGACGGCTACCGCGCGGCCGGCATCGTCGGCATCCGCGAAGGCACGTCGAACCGCCGGCTCACGCTGCCGGCGGACGTGAGCGCGTACCCGGACGCGATCAGCGACGCGCTGGAGGCGCTGCGCCTCGCCGGCGTCGACGGCCCGTACTCGGTCGTGCTCGGGTCGGACGCGTACACCGCGCTCAGCGAAGCGCGCGACCAGGGCTATCCGGTCCTCGGCCATATCAAACGCATCGTCAGCGGCGAGATCATCTGGGCGCCGGCGATCAGCGGCGGCTGCGTGCTGTCCACGCGCGGCGGCGATTACGAGCTGCACCTCGGGGAAGACGTGTCGATCGGCTACACGAGCCACACCGACAGGGGCGTCCGCCTGTACCTGCGCGAAACGTTCACGTTCCTGATGCTGACGAGCGAGGCATCGGTGGCCGTGGCGCCGCAGGACCACGCGGCCGCCTGAGCGCGGTTGCCGGCGCGCGATGCCCGCCCAGGCGTCGCGCGCGACGGCCGCGCTGCCGGCCGCAGGTTCGTCGCCGATCCAGCCCATCTTGGATGGAGGATGTCATGAGCGAATCGAATGACGCATTACAGGCGCTGCAAGCGTCCGTCGCCACCCTGCAGCAGAAGGTCGATGCCAACGCGGGCAGCCAGGCCGGCGATACCGCCGTGCTGTTTACCGTCGTGTCGCTGATGCTGGCCGAGCTGCCGCCCGACACGCGCAACCTGATCGAGGATTCGTTCTCCGTCTGGGCCAATGGTCTGCCGAATGCGGCGCTGTCGGCCGACGTGAAGCAGATCGCACGGCAACGGCTCGCGATGACACTGTCGGACTGATCGCGGTTCACGGCGGTTGCGCGATGTCCGGCGCGTACCGTGCACCCCGCGCTCGCCTGCGCCGGCCCCACGGCGCGCACCGGCTGCGGTGCGCGCGGGGCCGGGCGTAGCCGGTTCGCGCCCGCGCTGCGTGTCGCACTCAGGTTCGCTCGCCGCTTCACTCCCCGCTTTTCTCCGCCTTTCGCTCCCCGTTTGCCGGCTGCCGGCGCCCTGCGCGCCCATGTCGCACCGCGCCGTTCGCCCGCCGCCCTTTACCGCTTTCCCGCCCCCTTCCACCGCCGGCGGCCCGCGCCGCCGTGCGCGCGCCCGTCTGTACTCCTTGCCGCCGAATCGCGCGCCGATGTGAGGGTGCAATTCACGGCCGGTCCGGCATGGAACTGTGTCTTGGAGGGCCCGCGCCGATTCGCTATTTTGAACGCAGTCGAAGCGATGCCGTGGGCTCCTCTCGGCACGCGCGCTTTCCGCCCGGACCGCGACCGTGCGCCACGCCGGCGCGCGCTGCGCGATCGCACGGGTGCGGCCCGCGCGCCGCCGCGGTGCGTGCCGTGCCTGCGGTCGGCGCGCGTGAGCGCCGCACCGCATCGGGCTTCACCCTTCGCCCCACCTTCACCGACAGGAGCCAGACCACCATGCCCGCACTTTGCGATATCTGTCACGCCCGGCCGGCCGTCGCGCGCGCAACCGTGATGCAGGACGGCGAGCGCAAGACGATCTCGATCTGCGATTACCACTTCCGCCAGCTGATGCGGCATCAGAGCATGCTGAATCCGTTCGATGCGCTGTTGGGCGGCGGCGGACCGTCGTCGTTGTTCGGCGGCCTCGGCGACGAATCGCCGCTCGCCGCCGAGATCCCGCGCGAATCGGTCGACCCGACCGACGCATTCAGCGAACAGACGCTCGAACTGCTGCAGCGCGCGGCCGAGAAGGCGCACGAGCTGCGCCGCAGCGAGCTCGATTCCGAGCACCTGTTGTACGCGCTCGCCGACACCGACGTCTGCGCCGCGCTGCTGAAGGAATTGAAGCTGTCGCCGCAAGACATCCGGTCGTACATCGACGAACACGCGCACACCGGCACGGCCGCGCCCGATGCGCCGCTCGACAAGCTGTCGATCTCGCCGCGCGTGAAGAAGGCCGTCCAATACGCGTTCCAGGCGTCGCGCGATCTCGGCCACTCGTACATCGGCCCCGAGCACCTGCTGATCGGGCTCGCATCGGTGCCGGACAGCGTCGCCGGCACGCTGCTGAAGAAATACGGCGTGACGCCCGAGGCGCTGCGCCAGAAGGTCGTGAAGGTGGTCGGCAAGGGCGCCGAGGACGGCCGCGTCGACGCGCCGACCGGCACGCCGAACCTCGACAAGTTCGGCCGCGACCTCACCGCGATCGCGCGCCAGGGCAAGCTCGATCCGGTGCTCGGCCGCGCGCAGGAAATCGAAAGCACGATCGAGGTGCTCGCGCGCCGCAAGAAGAACAATCCGGTGCTGATCGGCGAGCCGGGTGTCGGCAAGACCGCGATCGTCGAAGGGCTCGCGCAGCGGATCGTCAACGGCGACGTGCCCGAAGTGCTGCGCGACAAGCGGCTCGTCGAAGTCAACATCAACTCGATGGTGGCCGGCGCGAAGTATCGCGGCGAATTCGAGGAACGCGCGAAACAGCTGATCGACGAAGTGACGGCGAAGCAGGACGAACTGATCCTGTTCATCGACGAGCTGCATACGATCGTCGGCGCGGGCCAGGGCGGCGGCGAAGGCGGCCTCGACATCGCGAACGTGCTGAAGCCCGCGCTCGCGCGCGGCGAGCTGAGCCTGATCGGCGCGACGACGCTCAACGAATACCAGAAGTACATCGAGAAGGACGCCGCGCTCGAACGCCGCTTCCAGCCCGTGTTCGTGCCGGAGCCGAGCGTCGAGCAAACGATCGTGATCCTGCGCGGGCTGCGCGACAGCCTCGAGGCGCATCACCAGGTGACGTTCGCCGACGACGCGTTCGTCGCGGCCGCCGAGTTCGCCGACCGCTACATCACGTCGCGCTTCCTGCCCGACAAGGCAATCGACCTGATCGACCAGGCCGCCGCGCGCGTGCGGATCGGCGCGACGTCGCGTCCGGTCGACATTCAGGAAGGCGAAGCGCAGATCGCGCAACTGAAGCGCGAGCAGGACTATGCGACCTCGCGCAAGCGCTTCGACGAAGCGAAACAGTTCGAAGAGCAGATCAACGCGAAGCAGAAGGCCGTCGACGAGAAGATGGAGGCGTGGCAGCGCAAGACCGGCTCGGAGACGCTCGAAGTGACCGTCGAATCGGTGGCCGAGGTCGTGTCGCGACTGACCGGCATCCCCGTGTCCGAACTCACGCAGGAAGAACGCCAGAAGCTGCTGAAGATGGAAGAGCAGTTGCGCGAGCGCGTGGTCGGCCAGAGCGATGCGGTGGTCGCCGTCAGCGATGCCGTGCGGCTGTCGCGCGCGGGCCTCGGCCAGACGCACCGGCCGATCGCGACGTTCCTGTTCCTCGGGCCGACGGGCGTCGGCAAGACCGAGCTCGCGAAGGCGCTGGCCGAGACCGTGTTCGGCGACGAGCAGGCGATCATCCGCATCGACATGTCGGAATACATGGAGCGGCACGCGGTCGCGCGGCTGATCGGCGCGCCGCCCGGCTACGTCGGCTACGACGAAGGCGGCCAGCTCACCGAGCGCGTGCGGCGCCGCCCGTACAGCGTGATCCTGCTCGACGAGATCGAGAAGGCGCACCCGGACGTCTACAACGTGCTGCTGCAGGTGTTCGACGACGGCCGCCTGACCGACGGCAAGGGCCGCGTGGTCGATTTCAGCAACACGATCATCATCGCGACCAGCAACCTCGGCGCGGCGATCATCATGGACAACCTCACGCAGCCGGAAGCCGCGCGCAAGACCGACAAGGCGATCCGCGACGAACTCATGCAGGTGCTGAAGGGGCATTTCCGGCCCGAGTTCCTGAACCGGATCGACGAGGTGATCGTCTTCCACGCGCTGTCGAAGGACGACATCCGCGCGATCGTGCAGATCCAGCTCGACCGCGTGGTGCGCACGGCCGCCGCTCAAGACATCACGCTCGTGATGGGCGACGCGCTCGTCGCACACCTGACCGAAGCCGGCTACCAGCCGGAGTTCGGCGCACGCGAGCTGAAGCGCCAGATCCGGCAGACCATCGAGACGCGACTCGCGAAAGAGATCCTCGCCGACCGGCTGAAGTCGGGCGACCGGTGCGAAGTCGACTACGACGAGGGCAGCGACGAAGTGAAGTTCAACAAGCTCGCCGCGCCCGAAGCGAAGGACACCAAGGCAGCGAAAGGCACGAAGGACGCGAAGCCGGACGCCGACGGCAAGCCTGAAGCGAACGGCAAGGCCGGCAAGGCTGCCAACGCAACCGGCGACGCGAAGCCGGACGACACGCCCGCCGACGCCCCGCCGCCCACGGCGAAGCCCGGCAAGAAGTCGTCCGGCGCGAAGAAGGACGCCCGCTAGGAAAACGCATGCCCCGCCACCCGGGGCACGCATGACCGGCTCCGTCCGCCGGACGGAGCCGCCCCACGCCGCGACACGGCGCAACCGAGCCGCCCGCACCGGGCCCGGCTATTGGAGATTCACATGACAAATCGACGCGAAGTGCCAGGCATCAGGAAATACGATGGGCCCGCCGGCGGTTGGGGCGCGCTTCGCGCGACAGCCGATGCGGTGCGCACGCAGATGGAAACCATCGAGGCGCCGATCGTGCTGATGCGGACCAACCAGCCCGACGGCTTCGACTGCCCCGGCTGCGCGTGGCCCGACAAGGAGCACAAGTCGACGTTCCAGTTCTGCGAGAACGGCGCGAAGGCCGTCACGTGGGAAGCGACGACCAAGCGCGTGACGCCCGAGTTCTTCGCGGCGAACACCGTGTCGTCGCTGCTGCGCATGTCGGACTACGAACTGGAGAACATGGGCCGGCTCACCCATCCGCTCGTCTACGACCGCGCGACCGACACGTTCCGCGCGATCGAATGGGACGACGCATTCGCGCGCATCGGCGAAGTGCTGCGCGCGCTGCCGCCCGAGCAGGTCGAGTTCTACACGTCGGGCCGCGCGTCGAACGAAGCCGCATACCTGTACCAGCTGTTCGCGCGCGAGCTCGGCACCAACAACTTCCCCGACTGCTCGAACATGTGCCACGAGCCGACCAGCGTCGGCCTGCCGCAATCGATCGGCATCGGCAAGGGCACCGTGTCGCTGGAGGATTTCGACCACTGCGAGCTGATCATCTCGATCGGCCACAACCCCGGCACGAACCATCCGCGAATGATGGGCACGCTGCACGAGTGCGCGCGCCGCAACGTGCCGATCATCGTGTTCAACCCGCTGCGCGAACGCGCGCTCGAACGCTTCGCCGATCCGCAGGACATGATCGAGATGGCGTCGTTCGGCTCGACGCGAATCGCGTCGACGTACTACCAGGTCGATGCGGGCGGCGACGCGGCCGCGCTGAAGGGCATCATGAAGGCGCTGCTGCGGCTCGAGGCCGAGCAAGGCAACGTGCTCGACCGCGACTTCATCGCGCAGCACACCAGCGGCTTCGAGGCGTTCTCGGCCGATCTCGAAGCCACGTCGTGGGACGACATCGAACGCGCGAGCGGCCTGAGCCAGGCGCAACTCGAACAGGTCGCGCTCGCGTACGCGAAGTCGAACGCGACGATCGTCACGTACGGGATGGGCGTCACGCAGCACAACAAGGGCACGGCCACCGTGCGCCTGATCGCCGACCTGCTGCTGATGCGCGGCAACATCGGCAAGCCCGGCGCCGGCGTGTGCCCGCTGCGCGGTCATTCGAACGTGCAGGGCAACCGCACGGTCGGCATCACCGAGAAGCCGTCGGCCGAATTCCTGAAGAAGATCGAGGACGTGTGCGGCTTCACGCCGCCCGCGCAGCACGGGCACGACGCGGTGCAGGCGATGCAGGCGATGATCGACGGCACCGCGAAGGCGCTGCTGTGCCTCGGCGGCAACTTCGCGGTCGCGCTGCCCGATCCGGAACAGTCGTTCCCGGCGATGGCGAAGCTCGACCTGAGCGTGCATCTCGGCACGAAGCTCAACCGTTCGCACCTGCTGGTCGGCAAGGAAACCTTCATCCTGCCGGTGCTCGGCCGCACCGAGCTCGACATGCAGGCCACCGGCCGGCAGTCGATCACCGTCGAGGATTCGATGTCGATGGTCCATGCGTCGGCCGGCAAGCTCAAGCCCGCATCGGACCAGTTGCGCTCGGAGCCCGCGATCGTGGCCGGCATCGCACACGCGACGCTGCCGAACAGCAAGGTCGCATGGCTCGACCTGATCGCCGACTACGATCGCATCCGCGACCTGATCGACAAGACGGTATCCGGCTTCGAGGCGTTCAACGAGCGCATTCGCACGCCGGGCGGCTTCCGCCTGCCGCTGCCGCCCACCGAGCGCGTGTGGCCGACGCCGACCGGCAAGGCGATGTTCTCGGTCTACAAGGGCGTGAAGGAGGACGCGGACGTGCTCGGCGCCGAACAGGTGCTGCGCCTGATCACGCTGCGCAGCCACGACCAGTACAACACGACGATCTACGGGCTCGACGATCGCTATCGCGGCGTGTTCGGTCGGCGCGACGTGCTGTTCATGAACGCGGCCGATCTCGAGAAGTACGGGCTCGAACACGGCGACCTCGTCGACATCGAGACGGTCGCCGCGTCGGGCCGTACGCTGCGCCTCGAGAAGATCACCGCGATCGAGTACGACATCGCGCCGGGCTCGGTCGGGGCGTACTACCCGGAAGCGAACGTGCTCGTGCCGCTCGACTACATCGACAAGGAAAGCGGCACGCCGTCGTACAAGTCGGTACCGGTGCGCGTTACGCGCTCGGCGGTCGTGTGATGCCGCGGCAGGCGCGCGCCACGTAACCCGCCGCGTGCCTGCCCGACTCCCGCCACCGCTCGCCGCCGCGGCGCGAGCGACGCGGCGGCCCCTTCTTCATCGTGCGGCCGTCGGCGGCATCGTCGCGCCCGTCTGCCGGCGCCGATACGCGCTGTCGCGCGTCGCGAGCCAGTAGTACAGCGGCGACGTCAGCAGCAGGCCCACGAGCCACGACAGGTCCGCGCCGCCCAGATGGGCGGGAATCGGGCCGGCGTACATCGGCGTGTTCATGAACGGAATCTGCACGACGATGCCGATCGCATACGCGAGCAGCGCCTGCGGATTGAAGCGGCCGTAGATCCCGCCGTCCGCCATGAAGATCGACTGGATGTCGTACTTGCCCTTGTGGATCACGTAGAAGTCGATCAGGTTGATCGCCGTCCACGGCACCAGCACGACCAGCAGCGCGAGCACCAGATCGACGAGGTTGCCGACGAAGTTCGTCGACGCACCGATCGCCGCATAGCAGCAGGCGACGAAGATCGCGACCGACACCACCGCGCGCGTCTTCGCGGTCGGAATCCATCTGTATGCGAACGTCTGTACCGACGTGATCACCGCGAGCACCGCGCCGTACAGGTTCAGCGCGTTGTGGCTGATCACGCTCAGCAGGAACAGCACCAGCATCAACGGGCCGAGCGGGCCGGTCGCCTGCTTGACCGCATCCATCGTGTCCGCGCCGGCCGGCACCGCGAGCACCGCGACCGCGCCGAAGACGAACGCGAGCGTCGAGCCGATCGTGCAGCCGAGATAGGTTGCCCAGAACGTCGACGCGACGCCGACGTTTTCCGGCAGATAGCGCGAATAGTCCGACACGTACGGCGCGAACGCGATCTGCCACAGCGCCGACAGCGATACCGTCGCGAGCCAGCCCGCGAAGTCGAAGCCGCCGCGCGTCAGGAAATCGGCGGTGCTCACGTGCGACAGGATCATCCAGAAGCCGACGGCGATGCCGATGCCGAGCACCCATGTGCCGATCCGGTTCAGGATGTGGATGAACCGGTAGCCGACGATCCCGATCAGCCCGGAGCCCACCGCGCCGATCACGATGCCGACGGGGACCGGCACCGACGACGCGATGCCGTGCACCGACTTGCCCGCGAGCACGATGTTCGACGCGAAAAAGCCGACGTACATCACGGCCGCGATCACCGTGACGAGCAGCGCGCCCCACGAGCCGAACTGCGCGCGGCTCTGGATCATCTGCGGAATCCCCATCTGCGGCCCCTGCGCCGAATGCAGCGCCATCAGCACGCCGCCGACCGCCTGGCCGACGACGATCGCGACGATGCCCCACATCAGGTTCAGGTGGAACATCTGCACGCCGAGCGCGCCGGTCACGATCGGCAGCGGCGCGATGTTGCCGCCGAACCAGAGCGTGAACAGGTCGCGCACCTTGCCGTGGCGTTCCGCGGGCGGCACATAGCCGATCGTGTGCTTTTCTATCATCGGGGACGCATTGCGTTCCGCGTTCGTCATGGTGATGTCTCCAGTCCTGCGCGGCGATGCGCGCGTGCCGTGTGCGCCGGCGCGCGTCGGGGGGCGCGCCGGCAATCGGTCCGGATACGCGAGCGCCGCCGCGCTGCATGCACGCGGCGGCGCCGAACGAAGCGTCGCGTGCGCCGCCAGGCGGGGACGGATGACGTGTCCTGCCGGCACCCACGCGGCCTCGTCGCGATCCAGGCTGGAGACGATGGTGCGCCATGCGCATCGGGACCGGAAAATACTAAAAATATTTCCGCGACATACGAAAAAGCTCTGCAGCGGAAATTTCGGCGCCGAACGACTTCAGGTAAGGTGCTACGCGAATCCAACAGCATGCGCCCACGGCGGCACGCCGGGGCCGGGCATCAGGGGTGCTTGTGGCTCACTACACTTTGCGGCAACTGAAATACTTCGTCACGACGGTCGAATCCGGCAGCGTCGCCGAGGCATCGCGTCAGCTCTTCATCGCGCAGCCGTCGATTTCCAGCGCGATCAAGGGGCTCGAAGAGAGCTTCGGCGTGAAGCTGTTCATTCGCCACCACGCGCAGGGCGTGTCGCTGACGCCGAGCGGCACGCGCTTCTACCGGAAAGCGCAGGAACTGCTGCGCATCGCGCACGAGTTCGAACAGAACGCGCTCGCCGACAACGACGTGATCACCGGGCAGATCGACATCGGCTGCTTCGAGACGGTCGCGCCACTCTATCTGCCGCAACTGATCGCGGGTTTTCGCGAGCGCTACCCGGGCGTGAACATCCGGCTGCGCGACGGCGACCAACAGGAACTCGTGCAGGGGCTGACGTCCGGCACGTTCGATCTCGCGCTGATGTACGACCACGATCTCGACGGCACGATCGAAACCGAGCCGCTGATGCCGCCGCAGCAGCCGTACGTGCTGCTGCCGGAGCACCACCGGTTCGCGGGCCAGACGCACGTGTCGCTGCGCGACCTGTGCGTCGAGCCGATGATCCTGCTCGACGTGCAGCCGAGCCGCACGTATTTCGTCAGCCTGTTTCACGAGCTCGGGCTCACGCCGAACATCGTGTTCGGTTCGCCGTCGATCGAGATGGTGCGCGGGATGGTCGGCCGCGGCTTCGGTTTCTCGCTGCTCGTCACGCGCCCGCATTCCGAATATACGTACGACGGTCAGCGCGTCGTGACGATCGGCCTCAGCGAAACGGTCAGCCCGTCCGGGCTCGTGAGCGCACGGCTGAAGCGCGGTCAGCTCACGAAACAGGCGCAGTCGTTCGTCGATTTCTGCCGCGAGCGGCTCGCGCAGATCGTCGCGCAATCGGGGCAATCGCCGCCATCGGCTCGATAGCGGCGGCAAGGTCGACGATCGGGAACGGGACGAGGACGATCACGCGCGCCCGGCCGCCCGTTCAGGCGGCGGACGAGAGATACGCGACCAGACGGCCCAGCATCGCGTCGCATCCATGCAGTTGCTCGAGCGTGACGAACTCGTCGGGCTTGTGCCCCTGATCCATGCTGCCCGGCCCGCACACCACGGTCGGAATGCCGGCCTGCCCGAACAGCCCGCCCTCGGTGCCGAACGCCACCGTGCCGAACGCGTCGGACCCGCTCAGCAGCGCGAGCAGGCGCGCGGCCTCGCTGTCCGGCGCGGTCGCCAGCCCCGGATATGCGCCGAGCGACTGCAGCCGGATGTCGGTATCGGGCTGCACCGCGCGCATCCTCGGCAACAGTTCGGATTCCGCATAGTCCTGCAGCGTTCTCGGCACGTCGTGCGCATCGAAATCCGGCAGCGCACGCACCTCGAAATCGAATTCGCATTCGGCCGGCACGATGTTCAGCGCGCGGCCGCCCTTGATCAGCCCCGTCTGCACGGTCGAGAACGGCGGATCGAAGCGGCCGTCGTGCCGTTCCGGCCGCGCGAGCGCCGCGCCGATCTCGCCGAGCCGGCCGATCAGCTTCGCCGCATAGTCGATCGCGTTAACGCCCGACGGCGCGTAAGCCGAGTGACACGCGGCGCCCTTCACGTGGCAGCGCATCGCGAGCTTGCCCTTGTGACCGAGCACCGGCTTCAGTTCGGTCGGCTCGCCGATCAGGCACATCCGCGGACGATGTTCGCGCGCGGCGAGTCGTTCAAGCATCGGCCGCACACCGAGACAGCCGACTTCCTCGTCATACGAGAACGCGAGATGCACCGGCAGGCTCAGCGGCCGCGCGACGAACGCCGGAACGGCCGCGAGCACCGACGCGATGAAGCCCTTCATGTCGGCCGTGCCGCGGCCGTACAGCCGGCCGTCGCGCTCGGTCAGCCGGAACGGCTCGACCGTCCACGCCTGCCCGTCGACCGGCACCACGTCGGTGTGCCCCGACAGCGCGACGCCACCGCGATCGCGCGGGCCGATCGTCGCATACAGGCTCGCCTTCGTGCGTTCCGCGTTGTAGAACAGTTCGCTCTGCACACCCCACCCGGCGAGATAGTCGTGGATGAAGCCGATCATCTCGAGATTCGAATCGCGGCTGACCGTCGCGAAGCCGATCAGCCGTTCGAGCAACGCGCGGCTCGACGGATCACTCATCGCCCGGCACTCCGTAGCTCGGCGCGGCGGTCGGGTTCAGCGCGCGCGTCTGGTAGTCCTGCATCTGCGGTCGATACGCGCGCCACAGCGCATCGAGCTGCCCGATCGGATCGGCGTCGGCCCAGTCGACGCGCAGGTCGACGATCGGCCAGGTCACGTCGCCGGCCACCTTCAACGCGGCCGAATGCACCGGGCCGGCCTCGCCGCCGGCCGCCATGGCCGCGTGCATCGCGGCCAGCAGCCTGTCGGCGAGCAAGCCGGACGCCTGCTCGAAGGCCCGCACCATCGCGTCGATCACGGCCGGCGCGGCGAGCAGGTTGCCGGCCGCCACGCATTGTTCGCCCTGCACCGCGCGATGCATGCCGAGCGCCTCCTTGCCGGTGAAGCATGCCGTCTGCCCCTGCCCGTCGATCGCCGTGACCTGCCTGTACTGGCTCCAGCCGTTCGCGCTCAACGCGCGGTCGAGCGCCGCGGCAGGCGCGAGCAGGTCGTGTTCGATCAGGTCGAGAATCTGAGGTCCGAGCGCCGGCAGCGTGATGTTCTGCGTCGCGACGGCGCCGACGCCCGCGCGCACCCACGGGCAGCGCGCGCCCACCGCGATGCTCGACGAGCTGATCGCGATCCCGAGCTGGCCCGTCTCCGGGCAGCGCCCGACGATGGAGAAAGTCATGTCGCCTCCTGTGCGCGGCTCGGCTGCCAGTTGTCGGGAATCACCGCGATCACGTCGATCTCCATCAACCACTGCGGCTGGCCGAGCGCGGAGACGACGAGCCCCGTCGAGATCGGATAGACGCCTTTCAGCCACTTGCCGACTTCCCGGTACACGGGTTCGCGATAACGCGGATCGATCAGGTAGGTCGTCGTCTTCACGACATGCGTGATGTCGCTGCCGGCTTCCTCGAGCAACTGCTTGACGTTCTTCATCGCCTGCTCGGCCTGCGCGCGCGCGTCGCCGAGGCCGATCAGGTTGCCGTCGAAATCGGTGCCGACCTGGCCGCGCACGTAGACGGTGTTGCCGGCCCGCACGGCCTGGCACAGGTCGTTGTCGAGCGTCTGGTTCGGATAGGTATCCTTCGTGTTGAACATCCGGATACGCGTATGGGTAGGCTGGCTCATCGAGGTCCTTCGAGTGTCGGTGGGGTCGCCCGCCGCGCCGGAAGCCGTCGCGACGCGGCGGGATGGGTCTGTTCGTCAGGCGATCAGTTCGCCGCTTCGGCGAGCAGGCGCGTGTCGGGCCGCCCCGCTTGCGCGGCCGCGCGGCGCTGCGACGCGTCGTGATACGCGAGGTACTTGCGCTGCGTGACGATGTGATCGGCGATGTGTTTCGCGTCGTGCCACACGCCCCAGATGAAGCTGGAGCCGCGTCGCGACAGCCACGGCAGCCCGAGGAAATAGATGCCCGGCTCCTTCGACACGCCGCGCTGGTGCTGCGGCTTGCCGTTCGGCCCGAACGCGTCGACGTTCAGCCAGCCGTAGTCGACCGCGTAGCCCGTCGCCCAGACGATCGACGTGATGCCTGCGACGGCGAGATCGAGCGTGAGGATCGGATGCGCGACGCAGTCGGGGTTCGGCAGGATGCGCCGTGCGTCGGGCTCTTCCGGCAAGTCGAGGCCGTTGCGGGCCGCATACGCGTCGGCCGCGTCGAGCAGCGACAGGTAGTTCTCGTCGCCGCGCGCGAGATTGGTCGCGAGATCGCGTTCGAACACGGCCACGCCGCCGTCGAACGACTTCGTCAGTCCGACCAGCGTCACGCCCTGGTTCGCGAGCGCGCGGAAATCGACCGTATGGCCGCCACGCGCGCCGCTCACCGCGATCGTCACGTGTTCGCGGCCGGGTGTCGCGACTTCCTTGTCCCATTCGCCGAGCACGCCGAGCCACCAGCAGAAGTCGCGGCCGCGATACGCACGCGGCGGGCGATCGTGCGGCCCGACCGACAGGTAAACCTGCCGGCCCGCACGCTGCAGCTCGTCGGCGATCTGCACGCCCGACGAACCCGCGCCGACCACCAGCACCGCGCCGGCCGGAAGCTGGCCCGGGTTGCGATAGTCGGCGGAGTGAATCTGCACGATGCGCGCGTCGTCCGGCGCGATCGGCGGAATCACCGGGCGCTGGAACGGCCCCGTCGCGACCACCACGCGGTTCGCGTCGATCGTGCCGTCGGACGTCTCGACGACGAAACCCGGCTTGCCCGTGTTGCGCACCACGTTCTTCACTTCGACGCCGGTGCGGATCGGCGCATCGAACTTGCGCGCATACGCTTCGAAGTAGTCCGCGACCTGGTCCTTCGATGCGAACGCGTCGGGATCGAGACCGTCGAATTCGAGGCCCGGGAACCGGTCGTGCCATGCGGGGCCGTTCGCGACCAGCGAATCCCAGCGTCCGGTGCGCCAGCGTTCGGCGATACGGTCGCGCTCCAGCACGAGGTGCGGCACGCCCAGCTTGCCCAGATGCTCGCTCATGGCCACGCCGGCCTGCCCGGCGCCGACGACGAGCGTATCGATTGCGGTTGTTTCGACTGCCACGGCTGTCTCCTTCTGAAGTGCGGCTCATGCGACGCGCGGGGTCGCGTGAGCGGGAATGGAGACATTCTGCTGACAGGCTGCGTGAGGCGAAACGAGGTTTTTTGTTGGTGTTGACGAACAAAAAGCTGGGGCGGGGGCCGGCGGCGGGCGACGTGCGTGCACGTAGTCCGAAGCGGTAAGCCGGCCGGGGACGGTCCGGCACTTGCGTATCGGCGCCGAAAAAAACGGATGCGTCAACGCCATCAAACGGTATGTCGCCGGCGCCCACTCGCATCGCGGGCGCCGGTTTCGGCGAATCGTGCCGGCTACACGTTGGTCCAGGCGTCGGTGCCCTGCCGATATTGCATCACGCCGCCGTGGATCCGCACCCGCAGGTTGCCGTCCGGCACCTGCACCCAGTCGATCATGTCGAGGCTCATCATCAACGCGACGAAGAAATCCTGCACCTCTTGCGACGTGTTGGCCTGCCAGTGGTCGATACGCCCGACGCACGCTCGCATGTCGCCGTTTTGCTGCATGATCGTCTCGACCTGTCCGGCGACATCCGCGGCCGTGTCGTAGACCTTCGTGCCGCCGTCGCCGACGATCGACAAATGGATCCCGCGCACCAGCGTCGGCTGACCCGGCGTCTGCTCGACGAGCGCGATGCAGCTCGTCATCGCGCCGAAATCGATCTCCGTCGCATCGCCCCATTTGCGCTCGCCAACCCGCAGCGGCGCGGGACCGTGTACGTTCTCAATGATGTAGGACATAGGTTCCTCTCATGACTGGACAGGACTGCCGGTAGCAGGCCGCGACGCGTTCGACCCGGAACGTGCGTCGCGCCGGCCGCTCACACCCCGCATCGGCCCTAACGGCCCGGCGGGTCGTGTCGATCGATACTGTGTCGCTGCACGCACGGCAGGCGATCGCCCCGCGGTTCGCACGACGCGATTGCCCGCGACGTTCGTCATCGGCGCCGCGCGCTGCGTGCGCCAGGTGCGCTACGTGCCCTTCTTGTCCAGCAGCGCCTGATACTTCTGCAGGCTCTCGTCGATCCGGTCGAGCGCGACGCTCGCGGCCTCGCCTTCGATCGCCTCCGCGGCGCCCGCGACGACCGCCGCGGTCGCGACGAACAGGTCCGTCAACAGCAGGCCCACCGCATCCATCGCCATGCCTTTCACGTCCTCGTCGATGGTCTTCTGCGCGAGGTCCTTCATCAGCACGCTCTTGCCCGCGATCGCCAGCGACGTCGACGCCTCGAAGTAGTTGGCCGCCGCCTGCGCGACCATGCCGCCCGCCTGCGTGATCATCATGTTCGGGCCGACGGCGATCTGCGTCGTCGCGTAGGACGCCGCCTCCGCGTTGATCGCCTGCACGGTCTTCAGCGCCGACGGGGCGACTCCGGTCACACCCGCGATCTGATCCGGCGCCTTCAGCGCATCGGTGAACCTGCGCAGCCGGTTGATCGGCCACGCGCGCGTGCCGGCTGCCGAAGCAGCGGCGTGCGGCGCGGCATCGGCCTGCGTCGTTGCTTCGGCTGCGGCTGCGGCTGCGGCGCTCGCGGCGTCATCCGGCGCTTGCGTCGCGCCTGCTCCGCGTCCGTCCAAAAGACCTTTCATGTTCATGACTTAGGTATCCCGATAGTCGTCGCGTCCTAATGCGTGGAACCCGTCTGCGGCGTGCCCGCCGTGGGCAGCGCCGCGCCGCCCGATGGCGGCTTCGGCGACGCCTCGACGGACAGGATCATGGCCACCGCCTTCGACACGACGGCGTTCGAAATCTGGTTCAGCGCCGCCTGCTGCTGCGTCATGTTCTGCGCCGAGATGCCGACGGCCTGGCTGAACATCTGGTAAAGCATGCCCAGCGCCTGGGCCGGCGATCCCGCGACGACGTTCACGTTGGTCTGCGTCAGCGCGTCGGTAATCTGCTCATTGACTTTGTCTGCCACGAGGCCTCCTCGGATCTCGGCTCCGGCATGCGATTGAAGGAACGGGCGGGCCCGCAGGCCATCGACGCCGTGCATGCAGTCAGGAACGCTGGCTGCCGGCATTCGTGAACGCGCTCACGCGAGTTCCTCGCGCAGCTTCTTGCGCAGCAGCTCGACGCGTTTTCGGGCAAGCGGTTCGTTGATCCCGAGCGTCGCGGCGATGTGCAGATAGGGCCGGTCCTCCTCGAACTTCAGCGTGAACAGCATTTGCTGCTGCGGGGAGAGCATCGACAGCGCCTGCTCGAGGCGCAGCAGCTGTTGCCGAAGCAGCAGTTGCTGCTCCACCGACGGCGCGTGGCCGGCCAGCTCGACGGCATGATCGTCGTCCCAGGCCGGGTCGAATTCGAGCATGCCGCTTTCGCGCAGACGGCGGCGCGCGCCATCGAGGAATGCATGATTCAGCGCCAGAAAGAGAAAGCCCGCGAGGTTGCGAACGCGCTCGGGCGAGCGCTGCAGGTAAATGTGGACCTTGAGTGCGGTATCGGAAAGCAGTTCGTCGGCACGGTGAATATCGCCCTTGCACAACAGGCGCGCGCGGCGCCGCAATTTCCCCTGCATTTCCCGCCACGTGCGATCGAGCTGCTGCGCCGAAGACTCGAGCGTCGGGGCAGCGTGCTGGTTCGAGGTTGTCATCCCGTGTCTTCCTTTTTTTATGGAAAACACAGAATCGATTCGACACCGGGAATAGCGCTGTTACCCGCGTAACACCGATATAACGATAATCGGTTTCGGTAAATTTTCTTGATTATTATGAACGGAAATTTTAATTCACCGGCATAGCCCGAATCCGTCGTTTCAGATGCGCCGTCGGGCCTGACCGAATAACGGCATTGCGATGAAAAAGAACGACTACCGCCGCGATGCGCCCGTGCGTCGGCATGCTGCTTTCCATGTCGGTCGATCAAGCGCGCTTGCCGCCGAAGTGCCGCCCTGTCCGGACTGCCTGCCGATTATTTCAATACTTTCGTTATTCATTTTTCACGTCATGCCGAAGGCAGCGTTTTTCGCTAGGTGGCCGCATCGTCAAACAACCTCGCGCGGAAAACATGCCTGCCCTTGCTGACGCTCAAACGCTGCGCAATATACCGATACTGACCGATCTTCCGGAAAGTCTGCTCGCCCACATCGAGCGGCACGTCACGCCCTGGCCCGAACACGGCAATCGCCTGTTGTTCTTCAAGGGCGATCCGGAGGATTTCGTCGCGTTCGTGCGCCACGGCCGTGTCTACAAGACGCTGCACGAACCCGGCGGCCGCGAGATCATTCTCGGCCACGCCATACCGGGCGACCTCATCGGCGAAAACACGCTGATTCGCGCGCACCGGCGCAGCTTCACCGCCCAGTTGAGCTCCGACTGCCGCGTTTTGCTGCTGCATCGCCAGCACTTCGCGCCGCTGCAGGCCAACGCGGCATTCATGGCGCGCGTCCACGAGCAGCTGTGCCGGCACATTCACCAGTTGAGCGACTTCGTCGAGTCGGCGTGCCTGTACCGGCTCGAAGCACGGCTCGCGCGCCATTTGCTGAACCGCATGCAAGGGAATGATCTCGAGGTGCCGCTGCCGGAGAGCCAGAGCATCCTCGCCGCGATGCTCAACGTCAGCCGGCCGCGGCTGAACAGCAGCCTGCAGAAGATGCAGCGCGACGGCCTGATCCGGCTACACGAACACGGCGTGACGATCGAGAAACCGGAGCGGCTCCGGACCATCGCCGACGCCAATTGACACCCGCCCCGGCAAGCGCATGCGTGATGCAGCGCCGCCGTGCGGGCAGGTTTGCGCGCGCCCGGTTGCGCGGCGCGCCGTCAGGGTCAGCCGCGCCCGTGGCCGATGGCGTTCATCAACTGCGCGACGGCGGCCAGTTGCGATACGAAGTTGTCGTTCGCCGACCGCGCCGCGCTGGCCAGCGCCACCGGCGAGCCGGCATAGAGCTGCATGATGCCGACGGTCGTGGCGGCGAGATTGGACGCCGCCTGGTTCGCCTGCATCTGCACCGCGTTGTGAAGCAGGATCGCGGACGCATGGCTGTTCGACTGCATGAGCGTGCCCAAGGCCACGGCGGGCGCTTCGCCCACCACCTTGACGTTGGCTTGCGTGACCGCATCGGTCATCGCAGGGGAAACCTGTTCCGGCATGTCGTTGCTCCTGGTGTGCGCGCCGCCGAGGCGCAATCATGGCGAAAGCGTCAGTCGGTCGGTCGGCGCCGTCGATGCGCGGCAGGGCGTCCCGCCGCCACGGGCGTCGACACGACGTCGGGCGCCGGGCGGCGGCCACCGCGATCGGGGCCGCCGCCCGGCGCCGACGCCGGCTTACGCGTCAGGCCAGCGCCTTGCCGAGCGCGAGCACGTCAGCCAGTACGGACAGCACGCCGTTCGAGCCGATTTCCGTCGCGGCGGCGCCGGCGCTCGCCGGCCCGAGCGTGTACAGCTGCATCGTGCCCACGTTCGTCGAGGTCGGCAGTTGCACCGCGGACTGCGACTGCTGCTGCACGGCGTTCTCGAACAGCACGCTGAGCGAGTGGCTCTGGGCCTGGTACAGCGAGCCCGTCGCCATCGCAGGCGCTTCGCCGACCACCTTGACGTTGGTCTGCGTGACCGCGTCGGTGATCGCGGCGTTGACCGTACAGGTCTTGCAGGGGTCCTTCTGGTCGTTTGCGTCATTCGGCATCGTATTTCTCCTGGTTCGCGAACGGGCACCGCATCGAATCGGCTTCGCCCGCTCTGTCGTTTGCTCCGGAACACCGCACGGCACCGTGGGTCAGGCGCCGGCGGTCATGCTGCGACTCCGCGGCGCGGGCGGCGGTATCGGCGGCGCGTGCCGCCTGCGCCGCCGCTCGACCGCGGCGCTGCGATGAGGCCTTACTGCTTGGTCACTGCCTTCCCGATCGCGATCACATCGGCCAGAATGGAAATGATCCCGTTCGCGCCGATTTCGGTAGCGGCCGCGCCCGCGCTTTCCGGCCCGATCGTGTAGAGCTGCATCGTCCCCACGTTCGTCGACGTTTGCGACTGGATCGCGGCCTGCGACTGCTGCTGCACCGCGTTCTCGAACAGGATGCTGAGCGAATGGCTCTGGGCCTGGTACAGCGAGCCCATCGCCATTGCCGGCGCTTCCGCGACCACCTTGACGTTGACCTGTGTGACCGCGTCGGTAATCGCGGGATTGACCTGGCACACTTGACACGTATCAGCCATTTGTTGCTCCTTGGTTCACGTAGTTGAAAGGTCGCACACGGGGCCGTCCGGTTTCGCGTTCGGCCGCATGACCCGCGTGCTACTCCATGGACGCTGGGCCGGGCGTATCGTGAACGGCGGCGGCGGGCTCGGACGGTTCGGCCGGATCGGCGCCGATGGTTCGCAACCGGTCCTCCATCGAGTCGAGCCTGACGGCGAGCCGTTCGGCAAGCCCTTCGGCGAGCCGTTCGGCGAGCGCATCGCCGTATTGGCGGAAGCAGGTTTCGATTTCCTGCCGGATCAGGCCCGTCAGCTGTTCCCCGATCAGCGTCAGCGCCTCGCGCGTGCTGTCCTGGATCTCCGCCGCGCCGGAGGCCTGCGCGGCGTCGTTCGGTGTGTGGGCATCGAGTACGCCCGACACCTTCTGCTGTTCCGACGCCAGCATGCCGAGGGTCGTCTCGTTCTGCGTGTCGATCGTCTGCAGGATGCCGCGCATCTTCTCGTACGCCTTTTGCTGGTTGAGCTGCAGAAAATGCTTGATCTGTTCGCGCGCTTCGCGCCGGGTTTTCAACTGCGGCAAGGGTGGCTTCGCGGCGCTCGCCTGTGTGGCCGCCGTGCCGGCGACGGGCGCCGACGGGTTCCCCTGCCCGCTCGACAGCCGCGCCAGCAATGCCTGTTCATCGCCCGGCTCGAGCGGCCGGCCCAGGCGCTTCTCCGCGATCTGGCGCAGCAGGGGGGCGAGTGTGTCGTTGCTCATGGCTCACACCTCCTCGAGATTCGCCCGCGGCGCGGGTGCGTGAGGTTCCGGTTCGGACGGGCGCCGCGCGACGGCGGGCTGGTCGGTATGCTGCAAGGGATATCGCATGGGGTTCTCCGGGAAAGGGATGTGCGACGGCCCGGCCGGAAATTTCGGCGGGACTGTTGCAGGGACGAACCGTGCGAGGGGGCTGTGAAGTCGGTCGGCACCGCGGGCGGGCGGCGTGCGCGAGGATTCCGAGGTCGCCGGCGTCCGGACGCGCGAGAAGGCGCGCATTGGTCGAACTACATGCTGTTCGAGCGGGCGGCCAGCACACATGCGGCCGCGACTGTTCCCGACAATTCTTTCAAGTATCAGGAATCCAAATCAGTCCATCCGCCCCTTAGCGACATTGACCGAACACCTTTGGTACGCGCAGGCGCGTTACGGCTGACGATCGGCCCCGCTGCACCCGCTCGTCGGCATGCCGCTTCACGCGAAATGATATTTTTTGCCGGTATCGACGAGCAGAAACCGAGGCGGTCGGTGATGGTGCCGGCCCGCCACGCATCGCACGATTTGGCGGAGACATTTGCGCCTGTGTCGGGTGTGATCCGGATTCGGGCACAGCGGAAGTGGCTGCGTCGCGATGTTCCGCATCGTCACGCGGTACTTCTCCGCAAGTGCCTGCCGTATTCGATCTTCGTCCGTTCGAGGCTTGTTTCTCCAGCCCACGCGCACACCGCTGCCGCCGCCGAGCATGTTACCGAGCTGCGTCCATGCTGGTCCGATAGATTGCCGACCTGCGGCTTCGCCGGCAGCATATGGCCGTCGGGCACATGGGCGCGGCCCGTACGCAGCGACGTGGAGTGCGCCGCAGATTTCACCGGCGACGCGGGCACGGACGTCACCGCCTTCGCCGCATCGATCAACGTCTCCTTGTTGCCATCCCATTTTGGCAGCTTGGCGGGCGGTAGCGGCACGACCTTGTCCAGATTCGGCAGACGCAGGTCGGGGTCGCGCTCGAGGCGATCGGCAAGGACACTGTAGCGCTCGGCACGGGCTTCATCCTTGACATGGCCGACGAGGGCATCCCCCTTGCCAAACGACGCACTTAACCAACCCGCACTCTCTGCACTGCCAAATTTAACGCCATCATGCAGCGTCTTGAGTGCGCGTTCGTTGTTCTCGTTCAACTCGGCCCGATCACCTGCAATCGTCGTTCCCAACTCATATGCAGCAAGTCCGTTGCCCTGCGCGACCGCACATTCGAGCATCTGGAGTGCGATCTTGCGGTTACCCCAGAAGCCCGCCTTCGGGTCGTCATAGAGCGCGTCCATCTTGCCACCCAGATACGCCATCGCACTTGGACTACCCATATCGGCGGCCAGTTGCCAGAATGCATAGGCGCGGCTGGCATCCTGCTTAACGCCCGTCCCGTTCATGTGGTACGTGCCCATCAGATCGTAGGCTGCCGGAATACCGAGCTTCATCGCCTGTTCAGTGATCTGAAGGGCATGTTCTGAATCACGCTCCACACCCTGCCCCTGAGCATAGGCATTTGCGAGGTTCAGCATGGCTTTCCAGTGCTTGCGCTCGGCCGCTTTCGTCCACAAATCGACAGCGCCCTTGTAATTGCGCTGGTTCGGCCACAACAGCGAACTGGTCAGCGCCATTGCCCGCTGATTCCAGCGATCGGCCTCTGGATCGAGCGGGGGAACCACATCAGCCTCGTGCTTGCACTCGAACGCTGTGCGATGCGGATCAAAGGCGGTCAACGACATGTTGCGAGGAAGAGAATCGTTCATTGAGCAGGCAGCACATGCAAGGAACAGGAAAGCAGAAACCTGTGGAACCAGGACATGCGCCAGCGCATTCTGGTGACGGCCCCAATGAAACCGGATCGCACGTTTGTTCTGATCGAGCGCGCCAACGAAGGCTCGCAGCATTTCGGTCACGTTCACTTGTCGATGGGCGTTCGGCAACGGCGCTCTCAGTTCGCCAAGTCACCTGCGCGCTTGCTTAATTGTTTGGTCACCGATTCTAAATGCAACGTTCACACAAGGACAATCGCACCGTGCTAAATAGCGCGCAATCACTCGACGGAAGCTGCAATGAATGCCCGATGTCTCGTCGGTCAACCCGCCCCCCGTCAACGATTAAACATAATTCATTGATTTTATTGGATTTTCCTCTTTCGGAGTGGTCGACGGCAAACATCGCCATGTCCCGACACATACCGCCCCTGCCATCTCCCGACAATTCTTTACGGTCTGCGGACAGCCAAGCTGATAGCATGCGTGTCGCACACCATGACCGATCCCCCTGGATCGTCGCGCGCCGAACCGACGCACGTCCCGATTGCGTGATCGAACGGCGCACCACGTGTTTATCCCCGTAGAACCCGCAACACCCCGGCTCGCCTCCGCGCGACCCGTTGCAGTAACCGTTGGAGTGGCGCGCCCCGCGCCTGCAAGCATGAAGAAATCGAAGCAGCCTACCCATCCCCCACGCGACAAAGACCGCACGCCGTTCGTCCGCGCCGGCGCATTGCTGCTGATGGCCGGCCTGCTGTACCTGCTGTGGCCGTCCGCCGAAACCGCCTACCTCGCGATGGAATCGGTGATCCGCTGACGTACGCGTCCGCCCACGCACTGCGCTATACTTGCGCGATGGAAACCCGACCCACCCCGCCGATCGCACATTGCTGGTGGCGCGCCTGACCCAGGCGGCCCGTTTCCTTTTGCATGTCCCAAACGTGATGCCGCCAGCGATGGCGGCATTTGCGTTTCTGCGCTGACGTCATCGCCGGCGGCTTCGACACCCCGGAGCCCACGACGACCATGACGCAACCCACCCGCCCGACCATCCTCACCGGCGACCGCACGACCGGCCCGCTGCATCTCGGCCACTACATCGGCTCGCTGCGCGCACGCGTGCAGATGCAGCACGAGGCGACGCAATTCCTGCTGCTCGCCGATACGCAGGCGCTGACCGACAACATGGGCCGCCGCCAGCGCGTGACCGACAACGTGATCGAGGTCGCGCTCGACTACCTCGCCGTCGGTATCGATCCGGCGATCTCGACGATCGTCGTGCAGTCGCAGGTGCCCGAACTCGCCGAGCTGTCGCAATACCTGCTCAACCTCGTCACGGTCGCGCGCCTCGAGCGCAATCCGACCATCAAGGAAGAGATCCGCCTGCGTGGTTTCGAGCGCGACATCCCGGCCGGCTTCCTGACCTATCCGGTGAGCCAGGCCGCCGACATCACCGCGTTCAAGGCGACGCACGTGCCGGTCGGCGACGATCAGTTGCCGATGATCGAGCAGACCAACGAACTCGTGCGCCGCTTCAACGCGACCGTCGAGCAGCCGGTGCTGGTCGAATGCGAGGCCGTGCTGTCGGCGGTCACGCGGCTGCCGGGCATCGACGGCAAGGCGAAGATGAGCAAATCGCTCGGCAACGCGATCACGCTCGGTTCGACACCGGACGAGATCGCACAAGCCGTGAAGGACATGTACACGGATCCGAACCACCTGCGCGTGAGCGACCCGGGCCAGGTCGAAGGCAACGTCGTGTTCACGTTCCTCGATGCGTTCGAGCCGGACGTGGCGAAGGTCGACGAGCTGAAGGCCCACTATCGCCGCGGCGGCCTCGGCGACAGCGTCGTCAAGCGCGTGCTGAACGAGCGGCTGCAGGCGCTGATCGAGCCGATCCGTGCGCGCCGTCGCGAGTTCGAGGCCGACAAGGCCGAAGTGATGGCGATCCTGAAACGCGGCACGCTGCATGCGCGGGACGTGGCGGGCGCAACGCTCGCGGAGGTGAAGGGGGCGATGGGGCTGACGTATTTCGATTGAGCGGCGCAATGGCGGCGTCCATTGCGCTCACTACGCAATGGACGCTCGACATGGAATGCAACCGGCAACAATTCGAAAGCCTTCCCTCCCAGGCACCACATAAAAAAAAGAGTGGCTGCGCGAGCGTTCCGTGCGGCCCTTCCGCCACCACGCGGCCAGAGACAGCCGTCGTGTGGCTTTCGCGTGAGTCGCTCGTCGACGCCACCGCAGCAGCTGGCCCGTCCTCGACATTGCCCCGCAAAGACGACTTCGCTAACGTAGCCCGCCAACAACAACGACGGCGAACGGGGACGTACAACGCTTGCGGCCTGCCTCGCCTGAATCCCGAGGGCACCGCGTGAATACCTATTGCTACCGGAACGAACCAAACCTGACTCCGATCGAGTTGTTCTTCCTGATTGCCGCGGACGAAACCTGCAAGCAGGTCGGCATCGACGATGTCGAGGCGGTCGTTCTGATACTGTCGGGTCTACCCATTCTTCCAACCCGAGCCAAGCCGTCCGGCACGACCCGAGGCACGTCCGTCGCATCGGTCATGTCGCGGTCGATATTCCGGTATGAATTCAAGCGCAAGGTGCTTCCGACCGTCACGCTGAAAAGCATCAAGAGATTGCGGATAATCCTGACGCATCGGCTGGCCGTGTTTGTCGGACGAACCATACCGGGTGTCGGCTGGGTGATGCTTGGAACGGATGTCTTCCATATTGTCCGGAGCACCATTTACCGGTACAACCGGATTGTGAAACCAGAGGACAGGATTTTCTGATGGGCGACCGACACAACTGGGAAGCGCTGGAAGCGTTCGTTCGCAAGGAAGCCGCTGTCTCGGACAAGCGCCGTATTACAGAGCAAACCTCCATCTCGGACGACCTGGGGCAGACCGGAGACGACGCCGACATTTTCATGGAACGCTTTTTCGACCGATTCGACGTCGATCGCGGAGACTACGATTTCGGGCGTTACTTCCTGATGGAGGGCGAGGGGCTGCTATATCACGTGTTGCGAAAATACCTGCTCGGAAAGCCCCATACGTTCCAGCGGCATGCATTGACCGTCGGCATGCTGAACAAAGCGATATCGCTCGGGACGTGGGACTCCGAAGCGATCGAAAACTGACGACCGCGGGGCGTCACCACCATCATGCCCCCTCGCGCACCGCCTCCGCCGCGTGACACACGGCCTCGATCCGGTTGCCGGCCGGATCGATCAGAAACGCCGCGTAGTAATCGCCGTGGTACTGCGGCCGCAAGCCGGGGTCGCCGTCGGACTGGCCGCCCGTCGCCAGCCCAGCCTCGAAAAACGCATGCACCTGCTCGCGGGATACGGCCTTGAAACACCAGTGCCGCTTGCTCGCGCCGACTTCGGCGGGATCCAGATACACCGCCAGAAAAGTCGATGCAGGGTCGTTCGCGCTGCAACGTTCGCCATAGCCGAGCGCATTGGGCCGGTCATAGACCTTGGTCGCGCCCAGCGCAGCCATGACGGCATCGTAGAAGGGGCGTGCCCGATCGATATCCGGCACACCGATCGACACGTGATCAAGCAGTTGCATGGTGTTGGCTCCATTGAACGAGCACGAGTCTACACACCCGTCGTCGATCCGGCCGAGCAACCTTACCGACGACTACACTACCGACCACGCCGCCTACGTGATCTGATACGTCGACGCCGGCACGAACTCCTCGGGCATCGGCCGATCGCCGAGTTCGAGCACCGACCGCTCGATCGTGCGCGTCATCGCATCGAGCGCGAGCGCGTTCGGCGCGAGGCCGAACGGCTCGGCCACTTCGTTCGCGATCGCCTCGAGCGCGATCAGCGTGTAGGAAATGAACACGCAGATCAGGGGCGTGAAGAACTCCGTCGAATCGACGAGCCCGAACGGCAGCAGCACGCAATACGCATACACGGTGCGATGGAGCAGCACGCTGTACGAAAACGGGATCGGCGTCGACAGGATGCGCTCGCAACCACCGACCGACTTGCCGAGCTCGTCGAGTTGCGTCTCGAACATCCAGCAGGTCGCGTCGCTGCCGGGCGCGCGCCCCAGCGCACGGACGATGCCGCCGCGCAGTTCGTCGAGGATCGCGACGGGCTTGTAGCATTTGCCGCCGAGCGCGGCCGTGCGCGCCGCTCCGAGAATGCGCGTCAGGTCTTCGGTCGGATCGGTATGACGCAGTTGATGTTTCAACGCATACGCGAGCGCGATCAGCAGATCGGCAAGCCGGTTGCGCTCGGCGTCGCTCACGCTGTCGGGCAGGTAGCGATGCAGTTGCGACGTCACCGCGCGTGCGGCGATCAGCAGGTTGCCCCACAGATGCCGCGCCTCCTTGAAGCGCTCGAAGCTCGCGTTGTTGCGAAACCCGAGGAAGATCGCGAGCGCGAGCCCGAACAGCGTGAACGGCGCGGTGTTGAGCGGAATCTTCTCGCCGAAGATGCGCCCGTTCGTGAAGACCGCCAGCGTGCTGACGATCGCCATGAACACGAGCTGCGGAATGATCGATTGCAGCACGGAGCCGTTCCATACGAACAGCATCCGGAGCCAGTTCTGTCGTGGTCTGACGATCATGATGTTTTCTCGACTGCCAAAGGAATACGCAACCCGTTGCGCCCGCACCCGATGCGCAACGGCCCGCGCGTGGCGGGCCGCTGTTCGGTCGGATGCCGGGGCGGGCGCCGCGCTGCGCGTGATGATACGCGCGCGCCGCGTCACGCTGCTTGTCGCTCAGTGATAGCCGATGTCGCCCTCGCGCACCTTGCCGCGGAACACGCGGTACTGCATCGCGTTGTACACGAGGATGATCGGCAGCACGATCACGGTGCCGACGAGCGCGAACAACTGGCTCGAATGGCTCGACGACGCGTCCCAGATCGTCAGCGACGGCGGCACGATGTTCGGCCAGATGCTGATCACGAGCCCCGTGTAGCCGAGGAACACGAGCGCGAGCGTCAGCAGGAACGGCGTGGCCTCGTGCGCACGCTTCACCGAGTGGAAGATGCCCCACACGCATGCGACGACGAGGATCGGCACCGGCAGGAACCAGCCGAGGTTGCCGCTGCCGAACCAGCGGTGCGCGACGGCCGGCAGCCCGATCACGGTCCACAGGCTGACCACGCCCATCACCGCGAGCAGCACGCCCGTGAGCGGCTTCATCAGCAACCGCATCTTGCGCTGCAGTTCGCCGTCGACCTTCAGGATCAGCCAGCCGCAGCCGAGCGTCGCATAGGTGACGAGCACGCCGATCCCGCACAGCATGCTGAACGGCGACAGCCAGTCGAACGGCCCGCCCGCGAACCGGTTGTTCTCGATCCTGATGCCCTGCAGCAGCGAACCGAGCACGATCCCCTGGCAGAACGCCGCAAGCGCCGAGCCGCCGATGAACGCGAGGTCCCACATGTGCTGCGTGCGGGTGGCCTTCGCGCGCAGCTCGAACGCGGCGCCCCGGAAGATCAGCCCGACCAGCATCAGCACCAGCGGCAGATAGTTCGCCGGCAGCAGCGTCGAATACACGACCGGGAACGCGCCGTAGAGGCCCGCGCCGCCGAGCACGAGGAACGTCTCGTTGCCGTCCCACACCGGCGCGACGGTGTCGAGCATCACCTGGCGCTCGGCCTTCGCGTCGAAGAACGGAAACATGAGCCCGATGCCGAGATCGAAGCCGTCCAGCATCACGTAGATGAATACGCCGAGGCCGATGATCGCGGCCCAGACGACAGGGAGATCGATGTGCATGGTTACTCCGCCTCGGTGACGTTCAGCGGCGTGGACAGCGCGCTCTTGCGCAGCCCCGGATGCCGGTGCAGCTCGATGTAGCCGGCCTGGGCAGCCGGCCCGCGCTTCATCAGTTTCATCATGTAGTAGATCCCCGTTCCGAATACCAGGAAATACACGACCACGAAGATCAGCAGCGACACGCCGACCTGTTGCGCGCTGAGCGGCGCGACCGAATCGACGGTGCGCAACACGCCGTAGACGGTCCACGGCTGGCGCCCGACCTCGGTCGTGATCCAGCCGGCGAGCAACGCAACGATGCCCGACGGCCCCATCGCCACCACGAACCACTGGAACCAGCGCGTCTCGTACAGGCGCCCGCCCTTTCTCAGCAGCAGCCCGAGCAGCGCGGTGAGCAGCATCAGCATCCCGAGGCCGGCCATGATCCGGAACGTCCAGAAGACGATCGGCGAATACGGGCGGTCCTGCGGCGGGAATTCCTTCAGCCCGCGAATCTCGCCGTCCCAGCTGTGCGTGAGGATCAGGCTGCCGAGGTGCGGCACCTGGATCGCATAGCGCGTGGTTTCAGCCTGCATGTCGGGCAGCCCGACGAGGTTCAGCGCGGTGCCGCCCTTCTCGGTTTCCCACAGCCCCTCGATCGCCGCGATCTTCGCCGGCTGGTATTCGCGCGTGTTCAGCCCGTGCGCGTCGCCGACGACGATCTGGATCGGCGCGAGCACCAGCAGCATCCACAGCGCCATCGAGAAGCTGCGCTTCACCGGCTCGTCGCGGCGCCCCTTCAGCAGGTGCCACGCGCCGCACGCGGCGACGATGAAGCCCGCGACGATGAACGCCGCGATCGTCATGTGCACGAGACGGTAAGGGAACGACGGGTTGAAGATGATCTTGAACCAGTCGACCGGCACGACGAGGCCGTTCTCGATCTTGTAGCCCTGCGGCGTCTGCATGAAGCTGTTCGACGCGAGAATCCAGAACGTCGAGATCAGCGTGCCGACCGCGACCATCAGCGTCGCGAAGAAGTGCGCGCGGGGGCTGACGCGCTGCCAGCCGAACAGCATCACACCGAGGAAGCCGGCTTCGAGGAAGAACGCCGTCAGGACTTCGTACGTGAGCAGCGGCCCCGTGATGTTGCCCGCGACGCGCGAGAAGCCGGCCCAGTTGGTGCCGAACTCGTACGCCATCACGACGCCGGAGACCACGCCCATGCCGAAGCCGATCGCGAAGATCTTCGACCAGAACTGGAACATGGATTTGTAGGCGGCGTCGCCGGTGACGAGATAGCGCCATTCCAGCACCGCCAGGAAGCTCGCCATGCCGATGCTGATCGCGGGGAACACGATGTGGAACGACACCGTGAATGCGAATTGCAATCGGGCGAGATGGAACGCATCGAAGATTTCCATGACCGTAATTTGCTCGTGGTTGTGAGGACGTACGCCCGAAGCAGGAAATCGCGCGACGACTTGGCGACAACACATGCGAACACAAGCAGTCACCCGCATGGCATCGAAGCGTGAATGACGATATCGCGTTTGCAACGATACTCGCAATCACTCGAACGTGCGCTGAAACTGTGCTGCTGGCGCCGCCGAAGATGTGTGCACGGAAAACATGTTCCGTGCCCGCGGGACGGTCAGCTGTACTGCTTTCCGCGTGGCGGCGCTGTGCCTGCGGCGCACTGTTCACCCCGCTTAACATGTCATGCAACGCCTGCCCGCGGCGGTCGTGCGCCCTTCGGCACCCGCCCCGGCGGCATCGATTCCCGTCGTTCGGCGCATGCGCCGTACCCGGCCGGCCCGCCGGCCGCCCCGCCTGGAGAAACCCGCATGACCCACCGCGACGATCCGACCGGCAGCACCGCGTGTCAGGTGACGCGCCATCGTGCCGGCGACGCGTGCGACACCGTCGATCGCGTCGTCGACGAAACCCCGGTTGCACTCGTGTTCAACGGCATCGCGCACACGGTGATGATGGCGACGCCGATCGATCTCGACGCGTTCGGCCTCGGCTTCGCGCTGAGCGAAGGCATCGTCGAGCGCGCGTCGGACGTCTTCGACGTCGAAAGCGAATGCCGGCCCGGCAGCGCCGAAGTGCGGCTCACCGTGTCGCAGCAGGCGTTCATGGCGCTGAAGGCGCACCGCCGCGCGCTGGCCGGCCGCACGGGCTGCGGCGTGTGCGGCATCGAAAGCATCGCGCAGCTCGACCTGCACCCGCCGCGGATCGCGGCCGCCGGCACGGCCGCGGGCATCGGCGCCGACGCGATCGCGCGCGCCGCGCGTGCGTTGCCGGCCCGGCAGACGCTGATGCGCGAGACGGGCGGCATCCACGCGGCCGCGTGGTGCGACCGCGACGGCACGGTGCTCGACGTGTTCGAGGACGTGGGCCGCCACAACGCGCTCGACAAGCTGATCGGGCGGCTCGCACGCCGCCGCGCCGACCTGCGCGCGGGTTTCGTGTTCCTGTCGAGCCGCGCGAGCTACGAACTGGTGCGCAAGGCCGCGCGGGTCGGCATCCCGATGCTCGCGACGATCTCGGCGCCGACGTCGCTCGCGATCGACGTCGCCCGCGAAGCCGGCGTGCGGCTGCTCGGTTTCTGCCGCAACGACGGCTTCGTCGAATACGTGTCGCCCGCCGCCGTTCACCTCGACCCACCGGCGCCTGCCCCGGCGCACCCGGCCCACTCGTCATGAAACACCTGTTCGATTTCGATGCCGCGCAGCAGCAATTCACCGGCGCATTCGCGCCGCTCGAGGCCGCCGCGTCCGTGCCCGTCGCGCAAGCGGCCGGCCACGTGCTGGCCGCGCCGCTGACCGCGTTGCTCGACCAGCCGCCGGCCGACCAGAGCGCGATGGACGGCTACGCCGTGCGATACGCCGACCTCGCGCACGGCGAGCCGCTGCGGGTCGCGCAGCGCTGCTATGCCGGCGACATGCCGGCGCCGCTCGCGCCGCGCACGGCCGCACGCATCTTCACCGGCAGCCTGATTCCACCCGGCGCCGACACCGTCGTGATGCAGGAGCATGCGCACGAACGGGACGGCGGCGTCACGTTCGGCGCGCCCCAACGCTGCGGGTCGCACATCCGCCGCCGCGGCGAGGAAGTGCGCGCCGGCGACCGGCTCGTGCCGGCCGGCGTGCGGCTGGGTGCGATGCACGTCGGCGTGGCCGCCGCGCAAGGGATGGCGCGGATCGACGTACGCGCGACGCTGCGCGTCGGCATCCTGACGACCGGCGATGAACTGGTCGCATGCGGCGAGCCGCGTGCGCCACAGCAGATCTACAACAGCAACGCGCCCATGCTCGCCGCGCTGGTCGCCGGCACCGGCGCCGACGTCGCGATGTGCATGCACGCCGCCGATACGGCGGCCGCCGTCGATCGGGCATTGCGCGACCTGCACGCGCACTGCGACCTCGTGATCTGCGTCGGCGGCGCGTCGGTCGGCGACAAGGACCTGCTGCGCCCCGCGCTGGCCGCGCTCGGCGCGTCGTTCATCGTCGCCGGCGTGCGCATGAAGCCCGGCAAGCCGGTCGCGCTCGCGCGGCTCGATACGCGGCCGGTGGTGCTGCTGCCCGGCAATCCGGGCGCCGCGATGACGACGTTCGCGCTGTTCGTCGCGCCGCTGATCCGCCGCCTGCAGGGGCGCGACGCGTGCGTGCCGATCGTGCCGTCGCTGCCGATCGACACCGGTTTCGAGCCGGATGCGCAGCGCGAGCGCTTCGTGCGCGTGCGCCGTACGGTGGGTGCCGACGGCGCGCCCGTGCTCGATACGTTGCGCCAGCAAGGCGCCGGCACGCTGGCGTCGCTCGTGCTGGCCAGCGGGCTCGCGCGGCTGCCGGCCGGGCGCACCCTCGCGCGCGGCGACGCGGTTCCGTACTACGAATTCGCGCACTGGCTCGCATGAGCGCGACGCCGACTACCCGCCCGGCGCGACGCCTTCGCGCCGTTCGTCGCGCCGTTCGTCGCGCCGGTCGCGCGTCCCGCGCGGCGAACTGTATTCCTGCAATTCGGGCACGATTGTGTCTCTGCCGGGAAAACCCGCCGGACTATGCTCACGATGAGGCTCGTCACGACCTGTGCGCCGACACGTCGGCACCCGCACGGCCGAGCGGCGATGCCCCTCCGCTTACTTCATGCAGGCCGACGACCCGATCGTGAATGCCATCGTTTCCGCCGCGCCGGCCGCCGCCGCTTCGTCCGGCGACGCATCGCCCGGCGCTTTCTCCCGGCCGTCCGACACGCTCGGCCGTCCGTTGCGCGACCTGCGCCTGTCGGTCATCGACCAGTGCAATTTCCGCTGCGGCTACTGCATGCCGCGCGAAAGTTTCGGCGCGGACTACGCGTTCATGCCGTCGTCCGAACGTTTGTCGTTCGCGCAACTGGAAAAGATCGCGCACGCCTTCACGTCGCTCGGCGTCGAGAAGATCCGCATCACGGGCGGCGAGCCGCTGCTGCGCCGCCATCTCGAAGCGCTGATCGAACGGCTTGCCGCGCTGACGACCGTCGACGGCAAGCCCGTCGAAATCGCGCTGACGACCAACGGCTCGCTGCTCGCCGCGAAGGCGCGCGCGTTGCGCGATGCGGGCCTGTCGCGCGTGACCGTGAGCCTCGATGCGCTCGACGACGCGGTGTTCCGCCGGATGAGCGACGCCGACGTGCCGGTGTCGCGCGTGCTGGCCGGCATCGAGGCCGCGCATGCGGCCGGGCTCGCGCCGGTGAAGGTCAACGCGGTGATCGAGCGCGGCGTCAACGACGACCAGATCCTGCCGCTCGTGCGGCACTTCCGGCACACGGGCGTGGCCGTGCGTTTCATCGAATACATGGATGTCGGCGGCGCAAGCTTCTGGTCCGGCGACAAAGTCGTGCCGGCCGCGCAGATGCGCGAGCTGATCGACGCACACTACCCGCTCGTGCTGGTCGGCGAACCGGGGCACGACGCCACCGCGATCCGTTGCGCACACATCGACGGCGCGGGCGAAGTCGGCTTCATCGCGAGCGTGTCGCATCCGTTTTGCGGTACCTGCTCGCGCGCCCGCGTGTCGGCCGACGGCCAGTTGTATACGTGCCTGTTCGCGATGCAAGGCACCGACCTGCGGCCGTGGCTCGGCGATGCGGCCTCGACCGGCGATCTCGCCGCCGCCGTGCGCGCATGCTGGACGCAGCGCGACGACCGCTATTCCGAGCGCCGGGCCGCACGGCCGGCCCGCGCGCCGGGCAAGACCTATCCGACCGTGCGCATGTCGCTCGTCGGCGGCTGACGGGCCGCCGCGCGACACAGGATGCGCCGCCCACTGGAGAACCTGTCATGACGACCTTCACCGAATCCCGCACCGGGCTGCCGGACGATCCGCTGCGTGCCGGCAGCACGCCGCCCGTCGATGCACCCGCCCCGCATCCCGAATCGGCGCCCGCCATTGCCGCCGGCTTCGAAGTGCGCGTGCAGCATGCGCCGATCGATGCGGGCGCGGAGCTCGCGCCGATCGTTCGCAATCCGAATGTCGGTGCGGTCGTGAATTTTCTGGGAGTCGTGCGCAAGGAAGGCGACGTCGACGACGTCGTCGCACTGGAAGTCGAGCATTACCCGACGATGACCGAACAGGCACTGTGGAGCATCGTCGAGGAAGCGACTGCGCGCTGGCGACTCGAAGCGGTCAGGATCGTGCACCGCGTCGGCCGCATTCCGCTCGGCCAGCCCGTCGTGCTCGTCGTGGTCGCCGCCGCGCATCGTGCATCCGCGTTCGATGCGTGCGAATTCCTGATGGATTTCCTGAAGACCCATGCGCCGTTCTGGAAGAAGGAGATCCGGCACGACGGCGAATCCGGCTGGGTCGAGGCGAAGGCGCACGACGACCAGGCAATGCGGCGCTGGGGCTGATCGCGTTCGCTTCGCGTTTTCCGATTCCGCCGCTCCTGCCCGAGACAACTCGATGAAACTGACGATCAAATACTTCGCGAGCATTCGCGAACAACTGGCGCTCGACGAGGAAACCGTCGAGATCGATGCGCACGAACTCACCGTCGACGCACTGCGCGGCACGCTGGCCGCCCGCGACGCGCGCAGCGCGGACGCGCTGCGGATGGACCGCCCCGTGCGCGCGGCCGTGAACCTCGAAATGGTGACCGGGGAATTCGTCGTGCGGGAGGATAGCGAGGTCGCGTTCTTTCCGCCGGTGACGGGTGGATGACGTCACCCCCGCGCGACACGCCCGTTTCGATGTCGATCCGTCATGCCGCGCCCCGATCGGCCAGCGCCTGCAATGCGATCAGCGCCGCCGGATTCTCGAGCGCGCTCACGTCGCCCGACGGCAAACCGCGCAGCACGTTGCGCACCACGCGTCGCCACGCCACCTGCTTCGCGATACGAAACGTGCTCGCAGGTCATCGCCCAGCCTCCAACACCGTCAGCGCCGCATCGAGCGCGTCGAGTCCCTCGTCGAGCTCCGTGCGCGAGATGACGAGCGGCGGCGTCACGATCGCCACGTTGTAGCGCCCGTACGCGTGGACGCCGCGCGTCAGCAGATCGCCATAGAACGCGCGCATCGGCGCCGCTCCCGCCGGGTGGTGCCACTCGACGAGCGGCTCGCGGGTGTCGCGATCGCGCACCAGCTCGATGCCGAACTGGGCGCCCATGCCCCGCACGTCGCCGATCGACGGATGACGCTCCGCCAGCTCGCCGAGACCGTCGCGCAGCCAGCCCTCGATCTCGCGCCCCCGCTCGAACAAGCCCTCTTCCAGATAGACCTTCAGCGCCGCGAGGCCGCCGGCGACCGCCAGCACGTGGCCCGCATGCGTGTGGCCCACGTCGAAGTGCTCCGTATCGAAGTGGCGGGCCACGCGCTCGCGCACCAGGACACCGCCGAGCGGCGTGTACGAGGCGCTGGCCCCCTTGGCGAACGAAATCAGGTCCGGCAATACGCCGACGCGCTCGGCGCAGAACGATGCCCCCGTGCGCCCGAAGCCCGTCATGATCTCGTCGAAGATCAGCAGGATGCCGTGCCGGTCGCACAGGTCGCGAACGCCTTCGAGATAGCCCGGCGGGTAGACGACGACACCGCTGGATCCGGTCATCGGCTCCATCAGGATCGCGGCCACGTTTTGTGCGCCTTCATGCGAAAGGATGCGCGCCAGGTGATCGAGCGCGCGGCGGGTCTCCTCGGCCGGCTCCGACGTATGGAACGGGCTGCGGTACGGGTACGGCGCGAAGAACTTCACCATGCCCGGCAGCGCCGGAAACGGATCGCGCCAGCGGTCCACACCCGTCAGCGCGCTCGCGCCGAGGGTGCCGCCGTGATACGACCGATAGGCGGTCAGTACCTTGGGCCGGCGCGTCACCAGCCGCGCGATCTTCACCGCGTCGTCGTTCGCTTCGGCACCGCCGCTGGTGAAGTGCACGCGCAGCCCCTCCGGCCACGGCGAAACGCTGTTCAGCAGCTCCGCGTATTCGGCGCGCACGTCGTTGAAATAGCTGGGCGCGACCGAGCACATGCGCGCGGCCTGCGCCTGGATCGCCTGCACCACCTTCGGATGGCCATGACCCAACGACACCGCGACATAGCCGCTGGTGAGGTCCAGGTAACGCTTGCCGTTCGTATCGTAGAAATAGCATCCGTGCGCATGCGTAATGACCGGCGGATTGAGCCCGCCCTGGACCGCCCAGGGCACGAGCACCTTTCGAAACGACGGTGCGAGCGCGGGATTCGGCTCGCCGTGAATGCTGAGATCCATGTTGACTCCGGAAATGGCATGGCCCACTATTTCTGAGCCTCGTGACAGAAGGCTTCCAGATTAAGCACGCATTTCCCGCGCAACAAATCAAACGTTTCCACACTGAGCCGCAATTTAATTGAGTCATGCCACGACAACTTCCGCCCCTGCTCTCCGTGCGCGCATTCGAGGCCGCTGCGCGCCATGGCGGCTTCGCCCGTGCGGGGGATGAGCTATGCGTCACTTCCGGTGCAGTGGGACATCAGGTGCGACTGCTGGAGGAGTGGCTGGGCACGCCGTTGTTCATGCGTGGCGCCCGGTCCGTCCAGTTGACGGAGATCGGACGGCGGTACTTCGTCGAAATCGAGCGCTTGATGGACGAGCTCGAGCGCGCGTCGCTCGGCATCCGGCAAGCCGCGGATTCGCCGGAGGTCACGGTCACCGCGATGCCGTCGTTCGTCACGCGTTGGCTGATGCCGCGCCTGGGCGAGTTCCGGCGGCTGCATCCCGATATCGAGGTGCGCCTGCTGGCTTCGGTACCCGTCGTCGACTTCAGCCGCGAGCGCGTGGACGTGGCGATCCGCCTGGGTCCGGGCCCCTATCCGGGGCTCGTCGCGCAAACGCTGATGTCGGAAACGTTCCTCGCGGTCGGCCAACCGTCGCTATGCAAGCCGTTGCGCACTGTGGACGACGTGCTGCGTGCAACCCTGCTGCACGACGAATACGAGGCCCGCATTCCGGAGCAGGTGGACTGGGTACGCTGGTGCCGGATGCAGGACGTGCACGCGAGCACGGCGCGTTTGCGACAGGGGCCGAGCTTTTCGCATACCTATCTGACGCTCGATGCCGCGATCGCGGGCCAGGGCGTGGCCGTGGCGTCGGACGTCCTCGCCGCCGATGCGGTCAGGCAGGGGCTGTTGGCCATTGCGCCGGGCAACCCGGTGCGGGGGCCTTACAGCTACCACCTGCTGACGACACGCGCGGCCACCGCACGGCCGCAAATCGACGCCTTCTGCAGTTGGCTACGATCGGCCGCACGGTCGTTTTCGGCAGCCGGTTGGGGTTGAACGACATGAATCGCACGCGGCAGAGCCCGCCGCCCGCGCTCCACGTCGCTCGCCCGTTCACCGCATGCACGCCGCAGCCAGCTTCCCGACCGCGATCACCGCCTGCTCGATTTCCGGCGACCACGGGCTGCTGTAGTTCAGGCGGATGAAGTTCCGGTAGTTGTCGGTGATCGAGAACATGTAGCCCGGCCCGATCGTGATCCCTTGCTCCAGCGCGAGCTGATACAACCGCATCGCATCGACCTGCGCGGGCAACTCGACCCACAACACGTAACCGCCCGCCGGGCTCGACATGCGCGTGCCTTCCGGAAAGAACCGCGACACCATCGCACGCATCAGATTCGCCTGCTGCGCATACGCCTTGCGCAAGCGCCGCAGGTGATGCTCGTAGCCGTCGCGCTCGAGAAACTCCGCGATCGCGAGCTGCGGCAACGACGGCGTCGCGAGCGTGTTCAGGAACTTCAGCTTCTCGACCTGATCGCGATAGCGCCCCGGCAACGCCCAACCGATCCGGTACGCGGCCGTCAGGCTCTTCGAGAACGACGAACAATGCAGCACGATCCCGCTGCGGTCGTACGACTTCAGCGAACTCGGATGCGTGTCGCCGAAATACAGTTCGTTGTACACGCCATTCTCGATGATCGGCATCCCGGCCTTGGTTGCGAACTCAACCAGTTCGCGCTTGCGCGCGTCCGGCATCTGGAAGCCCATCGGGTTCTGGAAGTTCGGCATCACCATGCACGCGGCGATCGGCTGCGATTTCGCGATCGCGGCCAGCGCCGCGATGTCGATTCCGTATTCCGGATGCGTGGCCACCTCGATCGCCTTCATCCCCATCCGCTCGATCGCGTGCAGCATCGCGTAGAACGTCGGCGACTCCACCGCGATCGTGTCGCCCGGCTTCGCGACCGCCTGCAGGCACAGGTTGATCGCCTCCGTCGCACCGACCGTCACGATGATCTCGTTCGGATCCACCGACATCCCGTTTTCCAGGTAGCGGCGCGCGATCTGCCGGATCAGCCGCGGGTGGCCCGGCGGCAACCCGTCGGTCACGCCCCACAGCGATTTGTCGCGGCCGGCCGCGTACGCGTAGCGATTCAGCTTCTCGAACGGAAACAGGCTCGGGTCCGGATACGGCGAGCCGAGCGGCACCGCGTCGTCCGTGCCGATCGAGCGCAGCGTCGACAGCACGAGCCGACTCACGTCGACCGACGACGAGATCGCGATCGGCTTCGACGGTCGCAACTCGCGCACCGGTGCATGACCGTCGTCGCGCCGCAGGTTCACGAAGTAGCCCGACTGCGGCCGGCTTTCGAGCAGCCCGCGGCTTTCCAGCAGCAGATACGCGTGCAGCACGGTCGTGATGCTGATCCGGTGCTGCTGGCTCGCCTGCCGCACCGACGGAATCCGGTCGCCGTGCCGGTACACGCCCTGGCGGATCAGGCGCTCGATGTCGTCCGCGAGCTTTTCATAGAGTTTCATCGTGCGTCTCCCGCCGGCATGCGCAGCCGCGCCGCCCCGCCGTGTGCGTCCGATACGCACGTGTCGCACGTGTTTCGCCCGCCGACCGGGCCGTCGTGATTCCTGATCTTTCCCTCCGGTTTTGCCTTTTCCATCGCACTGGCTCTCTCTTGAAGATGCGCCGGCAGGGGTCCGGACCAACTGGATCTGCGGCACTGTGCACTTGATGACCGGATCTTAAGAGAAGAACAGTTCGCGGCGAGCACACACATCGAGCGCGCGAACAAGAGTACAGTTCGGCGCGAATCGCGCATCGCGGGAAAACTGTACGTCTTATGAAATGGCCGGACGGCCTGTCGGTTCGCACGGCGGCGCTGGATCGGCCCGGGAGGCCCGCCGCACGTGCCTCCGCGCGATCGACTCAACGCGGGTGCAATACTGTGCGCCCCGCAGGGTTTTTCACGATGAGAGCGACCATGCAGCACACGATCGAACCCGGAGCCGGCCTCGGCGGCGCGATACGCGTCGCGCGAACGGTACAGAAGAAATCGCGCCAGAACGCCGCGGCCAGCCGGGAGCGCACGCATGGCTGATCGTGCCCTCGTTGCGCGACTCATCGCGCGGCTGACCGACGCGACCGCCCACGCAAGCGCCATCGACGCGCCCATCGACCTGTCGGCGCTCGACGCGCCCACGCTCGGCGCCATCTGGCCGGCGCTGCGGCGTGTCGAGCATGAAATCCTGGTGCGCGACCAGGCGTTCGGCGACCCGCGCGCCGAATTCGCGCGCCAGTTGCACCGGCAGATCGATGCTCACGGCCTCGTGCCGCTCATCGACGCCGACGCGGCGCTCGAACTGTTTGGCGCCATTCCGGCCGGCGGATGGAAACGCGCGCTCGAGGATCTGCCGTGTCTCGACGCGCTGCCGTCGGCTGCGCTGCAGGCCGAACTCGCGCGGATCGCCGGCGAACCGGAAGAAGGCGGGTTGCGCGCGGCCTCCGCCTATGCCGCGTATGCGCTCGACTGGTTCGCGGGCCGCCGCGACTTCTCGGCGCGGCGCGACGCCTATGCGCAGGCGCTGGCCGATTCGCCGTTTCGCGTGCGCGAACTCGACGTGTTGCCCGAACTCGGCGCGGCCGCGCTGCTCGCACTGGCTGCGACCAACGACGGCTATTTCGCGCCGAAGCGGCTGTGGCTCGACCTCAGCGATCCGGCCGTGACGCTCGCGCAAGAGGCCGCGTACGTCGCGTTCGCGCGCGACGCGCTGACCGAAGCCGCGCGACAGGTCGCCGCGCTGCATGCCGGCACCGTGCCGTACGAAGCCGATCGCGCGTTCACGACCGACGACGCACAAGTTCTGTCACGCGCCGCGCGGGTGGCCGCGTATCGCGACGAAGCATGGCTGCGCCCGCTGATCGGGCCGCTGCTGACGGGCGTATGCGTCGCGCCGACGGCCGCGAAGACCGCGCCGTCGCAATCGCTCGCCATCGCGCTCGGCCATGCGATCGAGACGATCCCGACGCCCGAGAGCGTGCGCGCGCTGCGCGACGCGCTGGCCGTCGTCCGTCACGCGGGCGTGCAGAAGAAACTCGCGCGCAACCTGAAGCCGGCCGAACGCGCACTCGGCGAACGGCCGCGCACCGCGCTGCGGATGACGCTCGACGCGAAGCCCGACAAGAAGCAGCTCACGATGCTCGCCACGTGCATGGAGGCCGGCTTCTGGCAGCCGATGACGCTCGGCCACGCCGAATGGCGCGAGCGGCTCGTCGACGCGCCGGCCGGCGCCGCGTTCTCGGCGCGGATGATCTGGCTGGCACAAAACGGCGACGGTTCGACGCAATCGTTCATCCCCGATATCGCCAAGGGCAAGATCGTGCTGCGCGATGCGGCCGGCCAAGCGTGCGAGATCGCCGACGACTGCGAGATCCGGCTATGGCACCCGCTGCTGGTCGACGCGGACGAACGGCTCGCGTGGCAGCGCGCGATCGTCGGCCGCACGCTGCGGCAACCGGTCAGGCAGGCGTTCCGCGAGTACTACGCGCCGAGCGACGGCGACGCATCGGCCAGCGATTCCGCGATGTTCGAAGGTCACGTGCTGTCGAGCCGGCCGCTGCTCGGCGTCGCGCGCCGCGAAGGCTGGTCGATCCGCGCGTACGACGATGCGCTCGTCCGCGAATTTGGCGACGTGCGCGCGACCTTCGTCGTCGATGCGCGGCTTTATCCCGGCTCGGAAAGCCACGGCACGTCGCGCCGGCTGCACTTCGAACGCCGACACGGCGCACGCTGGCTGCCGCTGCCGATCGGCGAAATCGATCGTGTGGTGTTCTCCGAAGTGGCGCGTGCGGTCGACCTGCTCGTCAGCGTGTCCGCGTTCGCGCTCGACGACGATGCGACACGTGCGGCGACCGCTACGCTCGCGACGGACCCCGTCCGTCTGCGCGATCTCGAATCCGAACGCCAGCAGCGCCTGAACCGGTTGTCCGATCTGCCGCTCGGCGTGATGGCGCGGCATCGCAAGCACGTGCTGTCGCTCGTGTTCGCCGACGCGATCGCGCAAGGGAGAATGACGATCGACGACCGCCACGTGCGCGTCGGCGCATGGTCGGTGCATTGCGCGACCGGCCGCGTGACGCGCGACGGCGAGCCGGTCGAACCGGCGGTCGCGCCACCGCCGTCGCCGCTGCGCGCGGTGCCGTGGCTGCCCTACGACGAAGCGCTGCTGCAACGGATCGTCGACGTCGTCGCGGGGTTGCTCGATTGAGCGGCGCCGTCAGATCGACCCGAACAGCGCGCGCGGCCGGTCCTTCAGCGTACCGGACAGGATCCGCAGCCCGTTGACGAGTTCGTCGCGCGTGGCCGGGCATGCGAGGTTGATGCGCACGCCGTGCTCGATCTCCGCGCGGTCGACCGCGAAGGTCGACGACGGCATCACGATCACGCCGCGCGCCTTCGCATTCGCGGCGAAATCGTCCGCGCGCCACGGGGGCGGCAGCCGCAGCCACACGAACATGCAGGCGGGGTCGGACTTCAACTGCCCGGCCGGCAGCAGTTCCCGCGCCAGATCGACGCGCGCACGAATCTCCGCGAGTTGCGCGGCCATGATCCGCGCGGCCGTGCCGTCCTCGATCCACAGCGTCGCGATCAGCATCGACGCGGGCGCCGGCATCCATGCGGTGGTGCGCACGGCTTCCGCGCACAGGGCGACGCTGTCGCGCGGACAGCTCAGGTAACCGAGGCGCAGCCCCGGCGCAAGGATCTTCGACGTCGCGCCGAGATGGAACGTCAGCTCCGGGCACAGCCCCGCGATCGCCGGCAGCCGGTCGCGCACGAGCGGGCCGTACACGTCGTCCTCGATAATCGTCACGTGATGGCGCCGCGCGATGTCCACGAGCGCCATCCGGCGCGCGAGGCTCATCGTCGTCACGGTCGGGTTCTGCAGGTTCGGCACGACGAAGATCGCCTTGACCGGCATGCGCTGGCAGATCCGCTCGATCTCGTCGGGCAGCAGGCCGTCGTCGTCCGCCGCCGCGCTGACGATCTCGAACTGGAACACCGGCGCAAGCGCCTTCAGGCCGTAGTACGTGAGGCGATCGGCAACGATCACGCCATCGGTGCCGATCAGGCTGTTCAGCACCGCATACAACCCGTGCTGCGCGCCGCTCGTGACGACCACCTGGTCGCGCGACGGCGTGAAACCGGGTGCGGCAAGCCACTGCGCGCCGGCCGCGCGCGCCCAGTCGGGCCCCTGCGGCGGCTGGTATTCCTGCAACGCGGCGAAACGCGGGTCATTCGGCAGCGTGCCGAACGTCTGCGCGAGGCTCGCGAGAAATTCGCCGGTGGCCGGCCGGTTGACGGTCAGGTCGATCGCGCCGTTGCCGGCCGCGAGCGACGCGCGGGCCGGCTCGATGCTCGGCATCGCACCGCCGGTGACGAGCGAGCCGCGCCGCTTGCTGCCGATCACGAGGCCGCGCAGCTGCAGCTCCTTGTACGCACGCGACACCGTCGACACGTTGATGCCGAGCTCGGTCGCGAGCTGGCGCTGCGGCGGCAGGCGGCTGCCCGGCGGATACGTGCCGTTGCGGATTTCCGCCTCGATCGAGCTCGAGACCTCGACATAAGTCGGCCGCTTCGCCTGCGTCGGCAGGCCGCCGTCGCGCTCGCCGGAAAGTTTGTCCGATGCCATTTGTCGCCCGTGACCACACAAAAAACGTTTGTCTGCCGTTTTGACTTGCCCAGCGATTGTATATGACATCCCCACCCCGTCAAACGCTTACGGAAAAGTCTGCAGAATCAACGCATTGAAACCGGGTAAACGCCGACACCACACAATTTCTTTTTGATTGCACACAAAAAATTACTGTGTGATTCTTGATCGCATCTTTGTGTGAATCATGTGGACCCAAGGGGAAGCGTCATGGCGAAGATCGCCATCGTGGGTGCAGGCTTCATCGGGCTCGGCGCGGCGGCATGGCTGCAACGCGACGGGCATCGCGTGACGCTGTTCGATCCGGCCGGCATCGGCGAAGGCGCGTCGTTCGGCAATGCCGCGACGTTCGCGCCGTACGGCTGCGTGCCGGTGAACGGCCCGTCCGTGTTCCGCAACCTGCCGCACTTCCTGTTCGGCGCCGACAGCCCGCTGCGCATCCGCTGGCCCTATCTGCTGCACGGCGCGCCGTGGCTCGCGCGGTTCCTGCTCGCATCGACGCCCGCACGCCACGCACGCAGCGCGAGCGCACTGGCCGCCCTGTTGTCGCGCGCAGCCGACGGCTATGCGCCGCTGCTCGCGTCGGCGCGGCTCGCGGCATTCGTGCGGCCGCGCGAATGCCTGTACCTGTACGCCCGGCAGGCGTCGTTCGATGCCGCGCAACCGTCGCTCGCGCTGCGGCGCCGGCTCGGCGTGCCGTTCGAGACGCTCGACGCGAGTGCGATCCGTGCACTCGAACCCGCGCTCGCACCGATCTTCACGCGCGGCGTGCTGTTCGTCGGCAGTTGGCACTTCTCCGATCCGCACGGCTTTCTCGGCGAGCTCTTCGCGCAACTCGCCGCCGCCGGCGCGACGCTCGAACGCGCCCGCGTCGAGCGGATCGTGCCCGCCGGCGACAGCGTGAACGTGCAGGCGGGCGGCACGGTGCGCGGGTTCGATCACGTCGTCGTCGCCGCGGGCGCCCGCTCGCGCGAATTCGCGGCCGCGTGCGGCGATGCGGTACCGCTCGACACCGAGCGCGGCTATCACGTGCAGTTCGGCGCGCACGAACCGATCGTCACGCGGCCGGTCGGCTGGGCCGAACGCGGCTTCTACATGACGCCGCTCGACGAAGGGCTGCGCGCGGCCGGCACCGTCGAACTCGGCGGCTTCGACGCACCGATGAACCCGTCGCTCGTCGCGCTGCTCACGCGTTCCGCGCGCGAAGCCGTGCCGTCGCTGGGCACGCCGACGCGCAGCTGGCTCGGCTTCCGGCCGACGCTGCCCGACGGCGTGCCCGTCATCGGCCGCGCACGCGACAGTGCGCGCGTGATCCACGCATTCGGTCATCAGCATCTCGGCGTGACGCTCGCCGGCGTCACCGGGCAGCTCGTCGCCGACCTCGTCGCCCGGCGCGCACCGCCGCTCGACCTCACACCGTACCGGGCCGCGCGATTCCGACGCGCGCCGCGACTTCCACCCACGCAAGGAGAGGCATCATGAATCGTCGTCACTGGCTGGCATGGCTGGCCGTCTGCTCGATCGGCACGGTCGCGGGGGCCGCGCGCGCCGCTGACCCGGAAACCGTCAGGATCGGCTTCGCCGGTCCGCTGACGGGGCCCGTCGCGCGCGTCGGCAAGGATCTGCAATACGGCGCGCAGCTCGCGCTCGACGAGGAAAACGCGAAGCATCCGACCATCGGCGGCAAGCCGGTGCGCTTCGTGCTCGACGTGCAGGACGACCAGGCCGATCCGCGCATCGCGATCCAGGTTGCGCAGAAACTCGTCGACGACGGTGTGGTCGGCGTGATCGGCCACTACAACTCGGGCTGCAGCATTCCGGCGTCGGCCGTCTACAAGCAGGCGAACGTCGCGATGATCACGCCCGGCTCGACCAATCCGCAACTGACGATGCAAGGCTTCAAAAACGTGTTCCGCACGATGGGGCACGACGGCGTGGGCGGCGTGGTGGCCGGCCGCTTCGCGGTCGAGCAGTTGAAGGCGAAGCGGATCGGGATCATCGACGATCGCACCGCGTTCGGCCAGGGCCTCGCCGATGCGTTCGAGAAAGGCGTGAAGGACGCGCACGGCACCATCGTCGGCCGCGAATACACGAACGACAAGGCCGTCGACTTCCGCGGCATCCTGACCACGATGAAGAGCAACAACATCGACCTGCTGTTCTTCGGCGGGCTCGACGAACAGGGCGCGATGCTCGTCAAGCAGATGCGCTCGCTCGGCATCCGTGCGCAACTGTTCGGCGCCGGCGCACTGAAAAGCAATGCATTCCTGAAGATCGCCGGCAACGCGGGCGAAGGCACGCAGGATCTGGAGCCCGGCCCCGCGCTCGACAAGCTGCCGTCCGCCGTCGCATTCGCCCAGCGCTACAAGGCGCGCTTCAACCAGGACGTCGAGCTGTACGCGCCGTTCGCGTACGACGCGGCGCTCGCGATGATCGCGGCGGTCCACAAGGCCGATTCGCTCGATCGAGGCAAGATCGTCACGAGCCTGCCGGGCGTGTCGGTGACCGGCGTGACCGGCAAGATCTCGTTCGACGAGCGCGGCGACCTGATCAAGCCGCCGTACACGTTGTTCCGCGTCGACCAGGGGCAGTGGCGCAGCATCCGCACGGTGGGCGGCGCGTCGAACTGATGCCGGGAGCGCGAGCGGGCTGCACCGTCATCGCGCCGTCTGCTGCCGCTGCACTTCCTGCGCTTTCATCTGCAGATACGCGCCGCGCTCCACTTCGTGCAGTTGCTGCGGATACTGCTCGGTCGCGTCGAACCAGCGCGCGAGGCGCGCATCGAGCGGCTTGTCGAGCGTCGCGAGATACGTGTCGATCGCGAGGTAGTAGCGCATCGTGTTGCGCTCGAGCAGCCCGCGCACGCCGCCGACGTACTGCGGCTGCGCGGCCGACGCGGCGCCGACGGTCGTGAACCCGACCTTGTCGCTGCCGACGGTCGCGAGATAGGTCTTCATCGCCATCCGGCCGACCGTGCCGAAGCCATACGAATACGTAAGGTGCAGGAACGTGCGCGACGCGCCGACCGGCACGGCCTCGAGCGCGATCCGGTAATCCTTCGTGCCCATCGGGCCGCTGTCGGCGGTCAGGTCGACCTGGAAATAATCGGGCGTCGCGGCCGCCACGCGGTAGCGGAACTGCACGCGATAGGTGTCCGGCAGCTTTTGCTCGATCTTGCGGCCGAGGTTCACGTCGAGCACCGCGCCGTTGGCGCCGCTCGCTGCGTGACAGTACTTCGTGTTCAGGTGCAGGATCAGCACCGCGCACCAGTTCGCGGGGCCTCGTGCGGGATCGTTGAGCTGGCCGTTCACCACCGCGAACGGATAATCGACGACCGCATAGATGTCGCCCTTCAGCGACGACGACGCTTCCGACGATTCGAGCACCAGGGGCCGGCGAAACGCGTTGTCCTTCAGTTGCGCGCCGAGGCTGCGGTAGCGATCGAGCAGCGCGGCCGCGCCGTTCGCGCCCTCCGCGCCGAACGACAGCGCGCTCCAGCCGACACACAGGGCTGCGACGAGCGCGTGCCAGGCGCGGTGCGCACGCCGCGTGCCGCGCGAAGCTGCGGATGTCTCCATGTTGGTACTCCCTGGCGCACGATGGTCGCGCGCATGTGTCACAGAATACGCCTGCCGGCTACGCGGCGCGGCATCCGACTCGCTCGTCATCGGCCGCGCTTCACCGGCAGCGGCAATTGCGCGGCGGTGATCCGGATCAGCGTCGACAGCCATTCGCGCTCGTCCCAGCGATCGCCGGCGATGACGAGATGCGGCTTCGCGGCCGGATACGGCGGGGCTTCGTCGCACGCGCCGAGATACGCGCGGCCTTCGGGCGTCGGCTTGACGAACAGCCGGTCGTCGCAGACGAGCGCGACCATCCTGCCGTCGCAATAGATGCCGTATTCGCCGAACATCTTGCGCGCCGATACCGTACCGGCCGCCGCGATCTGCTCGACGATGAAATCGACCGTGCTCTGGCTCGATGCCATCCGCCGCTCCCGATGAAAAAGTTTATGACCGTCGTGCGCGCCGGACCGTTCCGTCTGGTCTGCCGATACGCTGCGGTGCGTCATGCATTCGCGAACGCGCAACGCGCAACGCGCAACGCGCCCAAGCATCGACCGCTGCCGCCGCGTGCGCGGCGCCGGCCGGCAGCGTCCGACTCGCCTACTTGTCCGCGCCGAACGCACTCGACATCTGCCGCGCCCGCTTCACGTCGTCGCCATGCAGGTAGATGGACGTCGTCGAGATCGACGCATGCCGCAGGTTGTCGCGCACCGTGGTCAGCTCCGCGCCGCGCGCCAGCGCGTGCGTCGCATGCGTATGCCGCATCCAGTGCGGGCTCGCCTGGCGCAGCTTGTGCGCGAGCGCCGGGTGGTCGGCCTCGACGCTATCGGCCGTCTGCGCGAAGAAACGCTGCATCACCTTCCACAGCCGCACGCTCGTGATCGCGGCCGCGTCGTCTTCCGCAAGGCTCGGAATCAGCGGCGTAGCGGGCCGCCAGCGCGCCGGCGTGACCGGCAACCGGCGCGCGACCAGATAGCGATCGAGCGCCGTGCGCGCGAGCGGCGGCAGCGCGACGCGGGCGGCCTTGCTGCCCTTGCCGATCACCTTCAGCCACGCGTCGCCGTGCGCGTCCGTCTCGATGTCGCCGAGCGTCGCGCCGACCAGTTCGCTCGCGCGCAGCCCGGTCGCATAGCCGAAATCGAGAATGAAGCGCAGCCGTTGCGCGGCGGCCGGCGTCCAGCCCGACTGCGGCGCGGCGTCGCCCGTGCGCTTGCGGAACTCGAGCCCGTCGGCGATCGTGCGAACCAGCAGCCACTCGCCTTCGGTGAACGCGTGCGACGTATCGAGGGGAGTCGCGCCGCGCGTGTCGCGCACCTTCACGCCGGCGAACGGATTCGCGAGCAGGTAGCGCTGCTCGATCAGCCAGCGGAACAGCGCGCCGAGCACCGACAGCGTGTACGCCGCGGACCGCGCGGACAACGCGCCCGAGAACGGCCGCCAGTCGGGCGCGCCGCGCGGCCGCACGGGGCCGACCCAGCGTTCGTGCGGCGTCGGCCGCCGGATGAACGCGCGATACGCGAGCGCATCCTCGGTCGTCAGCGACGACAGCGCGCGGCCGCGCTCGACGATCGCCCACAGGATCAGCCGCTCGGCTTCCTTCCGGTACGCACGCCGCGTCGCGGCCGATTCGTGCAGCGACAGCCACGCGTGCACGGCCGCGTAATCGTTGTCCGCATCGAGCGTGCTGGTCGCGCGCGGCGCGCGGAACGTGCCGGCCGAGCCGTCGACTTCGTGCGGCAGCTTCAGTTGCTCCCACGGCACGATGCTGCCGCGCGGCGTCGCGGCGATCAGCGCACGCGCGCGTTCGGTCAGCTCCGGATGCGCGGCGAAGAACGCCTCGATGCGCCGCGCGCCGGCCATGCCGAGGCCCGCGATCGCCCGCCACCACTGGCGCCGGCGCGGAATCCGCACGGTCAGGTCGGCGAGCGTCGCGATCCCGTGCGCACGCAATGCCGCGACCGCACGCGCCGGCAGCCACAGGCCGACGTCGTCGCCGATCTGCGGGACCGGCGCGCGCGCATGACGCAGCAGGCCGATCGCGTCGGTCGCCGCTTTCGCCTCCCGCAAACGCTCACCGTCCGGATGGCCGAGCCGTTCCGCGAGATCGGCGCGGCCCACCTGCCGCGCGATGCGCACGAGGCGCCGACGAATGGCGCCGATCACGCCGCGCGCCGACCGTCCGTCGCCGAGCCGGTCGGGCAGATAGCGCTCGACGGCCTGGCGCACGGTCATGCCCGCGTACCACGCGCGCAGCGCGGCCAGTTCGTCGGCGTCGGGAAAACCTGCGGGCGCAGGCGCGGAATCGGAGGAAAGCGGTGAGGCGAGGCGCGGTTTCATGGGCGCCAGTTTGACAGAAGCGCGCGCGGCCGGATACGCCGCCCGCGCCCTCCCGAACGGGACGATGCACATGCGCGGCCCCGCACCCGCCGGGCATCGCGCAAGCGCATCGGGGCGACCGTCGCGACACCGAGGCCGGACGCGCGCCGCCCCCGCTTCCGTGCGGGTCACGCGTCGTCTTTCGGCCCCGGGTTCAGCATCACGACGAAGCCGGCCACGCCGACGATCAACGCAACGGCGCCGCCGCGCAGCGCCGACGCCGCATCGAACAGCAGGCCGGTCACGACGGCCATCATGCCGGCGAGCGACACGAACACGGCGATCGCCGCGACGACGATCCGGTACTGGCGGCGTATCATCGTGCGCGCCGCGTCATGCCGCGGCCGCGGCGGCCGGCTCGTCGGCGTCGTCGCCACGAATCAGCAGCACCGGGCACGTCGCGCCGCGCACGAAACGCTCGGCGACGCTGCCGAGCAGCACGCGCCGGATACCGCGCCGCCCGTGCGTGCCGACCACCGCGAGATCGATCCCGCGCTCCTTCACGTAACGTTGCAGGCGTTCCGCGATGTCCTCGCCGATGCTCTCGGTCTCGACGAGTTCGGCTTCGCCTTTCGCGCCGGCCAGCGCGACGATCCGTTCGGCTTCGCACAGCACCTTGCGCCCGTCGTCGCGAATCTCCTCGACGAGCGCGTGCGGATCGAGACGGCCGGCATACGTGAACAGCGCCGACTTGTCGACCACGTACACGACGCTGACGTGCGTATCGCCCGCCAGCGCCACCTTCACGGCCTCGGCCAGTGCCTGTTTCGACGAAGCGCTGCCGTCGACGGCCACCATGATCTTCTCGTACATGCGAACCTCGCTGGGGTGAATTGCCGGGCGCGCCGTCGCGCCCGGCCATGTCTCCATCATCGGCCGACGGCGGGGCCGAACATTGACGGCGGTCAAGCGCGGCAGCGGCCGCACATGCGGCAAAACGGCGCGACGGAAAGGGGAAAGCTCGCGTTGTCGGCCAGGCCGCGAACCGGGCCGGCCATGCGCGCGCCGACGCGCTTTCAAGCGGCCATCGCGCCGAAGGCGCTATCATCGAACGTGCGACTTTCGTCCGGCCCTTTTTTCCGGCCCCACTTTCAACTCGCTCAACCGACATGACAACGACTATCGAACGCGTGGACGGCGCCGCCCAGCATCTCGTCGCCGCCCGCCATGCCGGCTCGCCCGGCCCGCTGTTGCCCGATGCACTGCGCCCCGACGACATCGACACCGCGCTCGCGATCCAGCAGCGCGTGGCCGACCTGCTCGGCGAACCCGTCGGCGGATGGAAATGCGCGCTGCCGCCGCCCGATCGCGTGATCCTCGCGCCGATCTTCGCGTCGACGATCGGCGAAGCCGATGCGCCGTACCGCGTCGTCGGCGGGCCGATCGTGCGGATCGAACCGGAAATCGCGTTCGTGCTCGATCGCGACCTGCCCGCGCGCGAGCAGCCGTACGACGAACGCGACGTGCGGGCGGCGATCCGGGAAGTGCGCGTCGTGCTCGAGATACTGGGCTGCCGCTATGCGGAGCCGGCGCGCGCGTCGAAGTTCGAGCTGCTGGCCGACGGGCAATTCAACCAGGGGCTGTGCGTCGGCCCGGTCGTGCCCGACGGCTTGAACGCGCCGCTCGCGACGCTGGCGCTGTCGTTCGAAGGCGCGCTGAACCGGACGATCGACGGCCGCCATCCGGACGGCGATCCGCTGAAGCCGCTGGTGTGGCTCGTCAACTTCCTCGCGTCGCGCGGCGACGCGGTGCGCGCCGGCCAGATCGTGACGACCGGCTCGTACGCGGGGGCGATCGACGTGCCGCTCGGCGATGCGCTGACGGTCCGCTTCGGCGAGCTCGGCAGCCTGTCGGTGACGTTGACCGCGTGACGGGGCGGATGACCACAGCATCCTGAATCAGGCCGGTCTGAAATGACCGGCGGTTTTCGCCCTGCTGCTTCGCTGCCGCCGATGTCTGGGAAGACGTTCGCGCTGCTGCACAGGAAGCGGTCGAGGCACATTTCTACCGTGAAAAAGGCACAGTGCCGTCTCCGTCTGCACTGAAAACGCTCGCGCGTAATTCCGAATGCGAAGCCGGCGTTTGGATGCTCTTCGATATCGACCTGCCGAAGAACAAAAGGCCGTCCGCTTCGATGTCAACATGCCTGAACAGCTTCCGCACCAGATCGACGTCGCTGCAAATGCGCGCAAGATGACTCAGTCAGCGTTTCTCATTCTTGCCGCAGAACAGGATATGCGAACTCATGCTTAGTACTGTTGTATCATCCTGTGAAATCAAAAAAACTGATATAAGAAATGTCTCTCCACCAAAACCATCCACAACCGAAAAACGGAATTTCTGTAAGCGTCGGTGCAGCATTAACAGGCGGGATTACGCTTCTCGTTGCTGTTGCTAGCGCACTTGGCGTCACGTATACCCAAGGAGTTCAATATGGCAAAGACTCCGCTCACAGTGAATGCCGAGCCGCGATTGACGATCTCGAATCAACAAAAAAGAAGTTGGGGGACACGCAGGCCAACTTAGACGTCACCATTAAAAACTTGGCCAGTTGGAGAGAAGCCTACGAAGGATCCCAAAGGACGATCGCTGACCAAGCATCGCAGATCGCCATCTTGAATGGGCGAGTCAAAGTATCCAATCAATGCGACTTCCTTCGCCAGCAATTCGACTACTATCAAACTCAGCTAAATTTGAACAACTGGTCCGCCGACAGCCCACGTCGCGAAGAGTTGATGACTGGTCGCCGAGAACTTCTCGCTCGGATGGAGTCGTGTACGCGCCTCTGATGACGAAAAAGCCCGCGAAGCTTTCACCTTGCGGGCTCTAGCTTCCAACCTAAAAAATGTAATTGCGGTACGCTTACTCGATTCCCGCGCGAGAGAAATCAAACTGAACCTTGTACGCACTAGTTGCAAGTTCTGTATTGCTTGAGTCACATATCGAATCGGCTCGGAAAACTCACTGGCTATAAGGGATACCGCGGGGAGGAGTCCCGTCCTGCTTCGCATACCATCCGAGATAGCGGGCAATCTGCCCCACCGCTGAGTCCTTTGCTTCGCCCACCTTCAGCTCAATGACGACGCGGCGTGCCGAAGCATCTTTCGCGAGAATGTCAACTCGACCAACATCAATCGAAACATGACGGTCGATGTAACGTAGCCCCGGCTCTAGCGTGGCCAAATTCTGAATGACGTGCGCCTCGATATCTCGCTCAAAGCTGACCGAAGCCTCAATCAGTTTCTCGACAGCGTCCGGCTGTTCAATGCCTTGCTCACTGTCCTGCTCACCAGCGTCGTAAGCCGGTGTCCAGACGTTCGGGCCGAATGTCTCTACATTGTAGATGTGGAATCGACCATCGTTGTCCTTCAAAACTTTTGAGCAAACGGATGTGACCGATATGCCTTTGTGCTCGAATGGTCTACATTCTCTAGAGACGCATCTCTTCTCACCGGAGTGGGTCACGAATTTAGGCAGCATTGGTCATCATATGCACTAGAACGCTTTATAATCCCCTTTTCCACAAACTACGGAGATCAATATGGATAACGGCGGCCCGGCATTTCCCGTACCAGTTACCACGCTCGATAACCAAAAGCATAGTTCTAGCTTGCAGGGGATGTCTCTGCGCGACTATTTTGCCGCAGCGGCATTGCAAGGTATGATCGCAAGTGGAAGCAGTGCAAACTATTCGGGACTTGGCGAAATGGCTTACACTGCAGCAGACAATCTCTTGGCAGCACGGACCAACAAAGAGTAACGCTAACGTTGCGACGCGTTACCCGCGACTAAACCTCTCCCACCGTGGAGAGGTTTCACTCCGTTGCCGCGTCCGTCCCGAACGAACGACATGCTACGGATATAGAACAGCACGCAATCGTTGCAGCTGTTGCGCTCGCGTGGCGAGTTCGACGGATCTCCACGATCCTCTCTGGCACCTTGCGAATCCTCAGGCGTCCCGTGCGCCAAAGCCATATCAAATGTGCTCGCCGGCCGCCGCTAAATACGTAGCTTCGACAGACAACGCGCGTACTCATCCTGAGTATGTAGTTCATGCAGAAATGTCCCGGTGTAACGGCATCAGGCGGCTCCACGCGCGCTCGACTTCATTCGCGTCGTCGCTGGACGGCTCGGCACCCGTCGTCGATCCATTCCGCCCCGCCGTGATACCGTTGCACATCGTCGCGCGCGCCGGCCCGCCGGCCGCCCCCGCGAACCGCTTTCACGCCCCATCCGCCATGTCGCTGACACCGCTGCCCGCCCTGCTCGACACCGTCCTGCGCACCGTCGCGCGCCGTTATCGGCTGCCGCCGCTCGACCGCGCGTCGTCGCTGACCGACGCGACGCATCCGGCCACCGCGCTGGCGGTCGTGATCGAGGAAGCGCGCAGGATGCAGGCGGACGGCCACACGCCCGGCGCGGACCTGCGACAGCGCTTCGTCGATGCGCTCGCACGGATGATCCGCGACGCGATGGATCCGTCATCCGGCGACCCGTCGTTTCAGGCATCGGTGCTGCGCCACGACGCGCCGAACGTGCGCGAATACGCGTCGTTGTCCGCGCACGCCGAGCAGGACCGGCGCGCGCTCCACGCGGCCGTCAATGCGATCGCGCACCCGGCCAAGCTCGAGCGCAGCGCACAGGCGTGGCAACGCGACGGCCTCGCGCGCCTGCATGCAGCCGCGACGTCGGCGGCGTGGGCCGAGCTGCATGCCGCGCTCGCGCAACTGCTCGCACTGCCCGAGATGGCGACCGACGCGGCGTTCGAGCAGGACATCGTCAAGCTCAAGGACAGCCCCGCGCTCGAGCGCACGCTGCGACTCGATGCGCTGGCCGCGGACGACGACGTCCGTCGCTACCGCGCGCTGTGGGTCCGTCAAGGCCCGCTCGTCGGCAGCACGGCCGCCGTCGCGCAAGGCGCGGCGTCCCAGCAGCGCGGCGCGGCCGTCGAAGCGCTGGCCGCGCAGGCGCTCGACGCACTGGCGCGCCGGCTCGACGCGGTGGACGAGCACCGCACCTACCGCGTGGTCACGTCGATGTGTGTGCCTTCGTCGATCCCGGGCCGACACGACCGCGCGAAAACCGAATGGGACGCGATCCTGCTCGAACGCGCGCGCGGCGGCGACCCGGCGCTCGCGTGGAACGTGCGCTTTCTCGTCGAAGCGAAAGCCTCCGCGGATGCCGCGACGACCGACCTGCCGCGACTGCTGCGCGGCCTGAACCTGCTCGCGCAGGCGGCGCCCGACACGGTCTATGCATTCGAGACGCACCAGGGCACGGTGCGCGTGCAGGGCGCATCGCTGCACGCGTTGACGACCGACGAAGCGGCGCTGCGACGCGAGGTGCTGTATTGCTGCGACGCGTCCGCGGACGCGTCGCCGCGCCTGCTGGGCGCCGCGAGCCGGATGCAGTTGCTGTCGGCCCAGGCCAGCCTCGAATACGCGAGCGCGCTCGCGCGGCAGCCGGATGCCGATCCGGACGGCCTCGGCGTCATCTGGCACGCGCTGCTGACCCTGCCGCAATGGCACGCCGTGCTGCATCAATACCCGTCGTTGCGGCAAGTCCGCGAACTGATGGTGGCCATCGACGATTTGCGGGCCGCGCTCGACGAGATGGACGACGGAGGCATCGCCAGCAGCGTGTGCGCGTGATGCGCGATCGTGACGGACGCGCGACCCCTGCGTGCTGCTCGCCCGGTTTGTAAGTAACCCGAACTATCGTCGGACGTCCGCTACTGCCGGCTGCATCTCGGTTCAAGCCATCCGGATTCAAGGTCGCGTTGCGTCCACACCGAATGGATGTCCATTTCACGGGGCTGCCCTCCGCATCGCTGGCTGGCCGGCCGACACCATGCCGGCCACGCCGGCCATGACGGCGCCGGCCGGTGAGGTACGATACGCGCCAGGGCAAAGCGCCCCCCTGAGAGAACCGGCCGTCGCGGCCCCCCTACCCGACACAAGAAAAATGCGAAGAAACCCGATGCTGCACCGAACCCTGTTCGCCGCGCTGGCGGCCGGCCTGCTGTGGATACCGGCCGCCCATGCGAGCGGAGACGACGGCTGCTACGTGCCGAACACGCTCCGGCAAACGTCATACTCATGCGGCAACGTGCCGATGCTGACGCCCGCCAACGACACGCGCATCAACGCGATGCTGATGATGGCCGACAGCGGCAAGGTCGCGCAGGTGTTTCCGGACCCGAAGACCATCCCGGCGAAAGAGCGGGTCGAGCGGATCGTCGTGCCGTTCCCGATGGATTTCTCCGGTTGGATCTATATCGGCCAGAAGGAGCCCGACCAGACCGGCGGCGCAGCGGATGCCGATGCGTCGTCGAACCGGTACGCGGACGGCGAAGGCAGCATCTGCCGCAGCATGAATGCGGGCGCGGACGCATTCAACGACGCACTGGGCGGCGCCGCCGGCCTGCCCGCCGACGAAGCGGCGCGCCTGCGCGCGGCACGCGCCGACATCGCGCAGCAGAACTGTGCCGCGGGCGGCGCGAGCGCCGCGTGGACGAAGCCGCCGGTCAAGTCGCCGCTCGGCCAGCAGTTCGCCGCGTACCTCGACGGCGCGAACGCGTTCTACCGCGCCGACTTCCCCACCGCGACCCGCGCCTTCGCGAACGCATCGCACAGCGCGGACCCGTGGCTGAAGGAAACCGGCCTCTACATGGCCGGGCGCGCGCAGTTGAATGCCGCGCAGGCCAACGCATTCGACCACGACAGCCCGACGCCGACGCGCGCGCGCGTGACGAAGGTGTCGCTCGACGCGGCGAACACGGTATTCCGGACCTACCTGAAGGTGTATCCGAAGGGGCGCTACGCGGTGTCCGCGAGCGGGCTGTTGCGGCGTGTCGCGTGGCTCGACGGCAACGTCACGCAGCAGGCAGACCTGTACGGCCATGCGCTCGCGCACTGGTCGCCGGCGACGTCGAACGTGCCGCTGATGCAACTGGCGAACGAACTCGACAGCAAGCTGCTGTTCGGCTCGGCATTCGACGCGAGCCAGATCCAGTCACCGACCGTGCTCGCCACCGTCGACCTGCTGCGCATGCGTGCGTCGGACAGCAACGATCCGAGCCGCAAGCCGATGACGCTCGACGAGCTGCAGGCGCAGAAGCCGCGCTTCGCGAACGCGCCCGCGCTCTACGACTACCTGCTCGCCACGTGGTACGTGCAGATCGGGCACAAGCCGGATGCCGCGCTCGACCTGCTGCCGCAAACGCCCGCCGTGCCGCTCGACTACTTCGGTCTGAGCCAGCAGGCGCTGCGCGGGTTCGCGCTGGAGGACAGCGGCCGGAACGACCAGGCGCGCCAGCTGTGGCGCGACCTGATCCCGCTCGCGACGTTCCGCTTCCAGCGCGAAATGCTGGAACTCGCGCTCGCGATCAACCTGGAGCAGGCCGGGCTCGTCAACGATGCGTTCGCCGGCGATTCGCCCGTGCAGAACGCCGCGATCCGCGCGGTGCTGCTGCAGCGCGCGGCCAATGCCGACTTGCTGCGCGCACAGGCGCAGAATCAGGCAACCGGCGGCGCGCTGCGCAACATCGCGCTGTACACGCTGCTGTACAAGGAACTCACGCGTTCGCACTACGCGGACTTCCTCGCCGATACCGCGCTGGTGTCCGGCACGCCCGCCGATCCGTTGAAGCCGTTCCTCGCAGCCGGCACGAAAAACGAAGACGGCTACACGTGCCCGTCGGCGCGCGACATCGCCGCGACGCTGCAGCAGAATCCCGCCGATCCGAAGGGGCTGAACTGCCTCGCCGATTTCGTGCGACTTCATCCGCCGGCGCCCGGCCTCGAGATCGATCCGGTGCCGTCGTGGGTCCGCAACGCGTCGAGCACCGCCGCCACGCGCGTGCCGCCGACGCTGGGCGCGGCGCCGTCGCAGTTCGCGGGCAAACCGTACGAGCGGATGTCGAGCTACGTGACGGTGATGGCCGATACGCAGGCGAACCCGAACGACCGCGCGTACGCGTTCTATCGCGCGATCAGGTGCTACGCGCCGGGCGGCTCCAACGAATGCGGCGGCAAGGAGGTCTCGAAGAGCACGCGCAAGCGCTGGTTCGACACGCTGAAGACCGCCTATCCGGACAGCCCGTGGGCGCGGAAGCTTCGCTACTACTGGTGAGCGCCGCATGAAACGCATCGCGTGCATCGCGCTGCTGCTGGCCGCGCGCGGCGCGCTGGCCGGCACCGTCGACGCTGCACGCTACGACGCGTTCTGGCTGTGGGCGGGCGTGAAGCCGCAGGCGGTCGTGCGCGGCGCGCGCGCCGTCTACGTGCTGCAAGGTCAGATCGAGGCGTCGCCGCAGGACGAGTCGCAGGTGCGCGTGATCGCGCAGGGCGTCGCGCTGCCGCCCGCGCCCGACGCGCGCGTGTGGCTCGTCTATCGCGCGCATACGCTGCGCTGGACGCCGCGCGTCACGCAGATCATGCTCGCGCAGCTCGCACGCTGGCGCGCGTCGGGCCGCACGATCGCCGGCATCCAGATCGACTTCGATGCCGGTACGCGCCACCTGCAGGATTACCTCGCGTTCCTGCGCACGCTGCGCGAGACCTTGCCCGCCGATTGCCGGCTGAGCATCACGGGGCTGCTCGACTGGAGCAGCCGCATCGATACCGACCAGGTCAACCGGCTCAAGGGGATCGTCGACGAGGTGGTCGTGCAGACCTACCAGGGCCGCAGCACGATCCCCGATTACGCAGCCTATCTGCCGCGCGTCGCGCGGCTGCAACTGCCGTTTCGCATCGGCGTGATCCAGGGCGGCGAGTGGGACGCGCCGCCGTATCTCGCATCGAGTCCGTGGTTCCGCGGCTACGTCGTGTTCCTGCGCAATGGCTAGCGGGCGCCCGCGCGACGCAAGCGAAGCGTGACGCCGATCGACGATGCGCTACGCGGCGTGCGCGAGCGTGCTGCCGAGCCCGACGAGCGCGATCGCGAGCATCGCGAGCGCCGACGATGTCACGATCCATCGCTGCTTCCGATGAAGCGCCGGATGGTTGATCGCGGCCATGTAGCCGGTCAGGATCGTGAAATCGACGGCGATCCACAGCGCGGCGAGGATCGCGAGGCTCACGCGCGAATCGGGCGTGATGCCGACGAACTGCGGAAAGAACGCAACGAAGAACAGCAGATCCTTCGGATTCGCGATGCCGACGACGAAGCAGCGCAGGTACGCGAACTGCATGCGTTCCTGGCCAGCCGATTACCGCGCCTCGCGCATCCGGGCGTGCGCTTCGTCGATTTGGGGTGACGCACCCGGCGGACGATCCGCCCTTTTCCACGCGCGGCCGGATCGCCTCCCCACGATCGCGGCGCCGCCCGCCGCAGCGGGCCGGCGCCGACACCGTCATGCCCGCACGAACGCGAGCAGGTCGGCGTTGAGCACGTCCGCGTTGACGGTCAGCATCCCGTGCGAATAGCCCGGATAGGTCTTCAGCGTGCCGTTCTTCAGCAGCTTGATCGACTTCAGCGCGGAATCCGCGATCGGCACGATCTGGTCGTCTTCGCCATGCAGCACGAGCGTCGGGACGGAGATCGACTTCAGGTCGTCGGTCTGGTCCGTTTCCGAAAACGCCTTGATGCCGTCGTAATGCGCCTTCGCGCTGCCTGCCATCCCCTGCCGCCACCAGTTGCGGATCACGCCCTGGTGCACGGTCGCGCCCTCGCGGTTGAACCCGTAGAACGGCCCGCTCGGCACGTCGAGGAAGAACTGCGCGCGATTGTCGGCGAGCGCTTTCCGGAAGCCGTCGAACACCTCGAGCGGCAAGCCCTCGGGGTTCGAGTCGGTCTTGAGCATCAGCGGCGGCACCGCGCTGACCAGCACCGCCTTCGCGACGCGGCCGGCCGGCTCGCCGTGCTTCGCGACGTAGCGCGCCACTTCGCCGCCGCCCGTCGAGTGCCCGATATGCACCGCATTGCGCAGGTCGAGCGCTTCGACCACCGCGAACGCATCCGCCGCGTAATGATCCATGTCGTGGCCGTCCCAGACCTGCGCCGAGCGGCCATGGCCGCGCCGGTCGTGCGCGATCACGCGATAGCCGTTCTGGACGAAGAACAGCAGTTGCGCATCCCAGTCGTCGCTGGACAGCGGCCAGCCGTGGTGGAACATGACGGGCTGCGCATCTTTCGGACCCCAATCCTTGTAGAAAATATCGACGTTGTCCTTCGTGGTGACGTATGGCATCGCGATGCTCCGGTGAGGTGGATGAACGTGGCGAGCGGGCCGGTTGACATTATCGGCCATTATTGTGAAACCTCGATGCCATCGCGCGCAGCGAGGGCCGATCATCCACCGGCAGGAAACGAACGATGCCGCGCGCGTCAGCCGTCCGTCGACACCGTCACGGCTTCCCACGCGCGGATTTCGTCGTCCAGCGCCGACAGTTTGTCCCGCACGAGCCGCAGCGCGTCGCTGCCGAGCAGCAGATGCGCGGGCGGGCGGTCCGCCGCCATCACGGCGAGCATCGCCCGCGCGGCCTTCGCGGGGTCGCCCAGTTGCTTGCCGCTTTTCTCCTCGCGCGCGCGGCGGATCGGATCGAACAGCGCATCGTAGTCGGCAATCGAGCGCGGCGTGCGCACCATCGAGCGGCCGGCCCAGTCCGTGCGGAACGAACCCGGCGCCACGGCCGTCACCGCGATGCCGAACGGCTCGAGCTCCTTGCCGAGGGTTTCGGAAATGCCTTCCAGCGCGAACTTGCTGCCGCAGTAGTACGCGATGCCCGGCATCGTGATGTGACCGCCCATCGACGTGATGTTCAGGATGCGGCCGCGCCGGCGCGCGCGCATGAACGGCACGACGGCCTTCATCATCGCGACCGCGCCGAACACGTTCACGTCGAACTGCCGGCGCATCTCCTCGAGCGGCGCCTCCTCCATGATCCCTTCGTGCCCGTAACCCGCGTTGTTCACCAGCGCGTCGATGGGCCCGACGTTCGCCTCGATGTCCGCGACGACGCCGTCGATGCGGTCGAAGTCGGTCACGTCGAGCACGCGTGCGACGGCCGCCTGCGCGGACAGCGCCTCGAAATCGCGCGCCGCCTGCGCGCTGCGCACCGTACCGACCACCGTGTGGCCGGCGGCCAGCGCCTCCCGGGCGAGCGCGCGACCGAAACCGCTGCTGACGCCGGTAATGAGCATGATGTTGCCGGATGCCATGTGAGCTTCTCCCGAATGTCGATCGAAGCGTGCATACTAGTCTGACGAACTGCGTCGAATAAGCCCGATTCCGCTGATTTTCTTGCACAAAACTATGAGCCCCTCGCCCGTCTCCGCCCGATCTCCCGCGCTGTCCCCGCGCGACCGGAAGCGCCTGGTGACGCTGCTGCGCGCGCTCGCGCCCGACGAAGGCTACAACCTGACGGCGCTGCCGAGCGTGCGCATCCTGCGCTCGAACCGCGCGCTGTCGCGCACGCCGGTGCTGTACGACCCTGGCATCGTGATCGTGTGCCAGGGATCGAAGCGCGGCTACTTCGGCGGCGAGCGCTATCTGTACGACGAGCACCATTACCTGGCCGTTTCCGTGCCCGTCCCGTTCAGCATGGAAACCGACGCCACGCCCGCGCGCCCGCTGCTCGCGCTGTACCTGCACCTCGATTTCACGCTGGCCGCCGAACTCGCCGCGCAGATCGATCGCGCGAGCCTCGCACGACCCGTGCAAGCGCCGAAGAGCATGATGTCGACGCCGATGGACGCCGCGATGCACGCATCGGTGCTGCGTTTCGTCGAGGCGATGCAGCGGCCGCTCGACGCCGCGGTGCTCGGCCCGGCGCTGCTTCGCGAGCTGTATTTCCGCGTGCTGACCGGCGCGCAGGGCGACGCGATGCGCAGCGCCCTGGCGATGCGCGGGCAGTTCGGCCGGATCGGGCGCGCATTGCGCGTGATCCACACCGACTACGCGCGGCCGCTCGACGTGTCGCAACTGGCCGACGCGGCCGGCATGAGCGTGCCGAGCTTTCACAGCCATTTCAAGGCGATCACGCAGGCGTCGCCGATGCAGTACCTGAAGTCGACGCGCCTGCATCAGGCGCGGCTATTGATGGTGCGCCAGGACCTGACGGCGGAGGCGGCCGGCTACGCGGTCGGCTACACGAGCCCGTCGCAGTTCAGCCGCGAATTCAAGCGCCTGTTCGGCTTGACGCCGGCGAAGGAGACGCAGCGCATGCGCGCGAGCTTCGCGATTCCCGAAGCGTTCGACGATGCGGTGTTCGTGTCGTCGCATTGACGCGCCGGAACACGGCCGCGACCCACACGCCCCACACGCTCATCGCGCGCCCACCCGCCACACCGTCACTTCGTGCAGCGTCTCGCCCGGCTTGAGCGTCGTCGACGGGAAGGCCGGACGATTCGGCGAATCGGGAAAATGCTCGGCTTCCAGCGCGAACGCATCGGTTTGCCGGTAGACCGTGCCGCCCTTGCCCGCGACGCTGCCGTTCAACCCGTTGGCCGTGTAGAACTGCAGCCCCGGCTGCGTCGTGTACAACTCGAGAAAACGCCCCGACGCCGGGTCGTAAGCGCGCGCGGCAAACGCCGGCGCCGACTGGCCGCCCTGGTCCAGCACCCAGTTCTGGTCGTAGCCATGCGCGAGCACGAGCTGCGGATACGCATCGCGCAGATGCGCGCCGATCGGCGTCAACTGGCGCAGATCCATCGGCGTGCCCGCGACGCTCGCCAGTTGCCCGGTCGGAATCGACGTGGCGTCGGTCGGCGTGAAGCGCGATGCGGCGATCTCGATCAATTGCCGCTCGACGCTGCCGCCTGCCTGCCCCGCCAGATTGAAGTAGCTGTGGTTGGTCAGGTTGACGACCGTGTCCCGGTCGGTCGTTGCGCGGTAGTCGATGCGGACCTGGTCGTCGCGGGTCAGCGTGTAGGTCACGTCCGTCGTCAACGTGCCGGGGAAGCCGTTCTCGCCGTCGGGGCTCACGTAGCGCAGCGTGACGCTCGCGCCCGTCGCGTCGCCGTGCGTGCCGGTGACCGTCCATACCTTCGCGTCGAAACCGTCGGGGCCGCCGTGCAGCGTGTTCGGCCCGTCGTTGACCGGCAGCTTCCAGGTTTGGCCGTCGAGCGTGAAACGCCCGCCCGCGATGCGATTCGCGTACCGGCCGATCAGCGCGCCGAAATGGATGTTGCCGTTGTGCGCTTCGTAGTCGCGCAGCGAATCGAAGCCGAGCACGATGTCGGCCACGCGGCCGGTACGGTCCGGCACGTCGAGGGCGGTCACGATGCCGCCATACGTGATGACTTTCAGCGTCACGCCGTGCCGGTTCGCGAGCGTGTACTGGCTCACCGCCTGCCCGTTCGCGGTCGTCCCGTAATCGGCGCGGCTGATCGACACGTCGGATGCCGCCGACGCGATGGCGGCATGAAAGCCGAACGTTGCGAACACACCTATCGCGAGCATCGGTCGTCGCGGCCAGCGTCGTTTCATGAAAACCTCCGAAGTGATGCGGCCCGTGCTCGCGCGCAAGTTGCATGCCTGCACGTCGCCGCGTTTGCCATGCCGCGCGCCCGCCTCCGGAGCATCGCGGCGCTCACGTCTGGCCCGCGCGCCACCGGCGAGGCGTGACACCGGTCAACCGCGTGAAGGTTCGCGAGAAATGGCTCTGATCGGCGAAGCCGCGCGCATCGTGCGCCCGCACACGGCGGCGGGCGTCGCGAAAGCGGCGGACGACGCGGTCGGTCTCGCCGAAGCATTGCGCGACGTCGCACGCGGCGCCGCGTTCGATGCCGCGCTGGCAGGCTGGGACGCCCGTCAGCGTGCGGCCGGTGCGCTGCTGTCCGCGCGCGGGATCGCGCTCGGCGCGCGGTTGATGGGCACCGCGTGAAGGTGCGCCGGCCGTCTGTCGGCCGCCGCGCGGTACGGATCGCCCTCGGGATTCAGCGCACGCAGCACGCTCGCGCGGCCGCCGTCGTCTGCGGGTAGTTGCGGCTGCCCGCGCGCGAAAGCCGGGGTCGCGGCTGCCGCCAGCCACGCGGCGATCGCCAGCCCCTTCGCCCGGCGCTTCATTGCGCGCTCGCGGTCGGGACGGACGCCGACGTCGCGGCCGTTGCCGTGTGCCGGTCTCCATGTGCGATCGCATACAGTTCGCGATTGCGCGCAATCGTCTCCGTGCTCGGCGGATAGTCCGATTTCGGCGTCGGCAGCGTACCGTCGCGCTCCGCCCGAATCAGGTCGGCGCGCACGTCGGCGCGCGTGAGCGCATGGTCGGCGGTTTGCGCGAATGCGACGATCGGTGCGCTCAGCGCACAGGACAGCAGGACTGCACGAATCAGCTTGCTCATGACGTTCACCTCCGAAAATGGCGTGTTCGCGTCCGCAGATCAGGCCGGACATCCGCTCCGCATCGATGCGACGAGGAGTGATATCCATTCTGCGATTCGCGCGCTTTCCGGAAGGTGAGGCTTCGATTACGGTCTTGTCATCCGGTCGCGGCCCGGCCGCACGGCAGCGTCAATCGACGCGTAACGGCGCCGTGTGCCGGACGGTGCCCAGAAACCGCGTCAACTCCACGGTCTGCGGCCGCTCGAAGATCTCGTCGGGCGTGCCGCTCTCCCATACGCGCCCCTGATGCATGAACACGATCCTGTCGCTCACCGCACGCGCGAAGTTCATCTCGTGCGTGACCATGATCAGCGTCATGTCCTCGCGCGCGAGCTGCTCGATGACCCCCAGCACCTCGCCGACCAGCTCGGGATCGAGCGCGGACGTGATCTCGTCGCACAGCAGCACGCTCGGCTTCATCGCGAGCGCACGCGCGATCGCGACGCGTTGCTGCTGGCCGCCCGACAGGTGTTCCGGAAACGCGTCGAACTTGTCGCCGATGCCGACGCGCTCGAGCATCAGCTCCGCGATCGCGCGCGCCTGCTGGCGGTGCGACTTCTTCACCACCGACTGCGCGAGCATCACGTTCTGTCCGGCGCTCAGGTGGGGAAACAGGTTGTACTGCTGGAACACCATGCCGACCTTCAGCCGCAGCGCACGCAGGTCCGCGTGCCGTGCATCGACGCGTTCTCCGTCGACCGAAATCGTGCCCGCGTCGATACTCTCGAGCCCGTTGAGCGTGCGCAGCAGCGTGCTCTTGCCCGAGCCGCTGCGGCCGATGATCGATACGACCTGCCCGCGCTCGACGGACAGATCGATGCCCTTGAGCACATGATGGGTGCCGAAATGCTTCTCGACACCCCGGGTTTCAACGAGCGGCATGCCATCTCCTTTGCAACGTGCGCGCATAACGGGTCAGCGGATAGCAGAGCGCGAAATAGATCAGCGCGACGAGGCCATACACGACGAACGGCCGGAACGTCGCGTTCGAGATCGCGATGCCGACCTTCGTCAGCTCGGTGAAGCCGATGATCGACACCAACGCCGTATCCTTCACGGCCTGCACGCCGAAGCCGACCGTCGGCGCGATCGCGATGCGCGCGGCCTGCGGCAGGATCACGTGACGCAACTGCTCGACGTAACTCATCGCCAGGCTCGCCGACGCCTCCCACTGCCCTTTCGGCACCGCCTCGACACAGCCGCGCCAGATTTCGGCCAGATACGCGCTGGTGAAGAACGTGAGCCCGGCCGTGGCCGCGACCCACGGCGAAACGTCGAGCCCGACGAGCGGCAGGCCGAAGAACACGATGAACAGTTGCATCAGCAACGGCGTGCCCTGAAACACTTCGATATAGAGCTTCGCGACGCCGCGCAGCACCGTCGAGCCCGACACGCGCATCACGAGCAGCCCGAGCCCGACGAGGCCGCCGGACACGAACGACACGATCGACAGCACGATCGTCCAGCGCGCGGCCAGCAGCAGGTTCGCGAGAATTTGCCCAAGCGTGAAATCGATCATCGCGCACCTCGCACGCGGCGGGAGAACACGCGGCGGCCCATCGCGCCGAGCGTGGCGCGCAGCAGCAGCGCCATCGCCAGATACGCGAGCGTGATCGCGAAGTACGTCTCGAATGCGCGGAAGTTGCGCGACTGGATGTAGCCGGCCGCATAGGTCAGGTCGGCCACCGAGATCTGCGACACGACCGCCGAACCGAGCATCGTGATCACGATCTGGCTCGACAGCGCGGGAAACACCTTGGCGAGCGCTTGCGGCAGCACGACGTGGCGCAACATTTGCGCGCGCGACATCGCCAGCGCGGACGCTGCCTCCAGATGCCCTTTCGGCACGGCGGCCACGCCCGCGCGCACGATCTCGACCGAGTACGCGCCGAGATTGAGCGTCATCGCAAGGATCGCGGCCGTGTATTCGTCGATGTGCACGCCGAGCGCCGGCAAGCCGAAGAAGATGAAGAACAGCTGGACGACGAACGGCGTATTGCGAATCGCCTCGACGTACGCGCCGATCAGCGGGCGCAATCGCACGGCCGCGCGCGCGTCGGCACTGTATGCGGCTGCACCGAGCACGCCGAGCGCCACGCCGAGCACGGTCGCGACCGCGGTCAGCGCGAGCGTGATCGCCGCGCCGCTCGCGAACACGCCGGCGTACTCGGCGAGTTCGCCGAATTGAAGCTGGTAGCTCATGGGAAATGGGTCGATTCGAGTTCGGACAACGACACGCACCGCGCCGGCCATGCCGGCCGCGGCGACGTGTCAGGCGACACGGCGTTTCGTCACAGTCCGACCGGCAACGGCTGGCCGAGCCACTTCCGCGACATCTCGCCCAGCGTGCCGTCCTGCTTCGCATGGGCGATCGCATCGTCGATCTTCGCGAGCAGGCGCGGCTCGTTCTTGTTGACGCCGACGAAGCACGGCGAATTCTTGATCACGAACTTGACCTCGGGGCGGCGCGGCGGATTCTTCGCGAGAATCGCCGCCGCGACGATGTTGCCGGCCGCGATCAGTTGGACTTGCCCCGACAGGAACGCCTGGATCGTCGCGTTGTTGTCCTCGAAGCGCTTGATCGTCGCGTTCGGCGCGAGCTGCGACAGCGCAATCTCCTCGAGCGCGCCACGCGTCGCGCCGACCGTCTTGCCGGACAGGTCGGCGGGTGCGCTCACCTTCACGTCGGAAGGCCCGAACACGCCCTGGAAATACGGTGCGTAAGCGCTCGAGAAATCGATGACCTTCTCGCGCTCCGGGGTCTTGCCGAGCGACGAGATCACCATGTCGACCTTGTTGGTCGTCAGGTACGGAATCCGGTTCGCGCTGTTCACGGGCACCAGCTTCAGCTTGACGCCGAGCGCCTTGGCGAGGAGTCCTGCCATGTCGATGTCGTAGCCCTGCGGCTGCATGTCCGTGCCGACCGAGCCGAACGGCGGATAGTCCTCGGGCACCGCGACGCGCAGCGTGCCGTTTTTCGCGATGGTGTCGAGCGCATCGGCATGGGCCGGCGCGGAGGCGAACAGCACCATCACGGGGGCGGCGAGCAACGCAGCCAGCCAGGTGCGTCGGGGGAACGGTCGGGTCGTCGGGCTCACGGTGAATCTTCCTTGTCTGGTATGTCGTCGGGCAGCGCGCAACCGTTGCGCGGCCGACATCACTCCAGCAAAAACCAGGCCATTGCCGCAAAACGCCGGCCGCACCGGCACGAGACGGAAATGCCGGCGAACCTTTGGTGTACCGCATTCCTCATTTCGGTGCATGAGCCGACACCTTCGGCAACGGCTGCCCTCGCAGTGCGCGCCGGCGCACCAAATTACCCAATTGGTTCATCCGCCGCCGCGGCCCCCATGCACGGATTCGAACAGGCTTAGTCCAAATTTGCATGCCGTTTGTGACGGGAATTACGGCTGAATACGTTCGCGGCGTACCGTGCCTTTCGCCGCGCCCGGCGAATCGCGAACAGGACGGGTGCGCTTGCTTGCGCGCGCCGGTCCGCCGGTACCGGTGGTCCCGATCGATCCGCGGTCGGGATGAATTCAATCCCATCCGTGCGCGAGGATACCGTCATGGCATCGATTCCCGAACCGTCGACAACCGGCGAAACCGACAAACGCAGCTGGCTCGAATCGCACGAAGCCGGCTATCACAAGACCCTCGGCAATCGACAGGTGCAGATGATCGCGATTGGCGGGGCCATCGGCACCGGGCTCTTTCTCGGCGCCGGCGGCCGGCTGCAGGCCGCCGGCCCGTCGCTCGCGATCGTCTATCTCGTGTGCGGCGCGTTTTCGTTCCTGATCCTGCGCGCGCTTGGCGAGCTCGTGATGCATCGCCCCAGCAGCGGCAGCTTCGTGTCGTACGCGCGCGAATTCCTCGGCGAGAAGGCATCGTTCGTCGCGGGCTGGATGTACTTCCTGAACTGGGCGATGACCGGCATCGTCGACATCACCGCCGTCGCGCTCTACATGCATTACTGGGCGCCGTTCGCGGCCGTGCCGCAGTGGATCTTCGCGCTCGTTGCGCTGTGCATCGTCGCGACGATGAATCTGATCGGCGTGAAGTGGTTCGCCGAGATGGAGTTCTGGTTCGCGCTGATCAAGGTCGCCGCGATCGTGCTGTTTCTCGTGATCGGCGCGGCGATCCTCGGCACGGGCATGCCGGTGGCCGGCCATGGCACCGGCATGCATCTGATCACCGACAACGGCGGGTTCTTTCCGCACGGACTGATGCCGGCGCTGGTGCTGGTGCAAGGCGTGGTGTTCGCATTCGCAGGCGTCGAACTGGTGGGCACGGCCGCCGGCGAATGCAAGGACGCGCGCAAGGTGCTGCCGCGCGCGATCAACAACGTGATCTGGCGCATCGCGATCGTCTACGTCGCATCGGTCGTGCTGCTGGTCTGCCTGCTGCCATGGAGCGCGTACAAGGCGGGCCAGAGCCCGTTCGTCACGTTCTTCGGCGCGCTCGGCGTGCCGGGCATCGGCTCGGTGATGAACCTGGTCGTGCTGACGGCCGCGCTGTCGAGCCTGAACTCCGGCCTGTATTCGACGGGGCGCGTGCTGCGCGCGCTGTCGATGGGCGGCTCGGCCCCCGCGTTCCTCGCGCGAATGAGCGCGCAGTCCGTTCCGTACGCGGGCATTCTGGTGACGGTCGCGATCTATGTGGTCGGCGTGCTGCTCAACTATCTCGTGCCGTCGAGCGTGTTCGAGATCGTGCTGAACATCGCGTCGCTCGGCATCATCAGCACATGGGGCTTCATCGTCGTGTGCCAGATGAGGTTCCGCGCCGCGGTCCGGCGCGGCGAGGCGGACGACGTCTCGTTCAGGATGCCGGGCGCGCCCGTGACATCGTGGCTCACGCTGCTGTTCCTGCTCGGCGTGCTGGTGCTGATGGCGTTCGACTACCCGAACGGGACATGGACGATTGCATCGATCCCGCTGGTCGCGCTGCTGCTCGTGGCCGGCTGGAAATGGCTGAGCCATCGCGCGCGCCGTGCGTTGCTCAAGCCGACGATTCCGTCGGTCACGCTCACGCAGAACGTGCTCGAGAAGGGCGAGCACTGAATCGCGGCGGCATGCATGCCGTCGATCAGGCCGCCGCCGGCACCGCGGGCGGCGGTCGATCGCCGCGTTCAGTGATGCTCGTACAACTGCTGCGTGTCGAGCGACGCGAACGATGAGGTCGCGGGCTTTGCAGCGTCGGTCGGCCGTGCAGCGGCCGATTGCGCTTGCTGCGCGGCGACCTTCGCCTCGGCCGCCTGGATGTCTTCCGGATAGTAAGGATCGCTGCCGATCGGCCGGTAACCGGCCTTTTCGACGCGGACGAGATCGGCGCGCACGTCGGCACGCGTGAGCGCATGGTCGGTGGTTTGCGCAAATGCGACGATCGGTGCGCTCAGCGCACAGGACAGCAGGACTGCACGAATCAGGTTGTTCATGATGTTCACCTCTCAAGATGGCATGTTTGCGTCCGCAGATCGGGCCGGACATCCGCTCCGCATCGATGCGATGAGGAGTTGGGTCCATTCTGCGATTCGCGCGCTTTCCTGAAGGTGAGGCTTCGATTACGGATTTGTTATCTGGTCGCCCGCGCCTGTCACAGGTGCGTCGAGCGGTCGTACTTCCGGGATCATCGCGGCCTGGCCGTGCACGGTTCCGTCTGCGTCCATGAGCTGCCACACGGTCGCGCGCTCGATCCAGAACCGCTTGCCGGACTTCGTCACCCGCACGCCGCGGTATTCCGACACGAAGCCGTCGCGCATCACCTTGTCAAGAAACACCTGACGCTCGTGTCGCTCCATCGGCTCCGCCGACAGACGGGACGGCAATGCCGTCAGTTCATCCCAGTCATATTCGAAAATCGCCTGCGCGCGCCGGTTGCTGTACATGAAGACCGGATCGGCCGACGTGTCGTGCGCAAGCACGCCGAACGGCGCCGTACCGTACAGCCACGCGGCGCCGTCGGATGAGCTCATACCGTCGGGCACGAGCGGACGGTTCACGAGCCGGCGATACGAATCGGCAAGAAGGAGGAAGAAGTTTGCATCGGTGCGCAACGACATCGGTCTGGCTCCTGGAATGGGCGAGATACGCGAATGAGCGAAGGTTTTGCCGCCGGACATTATATGGATGAAGCGGCGCACCGCCGTCGGCGGCGACGATTCGGCCAGCCCGCATCGCGCTGGGCGCCCCGCCGCACGGCCGCCGCTGCCGTCGCCGGCACAGATAACGACTTCGTAATCCTCGAGTCAGGGTCGGGTCAACGCCGCGCCGGCAGACTGCACGCTCGTCGCATCGAATGCGCATCCGAGCCCTGCTTCGAGGAGCACCATCATGTGGATCGTCCGGCTGGCGTTACGCAGGCCCTACACGTTCGTCGTACTCGCGCTGCTGATCTTCATCGCGGGACCGCTCGCGCTGCTGCGCACGCCGACCGACATCTTCCCGAGCATCGACATTCCGGTCGTCAGCATCGTCTGGTCGTACAACGGCTTCTCCGCGGAGGACATGGCCAAGCGGATCACGTCGAACTACGAACGCGCGCTCACGTCCGACGTCGACGACATCGAGCACATCGAGTCGCAGTCGCTGAACGGCGTGTCGGTCGTGAAGATCTTTTTCCACCCGGGCGCCGACATCAATCGCGCGATCGCGGAAGCCGCGAGCAACGCCGCGTCGATCCTGCGCATCCTGCCGCCCGGCACGCTGCCGCCGAACATCATCACGTACAACGCGTCGACGGTGCCGATCCTGCAGCTCGGGCTGTCGAGCGACACGCTCGCCGAGCAGCAGTTGTACGACCTCGGCAACAGCTTCATCCGCACCCAGCTCGCGACCGTCCAGGGCGCGGCCGTGCCGCTGCCGTTCGGCGGCAAGATCCGCCAGATCGTCGTCGACCTCGATACGCGCGCACTGCAGGCGAAAGGACTCGCGCCGATCGACGTCGTCAACGCGATCAATGCGCAGAACCTGATCCTGCCGGGCGGCACCGCGAAGATCGGCACGCACGAATACAACGTGCAGATGAACGGCAGCACGCAGACGGTCGCCGCGTTGAACGACCTGCCGGTGAAGACGATCGGCGGCAATGTCGTGTACGTGCGCGACGTCGCGCACGTTCGCGACGGCTACGCGCCGCAGACCAACATCGTGCGGGCGGACGGCAAGCGCGCGGCGCTGCTGACGGTCGAGAAAACCGGCAGCGCGTCGACGTTGACGATCATCGACCAGGTGAAGGCGATGCTGCCGAAGATCGCGGCCGGGCTGCCGAAGGCGCTGCACATTGCGCCGCTCGACGATCAGTCCGTGTTCGTGAAGGCGGCGATCCAGGGCGTCGTGCGCGAAGCGCTGATCGCCGCCTGCCTGACCGCGCTGATGATCCTGCTGTTTCTCGGCAGCTGGCGCGCGACGCTGATCATCGCGGTCACGATCCCGCTCGCGGTGCTCACGTCGCTGCTCGCGCTGTCCGCGCTCGGCCAGACCATCAACATCATGACGCTCGGCGGGCTCGCGCTCGCGGTCGGGATCCTCGTCGACGACGCGACCGTCGCGATCGAGAACATCACGCATCATCTCGAGCGCGGTGCGCCGCTCGAGGACGCGATCCTGACCGGTGCGGGCGAGATCGCGGTGCCGACCTTCGTGTCGACGCTGTCGATCTGCATCGTGTTCGTGCCGATGTTCCTGCTGACGGGCGTCGCGCGCTATCTGTTCGTGCCGCTGGCCGAGGCCGTGATCTTCGCGATGATCGCGTCGTACTTCTTCTCGCGCACCCTGGTGCCGACGCTGGCGATGGCGCTGATGCGCGCCAAAGGGAGCGGCCGGCCGCCGCGCGGCGTATTCGCGCCCCTCGTGCATTTGGCGCGTTTCCAGGCCGCGTTCGAGCATCGCTTCGAGGCCGTGCGGCTGCGCTATCGCGCGCTGCTGTCGGCGGCGATCGCGCGTCGCCGCCGCTTCGCGGCCGCGTTCCTGCTCGCGTGCGTCGCATCGACGGGCCTCTACGCGTTCGCCGGTCAGGACTTCTTCCCGTCGGTCGACACCGGCGAGATCCGCCTGCATCTGCGCGCGCCGACCGGCACGCGGATCGAGGAAACCGCGCGGCTGACCGACGAAGTCGAAGCGAAGATCCGCGGCGTGATTCCGGCGAACCAACTCGCCGGCGTGCTCGACAACATCGGCGTGCCGGTGAGCGGGATCAACCTCACGTACGATTCGTCGGACCCGATCGGCACCGAGGACGCCGACGTGCTCGTCACGCTGAAGCCGAATCACGCGTCGACCGCCGCCTACGTCGCGACGCTGCGCAACGTGCTCGCGCAGTCGTTCCCCGGCGTGACGTTCGCGTTCCTGCCGGCCGACATCGTCAGCCAGATCCTCAATTTCGGGCTGCCCGCGCCGATCGACATCCAGATCGTCGGCAACAAGCTCGACCAGAACCGCGCGGTCGCGAATGCACTGCTCGCGAAGCTGCGCGGCGTACGCGGGCTCGTCGACGCACGCATCCAGCAGCCCGGCGACGAACCGGCGATCGACGTGAACGTGGACCGCACGAAGGCGATCCAGGCGGGCCTGCAGCAGCGCGACGTCGCGCAGAACCTGTTGATCGCGCTGTCCGGCAGCTCGCAGACGACGCCGAACTTCTGGCTCGATCCGCGCAACGGCGTCAGCTACCCGGTGCTCGTGCAGACGCCGCAATACACGGTGAATTCGCTGCAGTCGCTCGCGAACGTGCCGCTGCCCGCCGGCACCGCGAGCACGCGGCAGACACCGGCCGGCGGCCCGGCTGCGGGCGCGTCCGCGCAGAACCTGCTCGGCGCGCTCGGCACGTTCTCGCGCTCGACCCAGCAGGCCGTGGTGTCGCACTACAACGTGCAGCCGGTGCTCGACATCTTCGCGGCGGTGCAGGGGCGCGATCTCGGCGGCGTCACGGCCGACGTGACGAAGCTCGTCGACGCCGCGCGCGCGCAACTGCCGCCCGGCTCGTCGATCGTGCTGCGCGGCCAGGTGCAGGCGATGCACGAGTCGTTCTCGGGCCTGCTCGGCGGCCTCGCGCTCGCGATCTCGCTGGTCTACCTGCTGATGGTCGTGAACTTCCAGTCGTGGCTCGATCCGCTCGTGATCGTCGGCGGGCTGCCGGCGTCGCTCGCCGGCATCGCGTGGATGCTGTTCGTCACGGGCACCACGCTGTCGGTGCCCGCGCTGACCGGCACGATCCTGTGCATCGGCATCGCGACCGCGAACAGCATTCTCGTCGTGAACGCGGCACGTGAGCTGCTCGCGGCCGGCGCGCCGCCGTGGCAGGCCGCGCTCGACGCAGGCTTCAGCCGCTTCCGGCCCGTCGTGATGACCGCGCTCGCGATGCTGATCGGCATGTTGCCGATGGCGCTCGGCCTCGGCGACGGCGGCGAGCAGAACGCGCCGCTCGGCCGCGCGGTGATCGGCGGGCTCGCGTTCGGCACGTGCTCGACGCTGCTGTTCGTGCCGGTGCTGTTCGGCTTCGTTCACGCGTGGCTCGCGCGGCGTCGCGACGCCGCGGCCGCCCGGCGTGTGCAGCACGCACCCGACACGCCAGCGCTGCGTTGAGTGCAGACGGCCGCCCCTTCTCATCCTTCGATTCGCCCGACCCCGGACCCACCATGAACGACTCGATCGAACCCGTCGCCCCGCCGCCCGCCGACGAAGCGGTAACGTCTGCGACTCCGGCCACGCCGGCTGCTACGGCTGCTACGGCTGCTTCGGCCACACCGGCCGCTCCGAATACCCCGACCGCCAACGCAACCGTGCCGCCCACAGCACACGACACAACCCGTGACGCGACACGCGACGTGCCGCCAAACCGTGGCGCCCGCAAGCTCGCCGTGCCGCTCGCGGCCGTCGCACTCGCCGCCGCGCTGCTCGCGCTCGGCATCGTGCCGCGTATCGACGCACGCGCCGCGCAGCGTGCGCAGGTGGCCGCCCAGCAGGCGCTGCCGGTGTCGGTCGTCGTGCCCGGCGCGGCGCCGGCCGACCAGACGCTGACGTTGCCCGGCTCGGTGGCGCCCTATGCGGACGCGTCGATCTATGCGCGCACGAGCGGCTACGTCGCGCACTGGAGCGCCGATCTCGGCACGCACGTGAAGGCCGGCCAGATGCTCGCGCAGATCTCGGCGCCCGATCTCGACGCGCAATTGCGCCAGGCGCGCGCCGACGAAGCGAGCGCGCAGGCGAACTACGACTATGCGAAATCGACCGCGCAGCGCTGGCAGGACATGCTGAACACGCAATCGGTGTCGCAGCAGGACACCGACACGAAGGTCGCGGACATGAACGCGAAGCGCGCGATGCTCGCGTCAGCGCAGGCGAACGTCGCGCATCTTGCCGAACTCGTGTCGTACGAGTCCGTCACCGCGCCGTTCGACGGCGTGATCACCGCACGCAACGTCGACGTCGGCACGCTGGTCACCGCGGGCGGCACGCCGGGCAGCCCGGGCCTGTCCGGCGAACTGTTCCATCTCGAACAGACGGATACGCTGCGCGTGTTCGTCGACGTGCCGCAGGACAGCGCAGCCGGCGTATCGACCGGCACGCCGGTCTACCTGACGACGCCGCAATATCCGGGGCGGCGGCTTGCCGCGCGGGTCGCGCGCAGCGCGGGCGCGATCGATCCCGTCACGCGCACGCTGCGCGTCGAGATCGACGTCGACAACCGCGACGGCGCGCTGATGCCCGGCGCGTATGCGCAGGCGCATCTCGCCGTGCCGAGTGCGGCGCCCGCGCTCGATCTGCCGGTCAGCGCGCTGCTGTTCCGGCCGAACGGCGTGACGGTCGCCACCGTCGGCGCGAACGGCCGAACCGCGCTGAAGACCGTGCAGATCGGACGCGATTTCGGCACGCGCGTCGAGATCGTCGCGGGGCTCTCGGCAACCGATCGCGTGATCGACAATCCGGGCGATGCGATCACGGCCGGCGAAGCCGTGAAGATCGTGTCGACCGCGCACGACGCGGCGCCGGTTGCAGCTTCTGCTGTGCGACGCGCGCAACCTGCGTCCGCCACCGCCGCGCGCGTCGCGCCGCCGATGCGCGCCGCCGGCGCCGATGGTGCCGCGACGGCCGCATCGGCGCCGGTCTCGGCGCCCGCACGCGGCTGACCCATCGACGACGACTCACGAGATATCCGCCATGCGCTTCCTTCACCCGCTCCCGTTCGTCCGCCGCGTCGCCGCGCTCGGCGCCGTGGCCGCACTGACCGCCTGCTCGACGCTGCCGCCGTATTCGCCGCCCGCCGTCGCGGTACCCACGCACTACGCGGGCGCACCGGCCGCGCAGGCCGGCTGGCGCACGGCGAACCCGGCCGACGCCGCCGCGCGCGGCGCCTGGTGGACCGTCTTCGACGATGCCGACCTGAACGCGCTCGAAGCGCGCATCGACGTGTCGAACCAGACGGTGAAGAAAGCCGTCGCCGAGTTGCAGCAGGCGCGCGCGACGGTCGACTATCAGCACGCCGGGTTCCTGCCGACGATCACCGCGGGCGCCGCGCAAAGCCGCGCGCGCGTGTCGCAAAACCGGCTCGGCTCGTCGCTCGCGGGCAAGACGACGCCCGACTATCAGGCGGGCGTGGCCGCGAGCTGGGAACCCGACGTGTTCGGCCGCGTACGCGACGCGGTGACGGGCGCGCAGGCGGACGCCGCCGCGAGCGCGGCCGATCTGCAGGCCGTGAAGCTGTCGGTCACGGCCGAACTCGCGACCGACTATTTCGCGCTGCGCTCGCTCGACACGCAGAAGCAACTGCTCGACGACACCGTGCGCGCGTACGCGGACGCACTGACGCTGCTCAAGCGGCAACTCGCGGCCGGTGCGATCGATGCGTCGGCGGTCGCACAAGCCGAGACGCAGCTCGAATCGACGCGCACGCAGGACACCGACATCGACGCGTCGCGTGCGCAGTTGCAGCACGCGATCGCGACGCTCGTCGGCGAGAGCGCGTCGACGTTCGTGCTGCCGCCGCGCGTGCAGGCGTTCCACGTGCCGGCGATTCCGGCCGGCGTGCCGTCGCAACTGCTGGAGCGGCGGCCCGATATCGCGGCGGCCGAGCGCCGTGTCGCGGCCGCGAACGCGCGGATCGGCGAGGCGCGCGCCGCGTTCTTCCCGGATCTCGTGCTGTCGGCGAGCGTCGGCCTCGAGAGTTCGTTCTTCGCACCGTGGCTCACCGCGCCGAGCCTGTTCTGGTCGCTCGGTCCGCAGCTCGCCGGCACGCTGTTCGACGGCGGCCGCCGCAGCGCGTCGCTGCGCGGCGCGCATGCGCAATACGACGGTGCGGTCGCCGACTACCGGCACACCGTGCTCGTCGCGTTCCAGCAGGTCGAGGATCAGTTGTCGGCGCTCGACGCACTCGCGTCCGAAGCCGGCAGCCAGCAGCGCGCGACCGACGCGGCCGACCTGTCGCTGCGGCTGACGACGAATCGCTTCAACGCGGGCGCCGTCAGCTATCTGGACGTGGTGACCGCGCAGACGATCGCGCTGACGAATCGGCGCACGGCCGATCAGATCGACGCGCGCCGGGTCGAGGCCGAAGTCGGGTTGCTGAAGGCGTTGGGCGGCGGTTGGCAGGCGAGCGTGGGCGCGGGCACGGATGCGTCGTAGTCGCCACACACCACGATTCCCACGGTCAAATCACCCGCCCCATTCCTTCGTCAGCAACGTAAACCCGCGCTCGGCGGCAACCTTAACCAGACGGGCATATGCAGCGTCGGGCTTGCGACGCGTACGGGTCGGAGACGTGTCTCGACTCATCACGTTCAGAACTGGGCCGTCACCTGAAAACCGACCGTGACACGCGCCGTGGGGAATCCGGACGGCTTGTAGATCGGCGTGCCGGCGAACAGGTCGTAGCCGTACCCACCGAAACGCGTCCCGACGCTGCCCTTCACGCCGATCACCGCACCTGCCAGTTGCGTGCCCACCAATGCCACCGGCTGCGGGCCCCATACGCGACCGTAGTCAATGCCGGCATAGACTGCTTGTCCGGTCTGCCCGATCGGCGCCTGCAGTTCGTTTCGCCAGTAAAAGCCACGCGCCGCGGCGAGCATCGTTTCGCCATCGAAACCGCGCACCGTGTAGCGGCTGCCGATCGTCAGGTCGTCGATGTAGTACAGCGTGTTGCCGGTGTACTGGCCGTGGAACGTCGTGACGTAGCGGAACGGCTGCTGCGCAATCGCGAACGGCACCGACAGATTCGCATCGAACACGGCCATCTTGAACCGATAGGTCGGCCCACCACCCGCCGCCAACGTATCTTCCTGAGCCCCCAATCCACCAATACCTTGCCGATATGCAAGCGAGCCATCGAACTGCGCGCCGCCGAAGTAGTGGCGATCGGTCAGGCCGAGTTCGATCATCGTGTTATTGCGGCGCTGCTGCGAAATCTCGGTGTCTTCGATAAAGCTTTGTCCGAAACGACGCGACAGGCGAGCGTACGCACCGAACACATCATTCTGGCTACGGGCAAGCACTCGGGCCAGCTTGAAATCGACCGTCTTTGAATTGCCGCTCGCCACGAATGTTTGATTCACGCCGGCGATCTGTTGGTAGTACGTGTTCGTGTACGCGGACAGCGTCGCGGTCCAGTAGCCCCACGGAATTGAATAGAAGCCATTCCAGCCATGCGAGCCGAGGCGCTTGTCGCCGAATTCAAGGTCTTGGCTCACGCCGATGTTGAAAATGTCGTTCAGCCCGAGCGGATTGTCGATGCCGAGCGACAGGTTGCCTTGCAGCTTGCCGGTCGCGCGGGTACCCGAGTTGTCGATCGATGCAACAACCGTCCAGGGCTTGCCGCGCTTCACATCGAGCACGACGTCGCTCTCGCCGGGCACGTCGGCCGGCACAATCTGCATCGACACGTCCTGGCTCGTCACGCGCTTCATCTGCTCAAGGCCCTGTTCCAGGTCGCGCAGGTTCAGCAATTCGCCGTCGCCGGTCGGGAAGGCGGTCTTCCAGGTACCGCGGAGCTTTTCGTCGGCGAAGCGCACATGGCGGATCACGCCGGGGATCAACGAAAACTTGAGGGTGCCGGTCGACAGATCCTGTTCGGGCAGCAGCACGCGTGTCGTCACGTAGCCGCGCGCCAGGATCGCTTGCGATAGACCTTTGACCAGCACATCGATACCTTGCTTGCCGACGCACTGGCCAGCATAGTGCTCCAACCATTCGCGAGCGAAGGAAAATCGATCCATCGGCAGGGCGGACGCGCCCTGAAACTTCGCTGCATCGGGCAACGAACTCGGCACATCGAGTGTAAAGCGGTCGATCCGGAAACACGGCGTTTCGATGGGAAGCGCCGGATACGCTTCAATGCGCGGCACGTCCGACCGAACGGAGGGGGCACGCACTTCAGCCGCACGCTGCTGCGCGTCGCGTTGCTGCTGCGCTTGCCGATCCTGTTCCGCATTCGCACGTGCGGCGGCAGCTTGGTCGGCAGGAGTGGGGGTTTGCTGTGCGCACACGGCAAGCGAAGCAGCCACTAATGGCAGCGCAATAAGCGACTTCTGTACTCTCATGAATTATTTTCCGTGAATTCACAACAAATTCCCAACAATCTCACCAATGAAAAATTCCTTCCCCGTAAATTCAACGACTCCCTCCCGACTTCATCAAATCCAGCGCAACTTCCAACGCTTGCCGAACGGCCCGCGAGTGGCGCTTCTGTTGATACACAGAAAGTTCAATCATCTTCAATCTTGGTGGACTGGACATCGAACCAACACCTCTAGCAATCTCAACCTCCGCAATAGTCGTCGAGTTGACCAGGATTCGATAAATGTCTTCACCTTGCTCCGGAATGCAATCGACAACGAATGCCAATTTAATTCCCGGAAAACTCCCGCGCAAGGTTTCGCTCAGCGCATCCGTTCCGTCTATCAAATTTTTAGAACTTTCCAACAATTTTTGACGCACTGCTTCGTCCTCCACCCGTTTTTTATATATATTCATTTCAATCTCCCCGGAAATGCGGCGACCAAATTCCCGAACTTATCGGTCATAACAGTCATCACGGATGTAGGTTGAAAGTTGTCGAACTTATCCGTTCCAATAGACCTTCCTGTATCGACTTCACGGATATACCGTGGCCCTGCCCGGCGTTTGCACTTCTTTTGTGATAGGAGTGGAAACCGTATTCAGATCTTGAAGCAGCCCTCTCAAATCGCTTTCGCTAAACTGGCTCGCATTGACGTTTGGATCAAGGTGACGGTCGCCAATGTCCCCAATACCATCGTTCGTAATGTTGATACGTAATTGAACTCCACCCGGCGCGGAACTCGTGTTTTCACCCGACTGTTGATCGTTGCCACTTGAAAAATGGGTCGAACGGGCGTCACGACAGTGGCAACGTTCAGGACGGACACAACCGGAGGTGCTGCCAAGACCAGCGACGCGCCCCGTGTTACGCTGGAGCGCGTCGCGAGAGCCGAGCATTACGGATTGTTCATCAATTCTTTGATACCTTGATCTATCAATGATTTGAACTCGTGCAAATTCACGCGCCACGCAAGGGCATCCTCGGGCCCGTACAATTCAATAAAGTAATCACACCCCGGCTCCTTCGATATTTCTGCGAGTTGCTTAGCTTCAAACCATATTTCATAAACCAGATTATCTCGATCCACAACGCTTGCTACCTGCGCAGTCAAAGCACTCATTTCGGCCGCTCCAAGAAACCAATAAATTTACCATCGACAGAGTAACGCACCCCTCGGCCATCAGTTGCTGTAATATCAATCACGTTACCAAAGCGCCCTGTCTCGCGCTGCGTCACTGTACGTCCTGGATCATTCATCAAGGGGGCGTTCAATCGCTCCGCCGTGGGCACGCTGGTTGAGCGCAAGACGCGTTTCGTGGTGCTGTGCCGTATGGACGGTTGCACGGCCAAGGATGCCCTGGAGGGCTTCACGCGCCAGATGAAGAAGCGATCGGCTTTTCTGCGCGAGAGCCTGACCTACGATCGCGGAACGGAAATGACCTGCCATGTCGAACTCGCCAGGCGATTAAATCTCGATATCTGGTTTGCCGATCCGCATGCGCCTTGGCAGCGCGGCCGCAACGAAAACACCAACGGTTTGCTGCGCCAGTTTCTGCCCAAGGGCATCGACCTCTCGGCAGTCACACATACCCAGCTCAACGACATCACCCAATTTCTCCACGGCCGGCCTCGTCAGATGCTTGGTTGGTATACGCCCGAGGAAGCAATGGCCAAGGAATTGTAAAACGCTGGATTCGCTAAACGTTGCACTTGATTCTTGAGACTACCATTTTGATAATTACGGAATTTCTTCCGGATTAGGCCGCCTCACCGATTTTTCAAAGCGCGCCTCAGATGCCCCGTATAGATTGAAGTTTTGTCGAGCTTGATTTAATGAAACAACATTGGCGCCACCGGAATAATCAGGATCATCAAGTTGAACGTTGTCATCTTCCCACATACAGACGGGACATATCTCAAATGTACCGCTGGGCGGGGAGAGATATGTTAGATAGCCACAGCATGGACACGCATAGCGACTCGCCATTTCTTTGCTCCAGTCTGTTTATACCAATAACCAATCCCATCTGTCGGGCGAAACATTGTTCTCGGCATACCATCCGCCGCAACCGAGGCAAAGGTATTCGTTGATGGATTGCAAAGCAAAATATCATCATTTGAACACATAAAACTCAATGTTCCCGGTGGTGGACTCTGAATGAACTGAACTGCTCCTCTTACATAATCATTCATGGACTGAAATTCCGAGAACTCTACGGCGTGCTTCTGCCAACGGGTGGAGGCATTAAGTGCTATATCTTCGGGCTTACCGGGCGTCCAAGTAACTAAGTCGGCACCATCACGGTAGAAATTGTTGCTTACTACCGCATCAGCCGATGCACCAGAAGTAGCGCCAATACCCTTTGTCGGAAACCCAAATGGCAGCGCCATAATAGTGGTCGCCTTTGCTGCTGCCTGTTCATCTGGCGTCATCGGGATCAACGATGCTGACGTCGAACTCGTCAGCAACGTTCCTACAGGGCCGAGTGCAACCGGCAATCCCTTGGTGTATGCATCGATCAAAGCATTCGCCGCAGCCTTCGCATTCCCCGAGACGATCGCCGACAAATCCGGATTTCGAGGACTGATCGTACCTGGCACAGCCGGTCTGTTTGCAGCACTGTAGATGTCTGGATTCGTCGACTTCGTATACGCGTAAAGGCTCGGGTCTTTGTACTGCACGCTCGTCGCCTGAAACAAGGGCATGTTGTTGTAGCCCACAGGATTCGCCGCCTTCACTTGGTCGAGCCACACCTGCGCCCGTGCATCTACACCCGGATTCGCTTTCGCGAATTGCAGATCGACGTCACGCAGCGCTTGTGCCGAAAGACGCGATAGCGCTTCATCGTAGCCGATCTTGCCGGATGCCGCGAGTTGCCGTGCCTTCTCTCGAATGGCGGTGATTTCAGTCGGATGCAACTGCCTATTGAAGCGATCCACAGCAGCCGATGTCAACGCACCCGTCCCACCACCCACGAGCGCCCCCGCGCTGCCGGCCAATAGGTTCGACGCGACGTTACCCAGTAATTCGTCGACGTTCTTGTTGCCGGTCGGCCCCGCATCCTTGATCGATTGCGCGATTTCCGTCAGTTCCGGTGCGAGCTTGGCCGACATGCCAGCGCCCGCCGCACCCCCTGCGGCCCCGAGCCCGCCCGCTGCCAGGCCGCCGGTCAAGCGAGAACTATATTTTGCGATCTGGCATATTAGAAACCTCCCTAGATTCGGATTGGGAGTCCAGTAAGTTAAACCAGGCTATAGGTAAATTTATCCGTCCATCCGTAACGCTCGTCTTGCAACTTTACGCGCTCCAATATCGAAACAATTTTTTCGAACGAATCACCCAATTTCGTTTTAGATACTGCCGAATCAACCCATATGAAATTCACCGGGCGCTCCAAACCACCCTCAAGCAGATCCCGTAACGCGTCTAAATTTTTCCCGTAATACGCTTGAATTCCGAGCGCATCTGCCAATTGCTCATGAAAATCACGCTCATCGTAAATTTCCTTCCCACAAATAGTTACTTCCATTTTAAACACCTCACTTCCACGATCCGATTTTTGTAGCCGTCTGGTAGTGATCCGTCGTTATATAAAGCAATCCGTCGTTCGAATATAGCAAACGCGTCCCTGGCTGATTACTTCGCGACATCGTATTCTTCAACCCAATATCCGCCTCGTACCACACACGCCCATTTGCCGATGGAAGAACATTGGTTGAATTTTCGAAAATATCACCACCAATTTGTCCGCCAGGAACACTGTTATTCAATGCCTTCCCCGGTTGCCAACCATCGAGCTTTGCCTGGTCCTTAGTAACATAGTTGCTCGGGAGTTGGCCTGTTGTTCTCAAGCTGTCTATCACTTCGTTGGCAGCTTGCGTTGTCTTCAGATCAAGATTTAGCCCAGCAGCGGTTACAGAATTTGCCGCCCCCTCAGATGTTACCGGAGAAGGCGTCTTGGCCGATTCAATGTTCCCGCCATTCGAATCACCCTTTCCGCCACTACTCGACAAAATGGGCCCGCCCGGCACCACAACAGGAGCAACGTTCACGGTCGGGCACAATACACCCGGCCCGCACGGCACGGCCCCTACGACAACCGTGGCCCCTGCTGGCCCGCTCGGCGTCTTTGGCCCGCCACCATTCGGGTCGATTTGCGGGTTCGCATCGCCCTGTTGCACGTCGGTCGGCAACTTCACGTGCGAATTCGCCACGTCACGTGGCAAGTTCTTCGCGTCTTCTCCGAAGCCCAGCACGCCGCGTTTGAACTGGTCGAACTGGCTCAGCCCCAAGTCCTTGCCCTGCTGAACCAGCGTGTAGTCGAACAGTCCCTTGTTCGCCTTCTGGCTATCGATCCACTGCAACTCGGGCGCGAGGTCCTTCGCGTCCATTGGGTTCACGTAGTTCGCCAGCCACTGCGAGCTGTTCGGCGAGAACTCCGCCCAGCACTGAACACGATAGCACGCGGCCTGCGTCAGGCGCCTTTCCTCGTCGGCGTTGCCGTTCGCCTTGTCATGAATCGCCTTCTTTTCATCCTGATTCAACTGACGATTGAAGCGATCGACCGCAGCGCCCGTCAACGCACCCGTCCCACCACCCACGAGCGCCCCCGCGCTGCCGGCCAATAGGTTCGACGCGACGTTACCCAGTAATTCGTCGACGTTCTTGTTGCCGGTCGGCCCCGCATCCTTGATCGATTGCGCGATTTCCGTCAGTTCCGGGGCGAGCTTCGCTGACAGCCCGGCACCGGCTGCACCGCCCGCCGCACCCAGCCCACCCGCCGTCAATCCACCGGTCAGCGCACCGCCTGCAATGTGCAGAGCAACACGATTGTCGCCGCCTTCGGCCCAGTTCTTCGCGTCCTGCAAATATTGCGCCTTGAGCGCAGGATCGTCGGTCGCGGCGGCGGCATCGCGCGCGGCTTTCTCCTTCCTGTCCGCATAGTTGCCAATCTGCTTTGCAATTGCCTCCGATGCCGCCATCGCCGCGTTCATCAGATCGCCCTGATTGCTCAGCACCTGTTGCAGGTCCGGGGTCTTGTCGACTTTACCGTTCAGATTGGTCGTATCTCGATTCAGCGTCGCGATGTCCTGTTTCTGGCTCTCCTTATCCGTGATCGTGATGCGACCGTCGCCGATCGCGCTCTTCGTCGTCGCACTACTGCTACCGCTCTCGTTCACATACAGTGGCAAAGCGCCGCCCGTGTTCTTGCCGTTCGTGCTCGTCGCCCCATGCGTCGCGTAATTGTTGCCGCCGTCGCCAATGCCACCGCCCGCGCTCACGCCAACGCTGCTGGCGTCGTATTCCGAATGGTTTTGAATGTCCGAAAACGACAACGTGCCGGTCGTCAACTGACTCTTGTCCGGCGTCGCCGTACTGGCGATATACGCGCCCTTCAGGTCAGTGTTGCCCTTGACGTTGATGTCGTAACCGCCGCTACCCGTCTGAATACCGGCTTGCTCGTTCACGCCCGCGTAGCTTCCGCTCGCATGCCCGTTCTGTGCACTGAAACTCGCGCTGCCGCCGCCCTGACTGACGCTGAAGCCGCCACCCGTGCTGCTTTGGTGCGCAGCGCTATGGGTCGTATCCTGCACCGAAGCGAGGTTCAGGTTGCCGCCTACGTCCGCGACGACCTTGTTCGCGTTGACGTTCGCACCGATGATGTTGGCGTCGCCGCCGCTCACAATCGTCGCAGTATTGCTCGCGTTGATGTGCGTGTTGTTCTGCATCGCCGCATCGGAATTGGCATCGCCGTGCGCGCGCGACATCGCGGCCGACACGCCGAAGCCGCCCGTGCCGAACGACACACCGATGCTCGAACTGCTCGATTTGTTCGTGCTGCGCGTGCTGTCGGTATCCGTGCTGTTCAGCAGGTTGACCTGATTCGTCGCCTGCAACAGCACGTCCTTCGCATTCACGTCCGAGCCCTGGATCGTCAGGTTGCCTTGGCCCGCGTTCTTGTCCCCCGTCGCCACGAACGCAGCGGTGCCGCCGGCCTTCACGTTGCTACCGCGATTCTGCGTGCCGTCTTCACTAAATGTCGACTTGCTTTGCGACGAACCGAAGCTCAGTTCGACCTTCGCCTCCGGCTTGCCGTCCGCGCTTGCCAGTGAATTAGCGAGCCCCTTGGCTGCGCCGTATGCGTCGGCCACGCCGCCCGCCGCTGCAATGGAATGCAGCGCGGCGGCGCGCCCGTCCTGACTCTGGCCCGCGCCGCGCGCCTGCTGATTCACGTTCTGCACCGCATCGATGACCGGCGCTTTCAACGCCAACGTAAAACCGCTTTGTTTGACTTCGTGCGTTTCGTCGTGGTGGGTCGTATTGATCGCCGAATCGATCGTTACGTTCTTGCCAGTGCCGGTCACATCCTGCGCCGCGATGATGTCCGAACCCGTGACATGCAGATCATTGCCGGCCTTCATCGACACGCTGCCATCGGTACTGCCGACGAGGCTGCCGTTCTGCGTCACCGAACTGTCGTGCGTCGTATCCTTCTGGTCGCGATTCCCATACGAAATCCCGCTGCCGGCTGAGCCGAAGCCGGATTTCTTTTCCTCGTGGAAACTCGAACTGTTACTCGTATCTTGCGTGGTGGTAACCGTCAGGTTGCGCCCCGCTTCCAGCGACAGGTCGTGCGTCGACGCAACCGTGGAACCCGCCACCGTCAGATCGCGTCCGGCACTGCCCGATACCGTATCGCCCGAAACAGTCGAGCCGATCGACTGCACCTGATGCGACGTCTTCTCGTCGGTCGTCTCGGATTTCGACAGGAACCCCGAGCGCTGGTCGTGCACCCAGCTTTGCGAATCGTGGGTTTCGGTGACCGCGCCGACGTTGATGTCGCCCTTGGCGACCAGTTTGGTCGCGCCGCCCGAGGTCGTTCCATCGGCCAACGTCTGACCGGTCGTCACGTTCGAACCGGCGATACTCAAGTTGCCGGCTCGCGACGCGTCTGTCTGAGCCGTGACGCCGCCGGCCGCGAGGATCGCTGAAGCAACCGCACCTTGGCCCGCACCCAGTACCGCGTTATTGCCCGCGTGAATGTCCGTGCCGCGCGCGGTTTCGTCATACGACGAAGCCGTATGCTGGGTCAGGCTACCGCCCAGCGACCGTTCGTCGTGGTGCTGCGTATCCTTCGCGGCCGTCGCGATCAAATCGCCGCCCGCCACCATCGTTACATTGTCCTTGGCGTCGACGGTCGCGTTCGTCAGCGTCGTGTCGCGTCCCGAGACAGTCGTCACATTGCCGCCCGCCGTGATCGCGCTGCCGACATGCTGCGTCACGTCGTCGTGCCCACCGTTCAGGCCATCTCGCGTGCCGACGTCCTGCGTGGCCTTCAGACTGACCGTGCCGACGTTGATGTCGCGGCCTGCTCCGACCGACGTATTACGCCCGGACTGGATTGTCGCGCCGTTCACGTTGACATCGCGTCCAGCCAGCGCCTGAACGTCGTTGGTGGCGGAAATCACGCCCGTCGCGCGCGTGCCTTGCGCGGAAATTTGCCCGACCAGGCCCGTCGTGCTCGCCGCTCCGGACACGCGCAAGGTCTCGGTTTCGTTGGTGATGTCGCGACCGGCTCGCACCACCGTATCGACTCCGCCGATCCGACCGCTCACGTTGCGCACATCCTGCACGGCAGCCACTGCCGTCGTGCCGCCGCTACCGATCACACCCCGGTTGACGATGGTGTTGCCGATGACCGTCGTCGCCTCGTCGCTGACGATATGACCGCTGTTCGCGACGTCCCCCGTACCGTTAAGGTTGACCTTGCTCCCAGCCACAATCGCACCGCTGTGCTGCAAATCGACCGTATTCGCTTGAGCGAGATACAGTTTGGGTACCAGCACGGTCTGGTGCGAGCCATCGGGCAAGGTGATGTCCTGCGAGACGAGCCAGACCATATCGGTCGTCAACTGGCGCATCTGTCCGTCCGACAGGCCAACGCCGACCGCGAGATTGAACGCCTTCGCATACGCAACGCCGTTGTTCATCAGCGCCGTGTATTCGTCGAGGTTGTCCGAATAGCCAGCGAGGAACGTGCGCCCGGTGAGCTGCGTCACCTGGTCGCGCACCAGCCGTTCTTCATACGCGCCGTCACCGAGTCGCTTGATGGTGGTTTGCGGATTCACGCCGAGCTGGCCGAGCATGTAGTCGCTCGATATGAACTTCGTATATGACGTGAAGCGCGGATCGGTCGCGATCAAGAACGCCTGATCGGGCGCAGGATGGTACGTATACAGCCCGTTGGTCGGCAGCGTCAGGTTCGGAATACCGCTCGACGCGTTCCCGAGCGTTTGCGGCCGGCTCGTCTGACCCGTGACGCCAGTCGGCGTATTCGGTCCCGCAATCTGCCCGTTCAGGCCGCCAAGCTGCGTGCCGGTCGCATTACCGCCCGTCACACCGGAACCCGTGACGGTCTGGCCGAGCCGGTCGACGCTCTGCACATTGATCGATTGCGCGTCCGTCTGGACCGTCTGGTTCGAGGTGGCGATAGCCGGCAGTGCCGCGATCGTCGTCGGCGGCAGCGGCGTGACGGGATAATTCACGGTCTGCGTATCGTTGTCGCCCCCGGTCTTCTGGTGCCAGTAGAACGTCGACGTGTCCTGTTCGCTGACTGTCTGTTGCAGCACCGTTCCCTTGTCGGTAACGGTGCCGCCCGTCGCGCGCCGGACCAGATCGCCGCCGGCCGCCATGATCGACGATTCGTTCGTGATCGAACCGCCATCCGCGTTGATCCGGATCGCGCCCTGTGCCTGCATCTTCGCCGGATTGGACGCACTGATCAATTTGTCCGTAGTCGTCGTGGTTGTGGTGGTACGCTGCGTTTCGACGTAATCGTGCGAGTCGGGACCAAGATCGGTACGCACCCGAACCGTATCCGGGCGCATCTGCGTCTTGGGGTCCCAGTCCGGCCAGAACGTAATCGTGTAGGTCGCGCCGTTATCCTGAATGCTTTGGTATGTCTGCGTCGCGTTCGTCGCGATGTTGCGTGTCTGGTCCGTAGCAGTGACGCACAAAAGGTCCGCACACGAGTTCAAGTCCTGATACGTTTCGACAATCGGTTGCGTCAGCGAAAAAGTCTGCGTGGTCGCATTCAGATTCGTGACCTGCGATTTCGGCACCGTGACCGAAATCGGATTACGCAACGCGCCGGCCATGTTCCCCGAAATCGGATCGGCTTCGCCGCCCCAAGTCCATTGCGGGAAGGTCAGACTGCGGTGCCACTGGGTCTTTCGGCCGATCGGGATACCGCCGGTGTACAGCGACAGCGACGACGACGTGCTTTGCGGCGTGCCCGGCTCAGTCACGATCGACGTGCGCTTATTGACGAGCGTGTGCGCGGCGACATCCATGATACCGTCGGCGTCGATGCTGGCCGAATCGTTTGTGACCGTGTTGGTCTGATTCGCGAGCATGCCCGACGCGTCGCGCGTGCCGTCCTTGCCGATTTCCAGATCGCCCGCGCTGTAGATCAACGCGCCGTCGCTATTGGTCACCGAGTTCGAGGCGTAGACGCGTGCCTTTTTGGCACCGGCGATCACAGCGCTCGGCCCGGTATTCTGCACGTCGGTTGCGTTGACCAGCACGTCGTTGCCGATCACCGCACCGGTGTTCATGAGCGTCGTGCCGTTGGTCACGACCCAATCGCCCTCGATCGTGCCGGCGTTCGTCAACGTATCGGCCGCGTTGACCGTCGTCGTCGCCGAATTGATGTCGGCCCCGGCCTGATTGACGACTGTCTTGCCGCTCACCGTCAATGCGCCGGTCGCCGCCAGCGTACCGCCGTTCGTCAACGTGCCGGTTGCCGACACGTCCATGTCGCCGTCCGCGCGCAGACGGTTGGCTGCGCCGTTCGTATAGTCGCCATCGACGTGCAGGCCGAGGTTGCGACCGGCGGTCATTTCGCCATCGCCGGTCACGCCACCGCTGACCGCGACATCGCGGTTCGCGCGAATCGCACCGGCTTGGTTCGACAACGACGCGACCTTGACGGATACGTCCTGTCCGCCTTCCATTTTGCCGCTGTCGTTCAGCACGGTCGCACCGGCCTGATTCAGGTTGAACACCGTGCCGCCGTAAAGCAGGCCCCCGGAGTTGTCCAGCCACTGCGCGATATTGAAATTTCCGGCCTTGCCGGCGACGAGGTTCGCCTTGTTTGTATTCGTCACGCGCTGCGCGTTGACGGTCACATCTCCGTTGCCGCCCGCCGTACCGGCATTATTGTCGATCGTCGCGGCAGACAGGACGGTCGCGCCATCCCCGGCATTGGTCAGTGTACCCGTGCGGTTCACGATGTCCGAAGCGGATACGTCCATCGTGCTGTGCGCACCGTTGGCCGACATGATGCCTTGATCGTTCGACAGCACGCCGCCGGCCGATACCGTGAGATTTCCGCCCGACTGTGTACTGCCGAACGAATTCACATAGTCGCCGTGCGTGGACGCGGTGACGGAATCCTTCCCGTAAAACGTACCGTGCACATTGACGATGCCGGCATTCGCCAGAATGTTTGCGACGTGTTGGGACGACATCACGCCGCTCGAATTGTCCAGGTGCGACGAACGTGAGACCAGATCACCGTTGGTGACGATCTGGCCGCCGATATTCGAAATCGTGCCCGTCGTCAGCGCGAGCTGGCCGGTGCCGGCGTGGCTGACGTTGCCGCCATCATTCGACATCGACTGCGCATTGATCGTCAGGTTCGTCGCGTTGGTGGTGACGGTCCCTTGTTCGTTGTGGAGCGCGCCGCCGACGGAAAGCGTTTGATCGGTTTTTCCGTATTGCTGGATCGATCCGTTTTGATTCAGCAGATCGCCTGCCGTCGTCACGCCGAGCGCGTCGCCCTCAATCATGCCCCGGCCATTGTCGACCGAAGCGGCTGAAATCATGTTCGTTGAACCGGACAATAACCCTTGCTGGTTATTCAACGCCCCAACAACGTGCGTATCGAGCTTTGCGCCGGCGGTGACGCTACCTGAATGGTTGTCGAAGGTCTGTGTACGGACGGTCGCATCCGTCTTCGCACCCAGTTTGCCCCGGTTCAACAGCGTGTCGGCCGTCACCTGCAACGCGCCGTTCGTCAGCACTTGGCCGCTATTCGAAATCGTGCTGGCGCTCAGGTCAAGCGCGCCCGTGCCGGCGTGCTGAATCGAACCCGTGTCGTTCTGAATCGCATGCGCCGAAATCCCAAGATTCTGCGCATTCGACGCGATCGATCCCGACGCACCGTTGTCGAGCATCCCGCCAACGTACAAGCGTTGATCGGACTGCCCGTATTGACGCAGCACACCGCCGCGATTCAGGAGGTCGCCGGTCGTCGTGACGCCCAGTGTATCGCCATCGATCAAGCCGCCGTCATTCTGGATCGACGCGGCCGATATATGGGTGGTGGAACCGGAGATTTTCGCTTGACTGTTGTTCAGCGTTTCAACGACGGTCGTGTCGAGCTTCGCCCCCGCCAGCAGCGCACCGGAGTGATTGTCCAGCGTACGCGAATGGACGGTCAGGTCGGTTTTGGAATTGAACTCCCCCTGATTCGCAATCGTATCGGCCAATACGTCGGTCGTGCCGTTCGAGCCGATCACACCGCCCGTCGCGCCCTGTGCGGTCGTGCCTGTTGCATTGACCAGTGCACCGTCGACATGCACGGATAGGCCGTCCGCACCGAGCGACGTGGCGCGCCCGCCTGAATTGTTCATCGACGCGCCGGTAATCGTCGCCCGGCTGGCCGCCTGCATCAGACCTTGGCGGTTGTCGACGGCTCCGGCCGTGTTCAGGTCCAGCGACGCGTCCGAGACCATCTGCCCGCCGACATTCGACACCGAGCCCGCGTGAATCGTTTGCGCAGCGTCCGACGACAGATTGCCACCATCGTTGACGAGTGCCCCCGCTGCGGTCGCGGACAGCGCACCGCCTGCAACTGCCACTGCGTGCGCGAGATTCAGATCGCCCTGTGTCGCGTTCAGGGTCAGGGCGCTGCCGGCCGATGTCGTGCCGTTCGACAGGTCTATCGCGGCCGCCTGCAAACTCGCGCTGCCACCCGCCCGGTTGTGACCGCTCGCGTTTAGTTGTCCGGTCGTCGTCACGTTCAGGTCGCCGCTCTGGGCAACGGCTCCGTCGCTGTTCACGCCCGCGCCCAAGGTGCCGGTCGAATTGACGCTGCCTGCGTTGACGGTCGTATTCTGCTGCGCGGCGAGCGTGCCGGCGTTCGACACTGCGCCGCCGTTCGCCGAGACGTTGAGATTCTGCTGGGCGTAGGTGGTACCGTTGTTCTGAACGTCGTTGCCGGTTGCGGTAAGATTGCCGCTCGCAGTCGTCTTGCCCGTCAGCACCAGCCGACCGTCCGATTGCAGCGTCAAGTCGCCGGCCTGCGCGGCGATCGTCCCGGCGTTCGCAACACCTACGCCTGCGGAGTTGCCAACCAAAAACAACCTGTTGGCATACATACCGCCCAATTGCGCCACGTCAATCGCGACAGCCGGGGCAGGACCGTCTCCGGCGATTGGCGTCGCGGCAAGCGTGTCATGATTGACCTGTTGCGCACCGGCGATCACGTTCAGATCTTTTGCATAGATCGCGGCATTGGCCTGCACGGCGCGGGCAATCAGATCGACCTGATCGACATTCGACGCATTGAGGCCGGCACCTTGCACAGTAATGAGCCCGCGCGATACGTTGTAGCCGGTCAGCGAACCATCCGCGCCAAACTGCGGCACGCCCGTTGTGAGGACGGCGCGTGAGGTATTGATAAACCCGCCACCATCTACGACGATGCCGGCTGGATTTGCCAGCACGATCTCCGCGCGGCTTCCTGCAATCTCGACATATCCTTTGATCTGACTGGCCGCCGTGCTGTTGACCTGGTTGACGATGATGCGCGCCGTCTGTCCCGCACTCAGGTTCGGGTTGCCGTTGATATAGCCCGCTTGCTGCGTATTGACGATCGTCGGCGAGTTGTTCAGGATCGCGCCGTTCTTCTGAACGTCGAATTGATTGTAGGTGTTCAGCGAAACGCCGGCGCCGCCCGGCTTGTTGATGTTCACTTGCGGCAGACCATTGGGCGTCTGGATCACCGACGGCGCATTCGGCCCTGCGCCGACGATTTGTGCCTGTGCCCACATCGGCAGCGCACCCGCCGCAATCAGCGCACCGAATGCGGCAAGACGCAACGCGAACTGCGCCACTCCATGGATACCGCTGCGATCGACGGCACGCTGCGTTTCACCAGCGCTTGCTTTCCCCGCTGCACTGGCCGTTTCTTCCACTGCGACCAGCATCCCGTGCAAACGGCTGAACACCAGCCGATAGTGATTTTTATTCATAATCTTGGTCTACTTCGCGATTTTTGTTCGACCCGCTCTCACAGGATGCGAACATCGCACGAAATCCAATCGAACAGCGTCAACAACTGTTAAGCGTCGCTAAGAAGAAGCGACGAACTAACTGGAAAGCTCTCCGCACTCGAATTAGTGACGAGCGCGCCGAACGGCAATCCGATCCGGCAAGCTAAATAGCGCATTCTGTTAGTCGCAAGTATCGACAGTACTGACGGCGGCAATCCGCGCGAATATTACCTCACCCACCATCTCAAAAATCGCTGACAGAATTACGAGGTCGAATCGCGGCTCCGTAATCAACTTTTTTCAACCACATACACCCTCCTGAGGCCGCCCAACTACGGCCACTCCGCCGCTGCATTTCCGCATCGGCGCACTTCGCTCAGGCGTTTCCGTGATCTCTCATCCCCTACCTTTGTGCTGGTCGGGCTGGGCCTCGCGCCCGTCGCCATGATCGCGGTGGGTTGCTATTGTCGTCGCGCATCGACACGTGCAATCGCGCCCGCAAAGCTGACAGCACCATTGGCAGCGTTGCCGAGGCGATGGGCGGCATGGCCGCCGCACCCGCCATCACACTGCCGGCAGCCGATTGAACGTAAGCGTGAAACGCGTGCCGAGCGTGTCGCTTTCGACCTGCGCGGTACCGCCGTGGAGCTCCATCACCGAGCGCACGATCGCGAGGCCGAGCCCGGCCGTGCCGCCCGGCGCACCGCCGCTGCGCGCGGGGTCGCCGCGCACGAATCGGTCGAAGATCCGCGGCAGCAGCGCGCGATCGATCGGCTCGCCCGGATTCGCGACGACGACGCGCACCGCATCGGCGGCTTCATCCACGCGCAGCGTGATGACACCGCCGGCGGGCGTGTAGCGCAGTGCGTTCGCGAGCAGGTTGCCGACGGCGCGGCGAAACAGCTCGACGTCGGCGGTCAGCTGCCCCTGCCCTTCGACGCGCAACGTCGAGCCCGCCTCATCGGCAAGCCCCTCGAAATACTCCGCGATGCGCTCGAGTTCGTCGCGCACGTCGAACGCACGCTGCCGGGTGACGAAGCTCGGATGCTTGGCACGCGCGAGAAACAGCACGTTCTCGATCATTCGCGCGAGACGATCGTATTCCTCGAGATTCGATTCGAGCAGCGCCTGGTACTCGTCGGCCGAACGCGGCCGCGCGAGCGCGACTTCGGTGGCGCCGCGCATGTTGTTCAGCGGCGTGCGCAGGTCGTGCGCGAGATCGGCACTGAATTGCGACAGATGCGCGAACGCCTGCTGCAGGCGGCCGAGCATCGCATTCTGCGCATCGACGAGCGCGCGCAACTCGGGCGGGGCGCGCGACGCGTCGAGCCGCGTGTCGAGCTTGTCGACCGTGATCCGGCCGGTGTTGTCGACGATCTCGCGCAGCGGCGCGAGCGCCGTGCGGATCAGCCAGTAGCCGAGCAGCAGCGCGAACAGCGCGCCGAGCCCGCCGGCGAGCTTGAGCCGGTCGCGGTAACCGTCGAGCAGATCGGCCCGGTCGCGCATGTTGCGGGCGATCGCGATGCGGATCGGCGTGCGGTCGCCGAGCGTGGCCTCGATCACGACGCCGCGCATCGGCGTGCCGCCGTCGGCGGTCCACGTGACGAGTCGGTCGGCCGTGATCCGGTCGTTCGCGGGAACCGGCACCGCGTGCGGCGCGAACAATTGCGCGTCGGCCAGCGGAACCGATGCGGCCGCAGGCGCATCGTCGGGTGCAGCGAGCCGGACGTTGTGACGTGCAAGCACGTCGCCCCGCGCATCGACGGCGGCCATCGACAGCGCCTCGTTGCCCAGCACCTGGCTCGTCAGCCGCTCCGCGTGCGTGCGAACCGCATCGAGCGACTCGAGCTCGCCCGCGAGCCGGCGCGTGTGACGCGCGGCCAGCACGATGTCGAGATCGTCCTGCGTATTCACCTGCCGCTCGAGGCCCGCATACACATACGCACCGACGAGCGCGAACGCGGCGAGCGTGGTCGCGGCGAACGCGAGCGCGAGCGTCGCGGCCAGCGAGCGCGGGCGCGTCATGCGTCGTCCTTCGGTTCGAGCACGTAGCCGACGCCGCGCACGGTATGGATCAGCTTGACCGGGAACGCGTCGTCGATCTTCGCGCGCAGGCGCCGGATCGCGACCTCGACGACGTTGGTGTCGCTGTCGAAATTCATGTCCCACACGTACGAGGCGATCTGCGTCCGGCTCAGCACCTCGCCCTGCCGGCGCGCGAGCAGTTGCAGCAGCGAGAATTCGCGCGGCGTGAGGTCGATCCGCGTGGCGCCGCGCTTCACGCGGCGGCGCACCACGTCGATGTCCAGATCGCCGACCGTCAGGCGTTCGGTCTCGCGCGGCGGCCCGCGACGCGCGAGCGTGCGGATGCGGGCGAGCAGCTCGACGAACGCGAACGGCTTCACGAGATAGTCGTCGGCGCCGAGTTCGAGGCCGTGCACGCGGTCCTGCACGTCGTCGCGCGCGGTCAGGAACAGCACCGGCGTCGTGTGCGTGTCGCGCAGCCGCTTGAGCACGCCCCAGCCGTCGAGCACGGGCAGCATCACGTCGAGCACGATCACGTCGTAACGCTCTTCCTGCGCGAGCGTCAGCCCTTCGCCGCCGTCCTTCGCGAGATCGACGCTGAAGCCCGATTCCTCGAGCCCCTTCTTCAGGTACGCGCCCGTCTTCGGTTCGTCTTCGACTATCAGGATGCGCATGGCCGGCTCCGTCGCTTGCATGGGGACATCGGGCGATGTTACCCGGAAACGGCGACGCGGCCGCTCACCGTGCAGGCGTAAACGGCGTGGATAACAAAACGGTAATCGGCCGGTCATCGTGGCGTACGGCCGCGAAGTGCGCGACATGGCTCGCATCGCGCCGCGCAACGAAACAGGAGAACGCGACATCGTTCGCGGAACGACTCCCAGCGCTCCCCCGATGAATCCGAACCCGCTCCAACGCGGCGGAACGAACAATTCGTCCGACCGGATTCCCGCCCCCACAAGTGACCCTTCTAACATCATAGGATTGCATTTTCACATTTAATGTGATTTTATTATCACATTCACGAGCCGCCGCCGACCACGCGCGCGGCGCCCCCATACCAAGGAAGAGACGCAGATGGAGACGATCGCCGTCATCGGCAGCAACATGGTCGACCTCGTGACCTATGTCACGCGCATGCCCGCCCGGGGCGAAACGCTCGAGGCGCCGAACTTCGAGCTCGGCTGCGGCGGCAAGGGCGCGAACCAGGCCGTCGCGGCCGCGCGCCTCGGCGCGCGCGTCGTGATGGTCACGAAGGTCGGCGACGACGTGTTCGCCGACACCACGATCCGCAACTTCGAGCGCGAAGGCATCGACACCACGCACGTGCGCAAGGTCGCCGGCGTGCCGAGCGGCGTCGCGCCGATCTTCGTCGAGCCCGATTCGAGCAACAGCATCCTGATCGTCAAGGGCGCGAACCGCCATCTGCGACCGGCCGACATCGACGCGGCCGCGCCGATGCTCGCCGACTGCGCGTTGATCGTGCTGCAGCTCGAAATCGAGCTCGACACCGTCTATCACGCGGTCGAATTCGGCGCACGGCACGGCATTCCCGTGTTGCTGAACCCGGCCCCGGCCGTCGCCGACCTCGATTTCGAGCGCATCCGTTCCGTCGAATTCTTCGTGCCGAACGAGACCGAGCTCGCGATCGTGTCGGGCATGCCGGTCGATTCGCGCGACAGCGCGACCCGGGCCGCCGAAACGCTGGTCGCGCGCGGGCTCAAGCACGTGCTCGTCACGCTCGGCGACAAGGGTTCGCTGCTGGTGTCGCGCGACGGCGCGCGCCACGTGCCGGGCGTGCCGGTCGACGCGCGCGATACGACGGGCGCCGGCGATGCGTATATCGGCTGCTTCGCGCGCTGCTATGCCGCGTCGCGCGACGCCGTCGACGCGATGCGTTACGCGTCCGCCTATGCCGCGCATTCGGTCACGGGCCTCGGCACGCAGAAGTCGTACGCCGACGCTGCGACGTTCGAACGCTTCCTCCGCGACGCCGGCTTCTGACCGGCGCCTTCATCGACGAGACATTGGGAAGGAGACACCCATGAGCCGAACCCGGATCGAACACACACCCGACGGCTATTACCTGAACCGCACGCCGCTCTTCGCGTTTACGCTGCTGTGCTGCCTGTTCGCGCTGTGGGGCACTGCCGCGAACCTGAACGACGTGCTGATCGCGCAGTTCAAGAAATCGTTCTTCCTGTCCGATTTCGAATCGGCGTTCGTGCAGTCCGCGTTCTATCTCGGCTACTTCTTCCTCGCGATTCCGGCCGCGACCGTCGTGAAGAAGTTCAGCTACAAGACGACGATCCTCGTCGGCCTGCTGCTCTACACGACCGGCTGCCTGCTGTTCTTCCCGGCCGCGTCGATGGCGAAGTACGGGATGTTCCTCGTCGCGCTGTTCGTGATCGCCGCAGGCCTGTCGTTCCTCGAAACGGCGTCGAACTCGTATTCGACGCTGATGGGCCCGCGCGACACCAGCACGCGGCGGCTGAACATCTCGCAGACGTTCTATCCGTTCGGCGCGATGGCCGGCGTCTACATGGGCAGCTTCCTGATCTTCAAGGAAGGCGACGCGTCGCATGCACAGCTCGCGGCGATGTCGGCCGCCGAAGCCCACACGCACCAGCTCGCGATGATCCAGGCCACGCTCGAACCGTACAAGTGGCTGATCGTCGTGCTCGCCGCCGTATTCGTCGTGTTCGCGCTCACGCCGTACCCGGCGTGCAAGGGCAACGGCGCGAGCACGGTCGCGCACCGGATCGACGCGCGCGGCACGCTCGCGCGCCTGTTCGGCAACCGGCGCTTCGTCGCGGGCGTGGTCGCACAGTTCCTGTACGTCGGCGCGCAGGTCGGCGTGTGGAGCTTCACGATCCGGCTCGCGATGCAGATCGGCGGCCTCACCGAGCGCGGCGCGTCGCGCTACCTGCTCGCGACCTTCTTCGCGTTCTTCGTCGGCAAGCTGGTCGCGACGCTCGTGATGAAGCGCGTCGGCCCGGCCAAGGTGCTGATCGTCTACGGCATCCTGTGCATCGCGCTGCTCGCGTACACGATCGGCGTGCACAACATCACGGCCGTGTATGCGGCCGTGTGCGTGAGCATCTTCCTCGGCCCGTGCTGGCCGACGATCTACGGGCTGACGATCGACGGCCTCGGCAAGGACACCGAATACGGCGGCTCGATCCTCGTGATGAGCATCGTCGGCGGCGCGGTCGTGCCGCTGATCCAGGGGCTGATCTCCGATCACACGGGCGGCAACATGCAGCTCGCGTTCGTCGTGCCGCTCGCGTGCTTCGTCGTGATCGTCTACTACGGCTTCTACTGCCTGCGTCATCTGCCGGCGGCCACGCCCGACGCGGCGGCCGACGGCCACACGTCCGCGCGCTACGCCGCGACGCGCCACACGTCGGGAGCCTGACCATGCGCGGCGAGATCGAACTGCGGCGCGACGACTTCCGCGAAGCACCGCGCACGCTGTACCGCACTGACGGCATCACCGTCACCGCGTTCGCGTATCCGTCCGGCGTCGAGGCGCTGAAGCTCGAGAACCGCCGCGGCCATCTCGTCGTGCTGCCGTATCTCGGCCAGATGATCTGGGCCGCCGAATTCGACGGTCGCGACCTGACGATGAAGCACATGTTCCGGCAGCCGAGGCGCGCGACGTCGATCGTCGATACCTATGGCTGCTTCATGTTCCACAGCGGGCTGCTGCGCAACGGCTGCCCGGGGCCGGACGACACGCACGCGCTGCACGGCGAGATGCCGTGCGCGCCGATGGATCGCGCGAGCCTGGTCGTCGGCACGGATGCGCGCGGCGCGACAGTCGAAGTGGCCGGCGAATACGAGTACGTGCAGGGCTTCGGCAGCCACTACGTCGCGTGTCCGTCGGTGCGGCTGACGGAGCACGATGCGCGGATGACGATCGCGATGGACGTGACGAATCTCGGCGGCGCGCCGATGGACCTGATGTACATGGCCCACCTGAACTATGCGTACGTGCCGGGCGGCCGCTTCGTGCAATCGCTCCCGCACGGCGGCGTGCGGTTGCGCGACAGCGTGCCCGCGCATGTGAAGCCGACCGCCGCGTGGCGCGACTACACGGCCACGCTCGCGCGCGATCCGGCGCGGCTCGCGACGCTCGATGCGCCCGCGCTGTACGACCCCGAGATCGTGTTCTTCATGAACGACGTGGCAACGGATGCCGACGGCGTCGCGCATTTCCGGCTCGCGCATCCGGACGGCGGCGCGTTCCATACCGCGTACCGCCCCGCGCAATTCCCGCATGCGACGCGCTGGATCCTGCACAATGCGGATCAGCAGGTCGCCGCGTTCGCGCTGCCGTCGACCTGCGAGCCGGAAGGTTACGAAGCCGAACGCCGCAAGGGTCACGTCGCGGCGCTGGCGCCGGGCGCGTCGCGCCGCTTCGAAGTGGTCACCGGCTACTTGAGCGCGGCGGAAGCGCGCGATGCTCGACGCGATGAATAGCGCGACGCTCGGCGCGCTGCACGCCCGCGGCGCATCAGGTCACGAGCGCGATCCCGTGTTCGCGGATCGCCGTTTCGTAGCGGCGGCTCAGTTGCCCGTCGGAGATCACGTAGTTGAAATCGGTCAGTTCGGCGAAATAGGCCGCGCGCACTTCGTCGAACTTCGTGTGATCGACCAGCAGGAAGCGGTTCTGCGCGCGCGCCATCACCTTCTTCTTCGCATCGACTTCGTGGAAGTTGAAGCACGTGACGCCGCAGCGGTCGCTCACGCCGGCCGCCGAGATGAACGCCTTCGACACGCGCACCGAATCGAGGATGCCCGTTTCGGCGACCGATTCGAACACCATGTTCTGGCGGTGATACGCGCCGCCGCACAGGATCACGTTGCAATGCGGCTTTTGCTGCAGCTTCGCGAACACGTTCAGCGAATTGCAGACCGCCGTGAATTCGAGGTCGTCCGGAATGAAATCGACGACGAACGGCGTGGTCGACCCGCAGTCGACGAAGATCGTGTCGCCGGTCGTCACGAACTGCGCGGCCAGCTTGCCGATGCGGCGCTTCTCCTCGGTCTGCCGGTTGTTCTCGGCGCTGATCAGGTATTCGCCGATGTCGCTGCGCTGCGCGGCGAAATGGCGCGTCACGTAGCCGCCGATCAGGCTGAGGCCGTGCGGGTTGTCCGCGAGATCGCGGCGGATCGTCATTTCGGACACGCCGAACAGTTCGGCGACTTCCCGCAGATGAATCGCGTTCTGCCCTTGCAGCACGTTCATCAATGTCTTGATCCGTTCGCCCTTCTTTGTTTCCATGCCTGTATCCTGCGTGCCCGTCGCGTGAGTCGCTCATCGTGCCGGGCGCGCAGGCCCGGCCGGAATGTCGTATTTGTAACAAACCGATGTGAAAACATCAACTTTCCGTGTGCCCTTTCCGCACACGATCCGTGGAGTCCTGACACATGCCGCTTTCCAACGCCCAACTCGCCCAAACCATCGATCACACGCTGCTCGCGCCCGATGCGAGCGACGCGCAGATCCGCGAACTCTGCCGCCAGGCGGCCGAGCATCGCTTTTACTCGGTCTGCGTGAATTCGGCGAACGTGCCGCTCGCCGCGCGCGAACTGGCCGATACCGGCGTGCTCGTCTGTGCCGTGGTCGGCTTTCCGCTCGGCGCGGGGCTGTCCGCCGCGAAGGCATTCGAAGCCACCGTCGCGATCGCGGCGGGCGCCGGCGAGATCGACATGGTGATCAACATCGGCGCGCTGAAAAGCGGCCGCGTCGACGACGTGAAGGCCGACATCGACGCCGTGCACCGCGCCTGCGGCACGGTGCCGCTCAAGGTGATCCTCGAAACGGGATTGTTGACCGACGACGAGAAGGTGCGCGTGTGCGAGATGTGCCGCGATCTCGGCGTCGCGTTCGTGAAGACGTCGACCGGGTTCGGCCATGGCGGCGCGACCCTCGCGGATGTCGCGCTGATGCGCCGCACGGTCGGGCCGACGCTCGGCGTGAAGGCGTCGGGCGGCGTACGCGACCGCGCGGCCGCGCTCGCGATGCTCGAGGCCGGCGCGACCCGGCTCGGCACGAGTTCGGGGGTGGCGATCGTCACGGATCAGGGCGGCGGCGGGTCGGGGTACTGACGCGCGAACGGCCGGCTTTCGCGCACGTGCGTCACGCGTCGAGACCGGCCATCGAAATACCTCGCGCGAGCCCGACCATGCCGCGTCGCCCGGCGATTGCGCGCCCGCGCGGCCAGGTCGCCGGACACCCGCAGACGCCTCGTCGGCTGCTCCGCCGTCGGCAATCAACGTAAGATATCGAACAGAAGCGTCCCGCGCGAAAATACGAAAATCGAAAAAGAGGCCGTCTGCATCGCTTCGCGATCCGTGAACTCATCGTCAAGGCTCCAATGCAAGCCCATCTTCGGTCCCGGTTCCATCACGACGGCTTTGCGGTCATCAACGGGCTGATCGACACCTCGGAGATCGAAGACTTGCGCGAAATCGGCCATCGTCTGCTCGGCGGCCGCACGGGCTACGCCGAGGGCCTGATGTTCGATTTCTATCCCGAGTCGAATGGGCGCGATTTCGAGCCTCAACTGCTCCAACTCCACTGGGCATCCTATTTCGAGCGTCGGCTATCGAGGCTCCGTATCCGCCGCGCCGCGTTCGATATCGCCAAGACGCTGCTCGGCCCGAACGTTCGTTTCGCCGGCGACAGTTTTTTCCTGAAGCAGGCGCATACGGACACCGTGACGCCATGGCATCAGGACGACGCGTTTACCGACGCGCGCATCGACCATCGCGAAATCAACTTCTGGATTCCGTTGCAAGCCGTGTCGATCGACAACGGGTGCATGCAGTTCATCCCCGGATCGCATCGGTACGACGTCCTTCCGCATGCACCGCTCGGGGGCGACGTGACCGCCCATGGGCTCGAGTGTGTCGGCGGATTCGATCCGGCACGCGCCGTGGCGTGTCCGTTGATGCCGGGAGACTGCACCGTGCATGCGGGGCGCACGCTGCATGCCGCGGGGGCCAACATCTCGGACCAGCCGCGGTACGCGTATGCGCTCAATTTCCGGTTACCGCGACGGCGCTCGAGTATCGCGACGAACTTCCCCTGGCACGACACGTGGCGGCCCTCGCGCATCGAGCGCGCGCGGGTGTCCCGGAGTCTACGGGGGTGCTGGCCGTACCTTCGACGCGAACTGTACACGTTCGACTTCCGCAATCCGTTCGAGTGGCAACTCGCGGGCGGCAGGATCGCGCGTTGGTTGAACGTGTCGCGGCAACGGATGCACGAACCCGAGCCGGAATGAATCGTGGCGGGATCGCTGGAGCGCTCCCACATCTCCGGTACGTGCGGGGCGACGGCAATTTTTCCGTCGATTCCGGCGCGCTGACATCCGCATTCGATCCGCAACGCCGGTTGCGATCGGTCATCCGCACGCGTGCGTCACGCGTGAAGACCGGCCGGCCGGATCCCTCGCACGAGCAGCACCATGCGGCGGCGCCCGGCAACCGCACGCGGTTCGGCCAACGACGCTGCCCCCCCTCTTCCGCGCACGCGACAAGCCCGGCACAATGCCGCCCATGCGCTACGATAACGCCTTCGTTTACCCGTCCACCGGCCTCGCCGGCCGGATCGCCAACCGGATCGTCGCGAGCGGCTCGCTGTTGCGCGCACGCCGCACGCTGCTGTCGCGGCTACCGTTCCTGCAGCTCGCGAGCGACGTCGAGCATGTCGTGTATTGCACGTGGGTCGTCGATGTCGCGGCCGTCGCACACCTCGTGCCGCGCGGCGTCACGCTCGCGAGCCGCGGCGGCCGCACGCTGTTCACGACGCTCACCTACCGGCACCGGCACTTCGGTCCGCGGCTCGCCGGCCCGCTGCGGCGCGTCTTTCCGTCGCCGCTGCAGAGCAACTGGCGACTCTACGTCGACGCGCTGCCGGACGGCGCGCCGGCGGAGCGCACCGTGCTGTTCGTGAAGAACGTGTTCGACCACCCGCTCTATGCGCTCGGCAGCCGGCTTTTCAGCGACGCGCTGCCGTCGCATCTCGCGCGGCCCTTTACGCATGCGGTACGCGACGGACGCTACGACACGCTGCTGGCCGGAAGCGGTGGCAGCGCGCCCGACTTCCGCTGCACGGCGCAAGCGTCGGACGATCGAACGCTGCCCGACGCGTTCGCGCCGTTCTTCAGCGACTGGCGCGCTGCCGTCGCATCCGTGTCGCTGCAGCACTCGGCGATCGCGCATGTCGCTGACTGCGATCGCCTTGCGTACGCGTCGATCGACCTGCCGATCGACGTCGACGCCGTCCGGCCGCTGAAGACGGTCGGCCCCGTGGGAGAGAGCGACTTCCTCGCACGCATCGGCGCCACCGGCGAGCCGATGTGCTTCGTCGTTCCCGACGTCGCGTTCCGCGTGCTCTCCGAGCGGTTGCTGTAGCGCGCGGATCGGCGCGGCGCTACCGCGCCGCAATCCCTGCGATAAAAGACACGCACGCAGCCGCCGACGCCACCGTGCGCACGTGATTCCACCTCGTCCAGTCGTGCAGGTAGCGCGCCCACAGCGCCGCGCCGTGCGTCGTGGCCGGATCGGCCGCGGCGAGCGCATCGTTGAGCGGCACGTTGACGGCCAGCGTCACCGCGAACATGCCTAACCCGTACAGCACGCCGCCGGTGAGCGCGGCCATCGCGCCCGGCGAGTCGCGATCGACCAGCGCGATCACGACGAGCGCGAGCGCCATCAGCGTCGTGCCGAGGAACAGCGGCATGAACGACGAACGCGCGATGTCGACGTTCATCGCGTTCATCGCGGCCGCGCCGGCCGGCGGCGCGAGCCGTCCGACCGACATCGTCACGAACGTCGAAAACGCGACGTACACGCCGGCCATCAACCCCGCAGCCCAGAGCGGCCCCTCACAATAAAGCTGAAGTCACGAACGCGATCACGGTCGGGCGCTCCACACGCCGGTCGCGGCGGCCGCACGCGCATAGTCGGCGAAATCGCGCGCCGGGCGCCCGAGCGTGGCCTCGACGCCGTGCGTCACCGCGCTGTTGCGTCCGTCGAGCACCACGTCGAACAGGTCGTCGAGCAGCGCGACGATCGGCGCCGGCACGCCGACCTCGCGCAGCCCCGCGACGAACGCGTCGTGCGCAATCTCGCGATAGGCGATCGGCCGCCCGGCAGCCCGTGCGATTTCGCCGACCGCTTCGGCGAACGTCAGTGCGCGCGGGCCCGTGACCTCGATCACGCGGTCCGCGAACCGCGCATCGGTGAGCGCGGCCACGGCCACGTCAGCGATGTCGTCCGCATCGACGAACGGCTCGGGCACCGCGCCGGCCGGCAACGCGACTTCGCCGGCCAGCACGCCGTCGAGCAGATAGCCTTCGGAGAAGTTCTGGTTGAACCAGCTTGCACGCACGACACCCCAGCCCACGCCCGACGCCTGCAACGCAGCCTCGGCGGCCTGCGCACGCGGCTCGCCGCGCCCGGACAGCAGCACCACGCGTTCGACGCCGCTGTCCCGCGCGCGCCGCGCGAATCCGGCGATCGCGTCCACCGCACCGTCGACGGCCAGATCGGGCTGGTACGTCACGTAAGCGGCCGACACGCCATCGAGCGCGGCCGGCCACGTGTCGGGCGCCGTCCAGTCGAAGCGGACCGCCGACGTGCGCGACACCGGTCGCGTCGCGAGGCCGCGCGTGCGCAGCCGGGCATCGACGCGGGCGCCCGTCTTGCCCGAACCGCCGACGATGAGGATGGGAAGTGCCGACATGTGCGTCTCCTTTTGGAAAAAACACGAGAATATCTCGCGTTTTAAAAACACGATAGACTCTCGCATTAACAACGTCAAGTTTTTCGGGAGGCGGCATGGGCCGGCAAAAATCGGGGCAGAGCGACGAGCCCGACACGGCGGCGGACGCGCCGGCGCGTGCGCGGCTGGTACCGACGCAGCAGCGCAGCCGCGAGCGGTTCGAGCGCATCCTCGCGTGCGCATCGGAAGTGATGATCGAGAAAGGTTGCGACGCGTTCCGGATGAGCGACATCGTCGAACGCACGGGCATTTCGTTCGGGTCGCTGTATCAGTACTTTCCGGACAAGGCGGCCGTGATCGGCACGCTCGCGGAGCGCTACAACGAGGTTGGCCACGACTGCGTGCGGCGCGATCTCGCCACGATGAAGACGCTCGACGACCTGCACGGCACGCTCGCACGCATCACGGACAGCTACTACCGGATGTTCGTCGACGAGCCGCTGATGCGCGACATCTGGCGCGCGACGCAGGCCGATCGCGCGCTGCAGGAACTGGATCGCGCGGACGGCGAATTCCTGGCCGGACTGTTCGCGGATGCGCTGGCGGAAGTCGCGCCCGACACGACCCGCGCGCAACGCAGCGCATTCGCGGAACTGATGATGATCCAGATCGCGGCGGCCGTGCGCCATGCGATCACGTTGCCGCCGAAGGCGGCGCGGCAGCTTCTCGCGATGTTCAAGCGGGGGCTGCCGCGAGACCTGTCGGTACTCGACGCGTAGCCGCGCCCTTCAATGCAAGCGGCCGCCCGAAGGCGGCCGCACGAATCGGCATGGTTTGCCGCTTACTTGCCGTAGTCGTACACCCCGCGTCCCGTCTTCCGCCCGAGGCGCCCCGCCGACACCATCTCGCGCAGCAGCGGGCACGCGCGATACTTCGGATCCCCGAAGTCCTTCAGGAACACGTCCATCACCGCGAGGCAGACGTCGAGCCCGACGAGATCCGCGAGCGCGAGCGGCCCGATCGGATGATTGGCACCGAGCTTCATCCCCGCGTCGATCTCCTCGGCCGACGCGATGCCTTCCGCAAGCACGAAGAACGCTTCGTTGATCATCGGCACCAGGATCCGGTTCACGACGAAGCCCGGCGAATTGCGCACGCCGATCGGCGATTTGTCGAAACGCTCGGTCAGCGCGCGCACGGCCGACGCGGTCGCGTCGCTCGTCTGCAGCCCGCGGATGATCTCGACGAGCGGCATCAGCGGCACCGGGTTGAAGAAATGCATGCCGACGAAACGCGACGGATCGGCGAGCGGCGCCGCGAGCGCGGTGATCGAGATCGACGACGTATTGGTCGCGATGATCGCGTCGGGCCGCGCGACCGACTCGATCTGCTTCAGGATGCGGCCCTTCAGCTCGACGTTCTCGGTCGCCGCTTCGATCACGATGTCGACCGCCGCGAGCTTCGCGTAGTCGGTCGACGTCGCGATGCGCGCGAGCGCCGCATCGCGTGCGGCCGCGTCGAGCTTGTCCTTCGACACGAGCCGCTCGAGGCTGCCCTTCAGCGTCGCGAGACCCTTGTCGAGCGCGGCGTCGCTGACGTCGATCATCACGACGTTGAGTCCGGCAACGGCCGCAGTCTGCGCAATGCCGTTGCCCATGGTTCCGGCGCCTACGACGCCAACGGTTTCGATGGTCATGACGATTCCTGTGTGTTCGGGTGCGGAGCGCTCGATTATCAGATGTTCTCGAAGATCGCGGCAATCCCCTGGCCACCGCCGATGCACATCGTCACGAGCGCGTAACGGCCGCCGATACGCTTCAGTTCGTACAGCGCCTTCACCGTGATCAGCGCGCCGGTCGCGCCGATCGGGTGACCGAGCGAGATGCCCGAGCCGTTCGGGTTGACCTTCGCGGGATCGAGGCCGAGTTCCTGCGTGACCGCGCAGGCCTGCGCGGCGAACGCCTCGTTGGCTTCGATCACGTCGAGATCGGCGATCTTCAGGCCCGCGCGTTCGAGCGCCTTCTGCGTGGCCGGCACCGGACCGATGCCCATGTACGCAGGATCGACGCCCGCGTGCGCATACGCGACGAGGCGAGCGAGCGGCTTCACGCCCTGCGCGCGCGCGGCGTCCGCGCTCATCATCAGCACGGCAGCGGCCGCATCGTTGATGCCCGACGCGTTGCCGGCCGTCACGGTGCCGTTCTCCTTCACGAACACCGGCTTGAGCTTCGTGAAATCGTCCGCGCTCGCGTCGTGCCGCACGTGCTCGTCGGTGTCGAACGCGACTTCTCCCTTCTTCGTGCGGATCGAGATCGGCAGGATCTGATCCTTGAAGCGCCCTTCCGCGATCGCGCGCGCCGCGCGACGATGCGATTCGAGCGCCAGTGCGTCCTGCGCGTCACGCGAGATGTCGTACTTGCGGGCGACATTCTCGGCCGTCACGCCCATGTGGATCGTCTGGAACGGGTCGTGCAGCGCGCCGAGCATCATGTCGACGAGCTTCGCGTCGCCCATGCGCTGGCCGAAGCGCGCGGCCGGCACGGTGTACGGCGCACGGCTCATGCTCTCCGAACCGCCGCCGATCGCGACGTCGGCGTCGCCGAGCATGATCGTCTGCGCGGCCGACACGATCGCCTGCAGGCCGGAGCCGCACAGGCGGTTCACGGTGAGCGCCGGCGTGTGCTGCGCGACGCCGCCGTTGATCGCCGCCACGCGCGCGAGATACATGTCCTTCGGCTCGGTGTTCACGACATGGCCGAACACGACATGCCCAACCGAATCGCCCGGCACGTTCGCGCGCGCCAGCACTTCGGCGACGACCTTCGCGCCGAGGTCGGTCGGCGAGAAATCCTTCAGGCTCCCGCCGAAATCGCCGATCGCGGTACGGACACCGCTCACCACCACGACTTCCTTCGCTGCATTGCTCATCGTCTCACTCCGGTTCGTTCGCGCCCGCAAGGCGCGGGGATGCGTTGCGTTACATGTTCGGGTAATTCGGCCCGCCGCCGCCTTCGGGCGTGACCCACACGATGTTCTGCGTCGGGTCCTTGATGT